>DAIUDS010000010.1:0-22654 GCA_036845485.1 Jiangellaceae bacterium
CACCTTCACCAACAAGGCGGCCGGCGAGATGAAGGAGCGGGTGGCCGCCCTGGTCGGGTCGCGGGCCAAGGCGATGTGGGTGTCCACCTTCCACTCCGCCTGCGTGCGCATCCTGCGCCGGGAGTCCAAGCAGCTGGGCTTCACCTCCAGCTTCTCCATCTACGACGCGGCGGACGCGCAGCGGCTGATGACGCTGGTCTGCCGCGACCTGGACCTGGACCCCAAGCGGTTCCCGCCCCGGTCGTTCGGCGCCCAGGTCAGCAACCTGAAGAACGAGTTGATCGACCACGAGACGGCGGCGGCTCAGGCGTCCACGCATCACGAGAAGATCATCGCCGAGGCCTACGGCTTCTACCAGCGGCGGCTGGGCGAGGCCAACGCGTTCGACTTCGATGACCTGATCATGACGACCGTGCACCTCCTGCAGGCCTTTCCGGAGGTCGCCGAACACTACCGGCGCAGGTTCCGCCACGTCCTGGTCGATGAGTACCAGGACACCAACCACGCCCAATACGTGGTGGTCAAAGAGCTGGTGGGAACACGTGAGCGGCGTACCGTCGACGGCGACCTGGTCGGGGGCTCCTCTTCGACACCGGAGTTGTCTCCTGCAGAACTGTGCGTCGTCGGCGACGCCGACCAGTCGATCTATGCCTTTCGGGGCGCCACGATCCGCAACATCCTGCAATTCGAGGCCGACTACCCTGACGCTCGGGTGATCTTGCTCGAGCAGAACTACCGGTCGAGCCAGACCATCCTCTCCGCAGCCAACGCCGTCATCTCACGAAATCCGGACCGCAAGCCCAAGCGGCTGTGGACCGACAGCGGCGACGGCCCGAAGGTCGTCGGGTACGTCGCCGACAACGAGCACATGGAGGCACAGTTCGTCGCCGAGGAGATCGACCGCCTCTCCGACGAGGGCCTGGCCAGGGCCGGAGACGTCGCGGTCTTCTACCGGACCAACGCTCAGTCCAGGGTCATGGAAGAGGTCTTCATCCGGGTGGGGCTGCCATACCGGGTGGTGGGTGGCGTCCGGTTCTACGAGCGCCGCGAGGTGCGCGACGCGCTGGCCTATCTGCGCACGCTGGCCAACCCCGACGACTCCGTGTCGCTTCGGCGGATCCTCAACATGCCACGACGGGGAATCGGCGACCGTGCCGAGGCTGCCGTGGAGGCCCTGGCACAGCGGGAAGGCACGACGTTCTGGCAGGCGCTGCGCCGTGCCTCCGACGCGCCTGGCATCGCGTCGAGGTCGGTGCGGGCGATCGAGTCGTTCGTGGCGATGATCGACGACCTGCGGGCCGTCGCTGCCGACGGTGCCCCGCCGGCGGCCGTGCTGGAGGCCGTCCTCGATCGCACCGGATATCTCGCGGAGCTCGCTGCGTCTCACGACCCGCAGGACGAGACCCGCGCAGACAACCTGCGTGAACTGGTCGCGGTGGCCGGCGAGTTCGAGGCATCGGCGGCCGGAGTGGAGGACGCCGGGATGCTCACTGGATTCCTCGAGCAGGTGAGCCTCGTCGCCGACGCCGACGACATTCCAGAGGGCGAGGACCACGGTGGTGTCGTCACACTGATGACGCTGCACACGGCCAAGGGTCTCGAGTTCCCCGTGGTGTTCCTCACCGGCCTCGAGGACGGTGTCTTTCCACACCAGCGCTCGCTCTCCGAGCCGCGCGAGCTCGAGGAAGAGCGCCGGCTGGCGTACGTCGGCATAACCCGGGCCAGGGAGCGGCTGTACCTGTCGCGGGCCATCGTCCGCAGCGCCTGGGGAGCGCCCAGCCACAACCCCCCGTCGCGGTTCCTGGACGAGATCCCGGCGGAGCTACTGAACTGGCGCCGAACGGAGGCCGACCAGACCCGGTGGACGCCCAGCTCGTCGAACGGGTCCGGCGGCGTCTCGTACCGTCGAGCTGCCGGCACGAGCAAGCCCGAACGGGCCGTTCCGGTCCTGTCCGCCGGCGACCGCGTCACCCACGACGCGTTCGGGCTCGGCACCGTCGTCGCCACATCCGGGGCGGGCGAGCATGCCCAGGCGACGGTCGACTTCGGTGACTCCGGCCTGAAGACCCTGCTGCTTCGCTATGCCCCTGTCGAGAAGCTGTGAGTCGCCGTTCCCAGCGGCCCGTCGGCATGGGCCATCACTGACCTGAGTCTCGACATACGAGACACTGGGCTACCGCTTCCGAGACGGGTGGCGCCAAGATCATGGATCATTGGGTGACTTGACCGGCGAGGTGATGTGGTGGCGGCGACCCCTCGCGTGCTGCTGGTGGGTAAGCGGGCCCGGGTGCTCGACCGGCTCGCCGATGCCCTTCGCAAGGAGGGGATGCACGTTCGCGAGGACACCGACTTCGAGCACGCTCGCACCCATGTCGACGGCAGCACGGTCGACGTGATCGCGCTCGGCCGCGCCGTGCCGGGCGGCCGTCGGGAGCCGCTGGTATCGGCGTTGAAGGCCCAGAACCCCGCGCTCAAGGTGGTCGACGGGCTCGCCCCCATCACACCGCTGCTGGTCGCCCAGGTGCAGCAGGCGCTGACCGACCCGGGCCCCGACTCACGGCTCGTCACGGCCGCAGGACTCCTCCCCGGCGACGACCGTGTGGTGATCACCTTGCGGCGGCCGGCAACCGTGAGCATCATCCTGCACCGACTCGACGCGCTCTACCGGGCTCACGAGCAGCGCATCCACGATGGGCCGCTGGACCGGGGGCGGCACACGTTTCCGACGAGGTCCAGGTCGACGCGGTCCAGGTCGACCCGGGGCGAGCGCTTCCTTGTCGTGCGTGCCAACAACCAGACGTCGGTCCACGCGATCGGCTGACGGCGTGAACTCGAGCGTGCGAAACCTCACGCAGCCATTAGGCGCTCCGCTCACTACCGTGTGAGCCATGACCGACGACGGCGCCCGTACCGAGTCCGGTCTGGCGTTCGCGCCGGTCTACGGCCCGGAGGCGCTCGACGGGTGGGATCCGCACGAGCGACTCGGCCGGCCGGGGGAGTATCCGTACACGCGCGGCGTCTATCCGACGATGTACACGGGACGGCCGTGGACCATGCGGCAGTACGCCGGGTTCGGAACGGCGGCAGAGTCGAACCGGCGGTATCACCAGCTCGTCGCCGCGGGTACCGGTGGGCTGAGCGTCGCGTTCGACCTGCCCACCCAGATGGGGTACGACTCCGACGCGCCGGTCTCTCATGGCGAGGTGGGTAAGGTCGGCGTTGCGATCGACTCGGTCGAGGACATGCGGACGCTGTTCGACGGCATCCCGCTGGACCAGGTCTCGACCTCGATGACGATCAACGCGCCGGCGGCGCTTCTCCTCCTGCTGTACCAACTTGTCGGGGCGGAACAGGGCGTCCCGGGCGCGAAGCTCACCGGAACCCTCCAGAACGACGTGCTCAAGGAGTACATCGCGCGGGGCACCTACATCTACCCGCCGGCCGCCTCACTCCGGCTGACCAGCGACATCTTCGGCTACTGTCGCCGCGAGATCCCGCGCTGGAACACGATCTCGATCTCCGGGTACCACATGGCCGAGGCGGGAGCGACACCCGTTCAAGAGGTCGCCTTCACGCTGGCCAACGGGCGGGAGTACGTCCGCGCGGCGTTGGGAGCCGGCCTCGACGTCGACGAGTTCGCACCGCGGCTGTCGTTCTTCTTCGTGTCCCGGACGACGCTGCTGGAAGAGGTGGCGAAGTTCCGTGCGGCGCGACGGATCTGGGCGCGGGTCATGCGAGACGAATTCGGGGCGACCGACCCGAGGTCACAGATGCTCCGGTTCCACACCCAGACGGCCGGTGTCCAACTCACTGCCCAGCAGCCGGAGGTCAACCTGGTCCGGGTGACCGTCCAGGGACTCGCGGCCGTTCTGGGCGGTACCCAGTCGCTGCACACGAACTCCTACGACGAGGCGATCGGGTTGCCGACCGAGAAGGCCGCCCGGCTCGCCGTGCGGACCCAGCAGGTGCTCGCCTACGAAACCGATGTCACGCGAACCGTCGACCCGTTCGCGGGCTCCTACGTCGTCGAGTCGCTGACCGACGACCTGGAGGCGGCCACGCTCGACCTCATGGAGCAGGTCGAGGACCTCGGCGGTGCCGTCCATGCGATCGAGCGTGGGTTCCAGAAGGGTGAGATCGAGCGCTCCGCCTATGCGATCGCCCGTGAGATCGACAGCGGCGAGCGCACCGTCGTCGGGGTGAACCGTTTCACAACCGACGGCGGGGAGCCGTACGAGCCCCTGCAGGTCGACCCCACGATCGAGGAGGCGCAGGCGCGGAGGCTCGCCACGTTGCGTGCCGACCGGTCCGCTGCCGAGGTCTCCCGCACCCTCGACGCGCTGCGAACGGCCGCTTCGGGAACGGCCAACGTGCTCGACCCGATGCGCGAGGCGTTGGCCGCTAAGGCCACCGTCGGCGAGGTCTGCGACGCCTTGCGCGATGTCTGGGGTGTCTACGAGCCACCGTCCGCGGTCTAGCCCGTTCGGCACGGTGCGGACGGTGGTCCCGCCCTGCAAGGTCACAGGTCGGCATCGGGCCCTTGCTTCGGTCGGGTGCGGTTGGGCGGAGCTATAGTCTTGCCGCCCAGATCTGTACACCGGCGGGGCCTGGAGGGCACGTGAACAAGACACTTCGACTTGCTGGGGTGGCCAGCGCCGTGGCGCTGTTCGCGGCGGCATGTGGTGAAGCACCCGATGACGACGACGACACGACGGCGGGCGGCGACGAGACGGCCGCCACGAGCGACTTCCAGACCTGCATGGTCTCCGACGAGGGCGGGATCAACGACAAGTCGTTCAACGAGTCGGCCTACCGCGGCCTGCAGGATGCGTTCGACGAGGGCCTCACCTTAGAGCCGAAGTTCGCCGAGTCGAACTCCGAGGCCGACTACGCGCCGAACGTGCAGGCGATGGTGTCCGACGAGTGCGGACTGATCGTCACGGTGGGATTCCTGCTCGCCCAGGCGACCGACGAGGCAGCAAAGGCCAACCCGGAGGAGCGGTTCGCCATCGTCGACTTCCTGTACACCGACCCGACCACGTTCGCGCCGGTGACCATCGACAACATCAAGCCGCTGGTCTTCAACACCCACGAGGCGGCGTTCCTCGCCGGATACCTCGCCGCGGGAATGAGCGAGACCGACAAGGTTGGCACCTGGGGTGGGCTGAAGATCCCGACGGTCACGATCTTCATGGACGGCTTCGCCGACGGTGTTGCGCACTGGAACGAGGAGAAGGGCGAGAACGTCGAGGTCCTCGGCTGGGACAAGGCGACCCAGGAGGGCCAGTTCGTCGGTGACTTCGCCAACTCCGGTGTGGCTCGCACGATCAGCGACAACCTGATCCAGCAGGGCGCCGACATCCTGCTTCCGGTGGCCGGGCCGATCGGCGAGAGCGCCGCGGTCGCCGCGGAGGAGGCAGGCAACGTCAAGATCATCTGGGTTGACGCCGACGGGTACGAGACGTTGCCCGAGTTCCGCGTGCTTCTTCTCACCAGCGTGCTCAAGGGAATCGCCGTCGCCGTGCAGGAGGCCGCGACCGAGACCGCCGGCGACAACTTCTCCAGCGACCCGTTCATCGGCACCCTGGAGAACGACGGCGTCGGGATAGCTCCGTACCACGACCTCGACTCCGAGGTCCCCCAGGAGCTCAAGGACGAGGTCGAGGAGCTCAAGCAGCAGATCATCGACGGCGAACTGGAGGTCAGCTCCGACGCGTCCTTCTAGGCTCTCGGGTCTGCGGGTAGCTTGCCTGCCGGGGAGGACGGGATTTCTCGTCCTCCCCGGCGCGCGGACGTTACGGTACTTCTTGCCCAGGCAACCTGACGGCGGGGTCGCGCCCCGCGGTGAGCGGCGACGCTCGCGCCGGAGGAGGCGGTCACCCGGTGAAGCTGGAACTGCGAGGCATCACCAAACGGTTCGGCACCCTCGTTGCCAACGATGCGATCGACCTGGTCATCGAACCAGGAGAGATCCACTGCCTGCTCGGTGAGAACGGTGCGGGCAAGAGCACGCTGATGAACGTGCTCTACGGCCTCTACGAGCCCGACGACGGTCAGATCCTGGTCGATGACCAGAAGGTCACGTTCGACGGGCCCGGCGACGCCATGGCCGCGGGCATCGGGATGGTGCACCAGCACTTCATGCTCGTGCCGGTCTTCACCGTCGCCGAGAACGTCATGCTCGGACAGGAGCACGTTCGCGGAGGCGGCTTCCTGGACATGGACGCCGCGCGCCTCCAGGTCCGTGAGATCTCCGAGCGGTACGGGTTCAACGTCGACCCGGACGCGCTCGTCGAGCACATCCCGGTCGGCGTTCAGCAGCGGGTCGAGATCATCAAGGCGCTGGTACGCAAGGCGAACGTCCTGATTCTCGACGAGCCGACGGCAGTCCTCACCCCGCAGGAGACCGACGAGCTGATCGAGATCATGCGCCAGCTCAAGGCATCCGGTACATCGATCGTGTTCATCACGCACAAGCTGCGCGAGGTGAGGGCGATCGCCGACCGGATCACCGTGCTGCGCCGCGGCCGGGTCGTAGGCGAGGCACTCCCGACGGCGGCGGAGTCCGAACTGGCGTCGATGATGGTCGGCCGCGCCGTCAGCCTCACCGTCGACAAGGCGCCTGCTTCCCCGGGCGAGGCGACGTTCGCCGTCGAGAGCCTCACCGTGGCCGACGAAGGCGGGTTCGTCGTCGTCGACGACGTCTCGTTCGAGGTGCGAACCGGCGAGATCCTCGCCGTGGCCGGCGTCCAGGGAAACGGGCAGACCGAGCTGGCCGAGGCGATCCTCGGCCTGCGCCCGATGGTGGCCGGATCCGTCCGGCTCGGCGGCGCGGAGCTCGCCGGCCGGGGGGTACGCGAGGTCCTCGCGGCGGGTGTCGGATTCGTGCCCGAGGACCGCACGGTCGACGGGCTGGTGTCGAGCTTCTCCGTCGCCGAGAACCTGGTCCTCGACCGCTACGATCGGCCCCCGTTCGGAGGCGGCCTCTCGCTCAGGCTCGGCGAGCTCCGCAGGAACGCCGAACGGCGGGTGCAGGAGTTCGACATCCGCACCACCAGCACCGACACCGAGGCCGGCACGTTGTCGGGCGGCAATCAGCAGAAGGTCGTCGTGGCCCGGGAGCTGTCGCGGCCGTTGAAGCTTCTCCTCGCGTCACAGCCCACCCGGGGGCTCGACGTCGGGTCCATCGAGTTCGTGCACCAGCGCATCGTGCATGAGCGTGACCAGGGCACGCCGGTGATCATCGTGACGACGGAGCTGGACGAGGTGAGCGCTCTCGCCGACCGGATCGCCGTCATGTGCCGCGGCCGGATCGTCGGCATCGTCGACGGAGACACCGATCGCGACACGCTCGGTCTCATGATGGCCGGCATCCCACCCGAGGAGGCCGCCGCGCAGGCCGAGGCCCATCCCACTGTGGTCGAGCACGTCGACGAGGTCGCTACCGGTGACGGAGCGACGCCTGGGCCACCGGACGGAGAGCCGTCGTGAGCGACGAGCGGCACCCGCCCGGCCCACCGGATCCCCACGGTAGCGATGCCGTCGAGCCCACGGAAGCCGGCGCACCCGACCCCGGCCGTCATGCCCGCACTCCGGGCGTACCCCAGGAAGAGGCGTGGGGTCGTAGGTTCGTCCGTGAGTTGACCGGCGGCACCGCGCTGCTCACCGTGCTGTCGGTCCTGTTGGCGCTGCTCCTGGGTGCCGTCCTGATCGCGGTGTCCGACCCCCGTGTCCAGGACGCCGGGGTGTACTTCTTCTCGCGGCCGGGCGACGCGCTCAGCGCCGCATGGGAGTCGGTCAGCAACGCCTACAGTGCGATGTTCCGCGGCTCGATCATCGACTTCAGCGAGTACAGCATCGGCCGGGCACTGCGACCGCTGGGCGAGACATTCACCAACGCGACTCCGTTGATCGCGGCCGGGCTGTCGGTGGCACTGGCGTTTCGGACCGGGCTGTTCAACATCGGCGCCGAAGGACAGATCATCGTCGGGGCGATCCTGGCGGCATACGTCGGCTTCACCTGGGATCTGCCGATCGCCTTCCACCTGCTTCTCGGCGTGTTGGCCGGAATGCTCGGCGGCGCGATCTGGGGTGGCATCGCGGGCTTTGTCAAAGCGAAGACCGGCGCGCACGAGGTGATCACCACGATCATGCTCAACTACGTCGCCCGGTTCCTCATCCTGTACCTCCTGACGACGTCGCTGTTTCAGCGGCCTGGCGCGTCCAACCCGATCAGCCCACCGATCGTCGAGAGCGCGCAGCTTCCCCGACTGCTCGGTTCCAGCTCGCGGCTCCACCTCGGCTTCATCCTCGTACTGCTCGCCGCCGTGTTCGTCTGGTGGCTGCTGTCGCGCAGCACTGTGGGGTTCCAGTTCCGGGCGGTCGGCGCCAACCCGCACGCGGCACGCACGGCCGGCATGTCGGTCGAGAGGTCCTACACCAACGTCATGCTCATCGCCGGAGCACGCGCCGGCCTCGCCGGGGTGGCCCAGGTACTGGGAACCGAACGGGTGCTCACGACGGGCATCTCGTCAGGATTCGGATTCGACGCCATCACCGTGGCCCTCCTCGGCCGGGCCTCCCCGTGGGGAACGGTCGCGGCGGGCACATTGTTCGGCGCGCTGCGTGCCGGTGGCGTCACGATGCAGGCCGGCACCGGCACCCCGATCGACATCGTGCTGGTCGTCCAGTCGCTCGTCGTCCTGTTCATCGCGGCGCCACCCCTGGTCAGGTCGATCTTCCGGATCCGTGTCGCCGAGGTCCGAAGCCCGATCGGCGAGTTGTCGAAGGGGTGGAAGACGTGAGCACCGTGACGGCACCCGTAACGGTCGTCACCCATGCCGAGATCAAGACCCGAAGCTGGAAGGCGCCGATCGCGTTCACCTTCTTCGGCGTGCTGGCCTTCGTCGTGTTCGGGCTGTTGGGCCAGCCGGGAGATGAGAGCACGTTCGGCATCTCGACCGCATCGGACTTCGTGCAGATCGACCCGATCACGGTTCCGGCGAAGCCCGTTGCGCTGATCCTCGGGGCTGTCTGCCTCGCGATCGCGGCCTATTCCTTCGTCCTGGTGGGCAGCGGTGCGGGCGTGCCCACCTGGCTGATGGTGACCTTCGGCGTCGCGTTCGTGCTTGCCTTCCTGGTCTGGGCGGTAGCGGGCGCGCAGATCTCGTTCACGAGCTTGCTGTCGGGCACCCTTGCACTGTCGGTGCCCATCGTGTTCGGCGCCCTGTCCGGTGTCCTGTGCGAGCGAGCCGGCGTCATCAACATCGCGATCGAAGGCCAGCTGCTTGCCGGCGCCTTCTTGTCGGCCGTGGTCGCGAGCCTGACCGACAGCCATCTGGCCGGGATCGTTGCGGCAATCTTCGCCGGCCTCCTGGTGGCTGTCGTGCTGGCCGTGTTCACGATCAAGTACATCGTCAACCAGATCATCGTCGGCGTCGTGCTGAACGTACTCGTGCTGGGCGTGACGAACTTCCTCTACGGGCGCCTGCTCGCTCCCGAGGGGGCGACGTGGAACACACCGGGCCGGCTGTCCCGGATCAAGATCCCCGTGCTGGGCGACATCCCGGTGATCGGCCCGGTCGTGTTCAACCAGACCGTCATCGTCTACCTCATGTACATCGCCGTGATCGCGGTGCACGTCGCGCTGTTCAGCACCCGGTGGGGACTACGGGTGCGCGCGGTCGGCGAGCATCCCCAGGCGGCCGACACCCTCGGCATCAGGGTCAACGCGATCCGGTTCCGCAACGTATTGCTCGGTGGCATGGTCGCCGGTCTGGGCGGCGCCTTCTTCACCCTCGGCAACGTCGGCTCCTTCAGCAAGGAGATGTCGGCCGGCCAGGGGTTCATTGCTCTCGCGGCCATGATCTTCGGCCGCTGGACCCCGATCGGTGCGTTGGGTGCTGCGCTGCTGTTCGGCTTCGCCAACAACCTTCAAAGCGTGCTCGGCATCATCGGGACGCCGATCCCGAGCGAGTTCATGCTGATGGCGCCCTACCTGGCGACGATCTTCGCCGTGGCGGGACTGGTCGGGCGAGTACGCGCACCGGCCGCGGACGGCGAGCCGTACGTGAAGTCGTGAGGCGCCGTCGATGAAGGTGGACTGGAACGCCTTGCGCGATGCCGCGGCGGACGTCGTCGCGCGGGCATATGCTCCGTACTCCCGGTTCCCGGTCGGCGCGGCCGCGCTGGTCGACGACGGCCGGACCGTCGTCGGGTGCAACGTCGAGAACGCGGCGTACGGCGTCGTGCTCTGCGCGGAGTGCGGTGTCGTGTCGTCGCTGCATGCCGGCGGGGGAGGACGCCTGGTCGCCGTCACCTGCGTCGGTGGTCATGGGCAGCGGCTCATGCCCTGTGGCCGGTGCCGTCAGCTGCTCTGGGAGCACGGGGGGCCCGACCTGCTCGTCGACACGCCGCAGGGCATCCTGCCGATGAGCGAGCTCCTGCCGCAGGCCTTTAGCGCGGAGGAGTTGATGACATGAGCACGCCCGGAACGCCGCGTAGGCCCGAAACGGTGCCGAAAGCCGTCGGATACGTCGCCCTGGCCATGATCGTCGTCGGCGTGCTCGCCATCATCGCGGGCACCATCGGTGTCACGGATCGGTCGACCGGCCGGGCGCTCGCAGGCATGACGGTCATGGCCACCGGAGCCGTCCTGCTGCTCGTGGGGTGGCGGCTTCGGCGCCACGAGAGGTGGGCCTACGTCGCTGCCATCGTCGTGCTGGTGCTGATCGCGGTCGGTTGGGTCGTCCGCGCCGTCGTCGATGGCGAGTTCTGGTTCGTCGGGCAGCTGTTCGGTCCGGCACTCGGGCTGTGGGCGTTGCTGCGCCCGGAATCCAGGGAGCATTTCGCCCGGTGAGCCGAAGGAAAATGTCAGAGTGGCCGTAGGCCGACCGACCACCCGGAGCGTGTCCAGTGCGGATCAGCACCGCTCGCGAGATCAAGGCGCAGCTGCTCTCCGACGCCACCGTGTTGGCGGCCGAGGCCGACGTGGCGCCGGTACCGGGACGCACCGATGTCGCGGTGGGCGTCGGCCTGCTGGGAGTGCGCAGGTACGGCGTCGCCGTGCGCTTCTCCCAGGGCTCGCCGCTGAGCGGCGAGATGGTAGCCCGAGGCCTGGCTCTCGCCGGCGACGACTGTGACATCCGCGAGGTGGGGGCCGTCCGGCCGCAACAATGGACCCCGCAGGAACTGCAGGCGCGCAGCCGGCCGCTGCGGCCGGGGCTCTCGGTTGCTCACGTCGCCGTGACCGCCGGAACGATCGGTGCCTTCGTCTCGTCGGGGGAGGACGGCGCCGTGCTCGTACTGTCCAACAACCATGTGCTGGCCGACTCCGACCGGGCTTCGGTGGGCGACGTCGTCCTGCAACCCGGTCCGGCCGACGGTGGCAGCGTGGGCGGCGACCGGATCGGCGTGCTGCACCGTGCCGTGCCGCTACGACTCGGGGGCACGAACGTCGTCGACGGGGCGACGGCCACGGTGGACGCAGGCGTCGACGTCGAGATCGCGTACCCGGCCGGAATGCTCGCCGGCTGGGTCGCGGCCGACGACGACGACCACGTCGAGAAGGTCGGGCGCACCACCGGGCTCACTCGTGGCCGGATCACAGCCATCGAACTGGACGGCCTGCGGGTCGAGTACCCCGTCGGCACAGTGAGCTTCGACGACCAGATCGAGGTGACCGGAGACGGTCCGGGGCCGTTCTCGGCCGGCGGCGACAGCGGATCGGTCGTCTACGCCCCTGACCGGCTGCGTGCCGTCGGGCTGCTCTTCGCCGGCAGCGAGCGCGGTGGTCCGGAGGCCCAGGGCCTGACGTACTGCAATCCGTTCGGCGTAGTGCTGGACCAACTCGGCGTGCGGTTGATGCAGCCATGACCGACGCGGGGCAGCCACCCACGAGCCGGGACGCAGCGCGGGCGGCGAAGGAGGTCCTGCGCGAGCGGCTCGCCGACGATCCCCGGGTCAACGGAGTCGGAATCGCACGCTCCAAAGGTCGGTACGCCGTACGGGTCAACATCGTCGACGAGACCGATGTGCCGGAGCTGCCGGACGAGGTCGAGGGGGTCGAGGTGCGCATCGTGGTGGTGGGCCGGCTGCGGCCCCTCGACGAATGATCTCAGGAAGCAGAGCCCACGGGCGTTCGCCTGCGGCTGAGCACGGTGGCTTCCATCGGCGGCGTCGGGGAGGATCGGTCGCGTGGCCGAGCCATTCGACGCCGTCGAGGTGATCCGGACCAAGCGCGACGGCGGCGAACTGTCCGACGAGCAGGTCGACTGGGTCGTCGACGCGTACACCCGCGGCGCCGTCGCGGAGGAGCAGATGGCCGCCCTGGCGATGGCGATCCTGCTGCGCGGCATGTCGCGCCGCGAGGTGGCCCGCTGGACGGGCGCGATGGTGTCGACCGGTTCGCGGATGGACTGGTCGGCCGTCGGGCGGCCCACGACCGACAAGCACTCGACCGGAGGTGTCGGCGACAAGATCACGCTTCCGCTCGCGCCCACGGTCGCCGCCTGCGGAGCAGCCGTGCCGCAGCTGTCGGGGCGGGGCCTGGGGCACACCGGCGGAACGCTGGACAAGCTCGAGTCGATCACCGGCTGGAAGGCGTCGCTGTCGCCGGAGGAGATGCTGTCCCAGCTGCAGTCGGTCGGCGCCGTCGTCTGTGCAGCCGGAGCCGACCTGGCACCGGCCGACCGGAAGCTCTACGCGCTGCGCGACGTCACGGGGACAGTCGAGGCGGTCCCGCTGATCGCGTCATCGATCATGAGCAAGAAGATCGCAGAGGGCACCGGTGCGCTCGTGCTCGACGTCAAGGTGGGCTCCGGCGCGTTCATGAAGGACGTCGAGACCGCGCGCGAGCTGGCCCGGACGATGGTGGACCTGGGTACCGACGCCGGCGTCCGTACCGTCGCGCTGCTGACCAACATGCAGACCCCCCTCGGGCTGACCGCAGGCAACGCCCTCGAGGTCCGGGAGTCGGTGGAAATCCTGGCCGGCGGCGGTCCGCAGGACGTCGTGGAGCTCACCGTCGCGCTGGCTCGGGAGATGCTGACGGCGGCGGGGCTCGACGGCGGCAAGGACCCTGCGGACGCTCTCGAGGACGGCTCGGCGATGGACGTGTGGCGGGCCATGATTGCCGCGCAGGGAGGAGACCAGGATGCTCCGCTTCCCGTCGCAGCGGAGAAGCATACGGTCCTGGCACCCGCTGACGGGGTCCTGACCAGCCTCGACGCGTATGGCGTCGGTGTCGCGGCGTGGCGGCTCGGAGCCGGCCGAGCGCGCAAGGAGGACCGGGTGCAGGCGGGCGCCGGTGTGGAGATGCACGCGAAGCCCGGTGCATTCGTCCGAGCCGGGGAGCCGCTGCTGACGCTGCACACCGACGAGCCGGATCGTTTCGAGCGAGCGCTGGCGGCGCTGGAAGGCGCGTACCAGATCGCACCCCGCGGCTCCCGGCCGGACCTGCTGCCGCTGGTGATCGAGCGGGTCGACTGACCCGTTGCGGCGCGTCGGGCGGCGCCGGACGGTGTCCGATGCTGCCGCCGTACGCTCGGGGCATGGTGCGGCTGATCGACAACCCGGCGCGGATCCCGGTTCCAGGAGGCAAGCTCATCGACGAGTACGTCGGCCGGGTGGCGTCGGAAAGCGACGGCGTCTCGCTCGCCAGGATGCGGGCACCGACCGGCTGGCAGGAGCCGGCGCAGTCTCCGGACTTCGACGAGGTCACGCTGGTGCTCTCGGGAAGCGTCGTGGTCGAGCACCGAGGCGGCCGCACGGAGGTACACGCCGGCCAGGCCGTAATGACCCATGCCGGCGAACGGGTGCGGTACTCGGCCGGGCCGGACGGCGCGGACTACATCGCGGTCTGCGTGCCCGCGTTCGCGCCCGAGCTCGCCCATCGCGACGAGTAGGCGCTGTCATGTCCGCCTCTCCCTCCGCTCTGCCGCGATCCGTCATCGTCACCCGGCTACGGGCAGCAGGGTGTGTCTTTGCCGACGACGAGGCGCAGTTGCTCATCTCGGAGGCGCGCAGCCCGTCCGACCTCGAAGGCATGGTGGAACGGCGCGTTGCCGGCCATCCCCTCGAGCAGGTTCTCGGCTGGGCGGAGTTCTGCGGCCTGCGGATAGCTGTGGAACCCGGAGTCTTCGTGCCTCGCCGTCGCACCGAGGTGCTCGTCCGCCGGGCCGCCGCCCTCGCCGGCCCGCGAGCCGTCGTCGTCGACCTGTGCTGCGGCTCGGGCGCGGTCGGCGCCGCACTACTGGCGGCCGCGGACGTGGCCGAGCTGCACGCCGTCGACATCGATCCTGCCGCGGTGAGGTGCGCACGCCGCAACATCCCCGTGACCGATGGTCGTGTGTACGAAGGCGACCTGTACGAGGCGCTGCCGCGGACGCTGATGGGTCGCGTCGACATCCTGGTAGCCAATGCACCGTACGTCCCCACCGAGGCAATCGGGTTCATGGCACCCGAGGCCCGCCTGCACGAATCACGAGTAGCACTCGACGGAGGCCGGGACGGGCTCGACCTGGTGCGTCGGATCAGCGCCGCGGCGCCGCGGTGGCTGGCACCGGGCGGCCACCTCCTCGTCGAGACGAGCGAGCGCCAGGCGGTAGGGGCCGTCGAGACCTTCGCCCGCGACGGGCTGATCCCACGGATGGTCAGCTCCGACGAGCTGAACGCGGCCGTCGTCATCGGAATCAGGCCGGACAGCGGACCGGGCGGCCAGGGCGGCTGACGGCGAAGGCCCGACGCCGGTCCTAGGCCCGAGCGACCGCGAGCGCCTGCCGGGCGATCTCCAGTTCCTCGTTCGTCGGGACGACCAGGACGGCGAGGTCGGCTCCGTCCGGCGAGATCGACCGAGCGTCGCGCCGCGGAGAGGCGTTGCGCGCGGGATCGATCACGACGCCGAGCCGCTCGAGCCCCGCGAGCGAGCGCGCCCGCACCTCGGCGTCGTTCTCGCCGATCCCGGCCGTGAACACGATCGCGTCCACGCGTCCGAGGGCCGCGTAGTAGGCGCCCACGTACTTGCGCAACCGGTAGCAGTACACGTCGAGAGCGAGCTGGGCGTCCTGCGAACCGGCGTCGGCCCGCCGGTGCACCTCGCGCATGTCGTTGGCTCCGGCCAGGCCGAGCAGCCCGCTTTCCCGGTTGAGCTGGTCGTCGACGTCTTGTGCCGATACGTCCGCCACCCGGTGCAGGTAGGCAATGATCGCCGGATCGACGTCGCCACTGCGGGTGCCCATGACCAGTCCCTCCAGCGGCGTCAGCCCCATCGAGGTGTCGATGCTGCGACCGCCCGCGATGGCCGAGGCGCTTGCCCCGTTGCCCAGGTGGAGCACGATCAGGTTGCAGTCGTCGACCTCCCCGCCGAGCATTTGGCAGGCCTCGCGGGTGACGTGCGCGACGGACGTGCCGTGGAAGCCGTAACGGCGAACGCCGTGGTCGGCACGCCAGGCGGGCGGTACGGCGTAGGTGCTCGCATGCGGCGGCAGGCTGTGGTGGAACGCCGTGTCGAAGACGGCGACGTGGGGAAGGTCGGGCAGCACCTTCCGGGCGACCCTGATGCCGGTTGCATTCGCCGGGTTGTGCAGCGGCGCGAGCGTGGCGAGGTCGTCCACTGCGTCGACCACGCCGTCGTCGATCAGTGTCGGATTTGTGAACCGCTCGCCACCATGCACCACCCGATGTCCCACCGCCGCCAGGTCGCTCCGGGCAAGCTCGGGTCCGGCCTCCTCGAAGCCGGCGAGGATCGCACGCATTGCCGACACGTGGTCGGGGATGGGGTCGTCGCGGACGACCTCGCTATCCGTGCCGTGGTGGCGCAGATGCCCGTCCGGCTCCCCGATGCGCTCGGCCAGCCCCTTGGCGAGTGCCCGCCCGTCCGCCACGTCGATGAGCTGGTACTTGATCGAGGACGAGCCGCAGTTGAGGACGAGCACCCTGCCCGTGATCATGTCGGTTGCGCCCCCGACTCGGGGGAGAGACTCGACGTGATCGGCGAGGTGGCGGCCTGGATCGCCGTGATCGCCACCGTGTTCACGATGTCGCGCACGAGCGCACCGCGGGACAGGTCGTTCACCGGCTTGCGCAGGCCTTGCAGGACCGGTCCTACCGCGACTGCGCCGGCCGAGCGCTGGACCGCCTTGTAGGTGTTGTTGCCGGTGTTCAGGTCGGGGAACACGAACACGGTCGCACGGCCGGCGACCTCGCTGCCGGGCAGCTTGGTCTGGGCCACGCTCGCGTCTACGGCGGCGTCGTACTGGATCGGGCCGTCGACGGACAAGTCCGGGCGCCGCTCACGCACCATGGCCGTCGCCTGCCGCACCTTGTTCACCTCGGCACCGCTCCCGGACTCGCCGGTGGAGTACGACAGCATGGCGATGCGCGGCTCGACACCGAACTGGGCGGCCGTCTCGGCGGATGAGACCGCGATCTCGGCGAGCTGCTCCGCCGTCGGGTCCGGGTTGATCGCGCAGTCGCCGTAGACGAGAACGCGGTCCGACAGGCACATGAAGAAGATGCTCGACACGATCGAGACCCCGGGCCTCGTCCTCACCACCTCGAACGCGGGACGGATCGTGTGAGCGGTGGTGTGCACCGCGCCGGACACCATGCCGTCGGCAAGGCCGAGCAGGACCATCATCGTGCCGAAGTACGAGACGTCGACGACGACGTCGCGGGCGGCGTCGAGGGTCACGCCCTTGTGCGCGCGCAGTCGTGCGTACTCGGCGGCGAACCGCTCACGCAGTAGCTGATCGTGCGGATCGACGATCTCGGCCGCCCCGACGTCGAGACCCAACTGCTCGGCCCTGGTGCGTATGGCCGACGCGTCTCCCAGGAGGGTCAGGTCGGCGACGCCCCGCCGGAGCAGGATGTCGGCCGCCCGAAGGATGCGCTCCTCGGCGCCTTCGGGCAGGACGATGTGCCGGCGCTGGGCACGGGCCCGATCGATGAGCGTGTGCTCGAACATCAGCGGGGTGACGACGTCGCTGCGGGTGACGTCGAGCTGGCGGAGCAGCTCGGGACCATCGACGTGCTCGTCGAACAGCGCCAGCGCCGTCTCGACCTTGCGCGGCGACTCCCGCGAGAGCCTGCCGCGGGCGCTCGCAAGCTGGGTGGCCGTCTGGTAGGTGTCGCCCTCGGTGATGACGATGGGCAGCCGTTGGTCGAGACCCTCGATCAGCCGGGATACCGACGCGGGTAGCTCGACGCCGCCGTTGAGGACGATGCCGGTGAGGGCCGGAAAGGTCTGGGACGAGTGGGCGAGGAGCACGCCGAGCAGCACGTCGGACCGGTCCGCTGGCGTCACGACCACGCCTGCGTCGACGAGCCGGTCGAGCACGTTGGGCAGCGTCATGGCGGCCACCACGATGCCGAGTGCCTCGCGCTGCAGCATGGTCGCGTCGCCGCTGTGCAGCGTGCCGTCGCATGCGTCCAGCAGATCACCGACGGTCGGCGCGGTGAGCAGCGGCTCGTCCGGCAGGGCGTAGGTGGGCACCTTCGTCGCCAGGGCGTCGCGGACGGCGGTGGTCTGATCCGGGCGCACCCGGTTGGCGACGATGGCGACCAGCCGGCCGTACTGTGCCGCCAGTTCTGTCACCGCGAGATCGGCGACCGTCCGGACCTCGGCCGGTAACCGGTCCCGTCCGTGGACGACCAGCAGGACCGGCGCGCCAAGGTTGACCGCGATGCGGACGTTGTAGGAGAACTCCGTCGGGCTGCCGACGTCGGTGTAGTCGCTGCCGACGACGACCATCGCATCGCATCCGGCCGCCGCCGCGTGGTACCGCTCGACGATCGCCGCCATGGCGGCGTCGGGGTCGGTGTGCACGTCGTCGTATGTGACGCCGGCGCAGACCTGGTAGGACAGATCGACCCCGTCGTGGTCGAGAAGGAGCTCGAGCACGTAGTCGGGCCGGGGGCCGGAGCGCACGATGGGCCGGAACACCCCCACCCGTCCGATGTGGCGGGTCAGCAGGTCCAGAACGCCCAAGGCGATCGTTGCCTTACCGGTCTCACCCTCCGGCGATGCGACGTAGAGGCTGCGGGCCACCTGCCGAGGGTAGCGTCGTCTCGTGGCTCCGAGACCGGACGAGATCCTGGCGGCACCGAAGGTGCTGCTCCATGACCACCTCGATGGTGGGCTGCGCCCCGCGACCATCGTCGAGCTGGCGAACGACATGGGGTACGAGTTGCCGACGAGCGACGCCGAGGAGTTGGGTGCGTGGTTCGTCGCGGCGGCGAGCCCCGGATCGCTGGAGCGTTATCTGGAGACGTTCTCGCACACGGTCGCGGTGATGCAGCGTCACGACGCGCTGGTGCGTGTGGCGGCCGAGTGTGCGGAGGACCTGGCGGCCGACGGTGTCGCCTATGCCGAGGTGCGGCACGCCCCGGAGCAGCACCTGGCTGGCGGCCTGAGCCTCGAGCGGGTGGTCGAAGCGGTCGAGGAGGGCTTCCGGCTGGGAGAGTCGCGGGCGGCCGCCGCCGGTCGTCCGATCCGGGTGGCGACGCTGCTCACCGCCATGCGTCACGCTGCTCGGTCGACCGAGATCGCGGCACTCGCCGTGGCGTTCCGCGACCTCGGCGTCGTCGGCTTCGACATCGCCGGCACCGAGGCCGGCTTTCCGCCGACCCGCCATCTCGATGCGTTCGAGTACCTGCGGCGCGAGAACTCGCATTTCACCATCCACGCCGGTGAGGCGTTCGGACTTCCGTCGATCTGGGAGGCGCTGCAATGGTGCGGCGCCGACCGGCTCGGTCACGGTGTGCGGATCATCGACGACGTCACCGTCCGCGAGGATGGAACCGCCCAGCTCGGACGGCTGGCGGCATACGTCCGCGACAAGCGGGTGCCGCTGGAGATGTGCCCGTCGTCGAACGTGCAGACGGGTGCGGCGTCGTCCATCGCGGATCACCCGATCGGACTGCTGACCCGGTTGCGGTTCCGGGTCACGGTCAATACGGACAACCGTTTGATGAGCGCCACGTCGATGTCCCGCGAGCTGACCTTGCTTTCCGAGGCTTTCGGCTACGACCTCGAGGACTTCCAGTGGTTCGCCGTCAATGCCATGAAGAGCTCGTTCATCCCGTTCGACGAGCGGCTGGCCATCATCAACGACGTCATCAAGCCGGGGTACGCGGCGCTGGCAGCACAGCGGGCGTTCGCAACGCTGCGCGGCGCCGTGCGGTGATCAGTCCCCGCTCGGCACGATCAGCCAGAGCGCAAGGTAGATGAGCACCTGCGGCCCGGGCAGCAGGCACGAGAGCAGGAACAGGATCCGGACACCGGTCGGTGTCATTCCGAAACGCTGTGCCAGTCCCGCGCATACTCCGGCGATGATCCGGCCGTCGCGCGGACGGTAGAGGCCTCGGTGAGCGGCTGCTGTGGTCATGCCTTCTACGGTAGGCCGGCGGGCTCACTGCTGCGGCTCAGGCCAAGGGGCGACCCGCGTCCGCCGTGATCTTGGCGAGAGCCTTCCGGAGTTGCCGCGCGTCGCACGGGCGGCAGCCGAGTTCGACCTGGCGGCGCAGCAACTCCCGCTCGGAGCGCATGAGCGTCCAGCCCCGCCGCAGCAGGGTCAGCACCGGTTTGCGGCGCTCGGACACGTCGCGCACGAGGCGCCGGACGAAGTTCATCCGCGGCGAGCGCCGCAGCGACGAGCATCTGCACGGCCCGCGCCGCATCCCAACTGCGCGGGTCGTCCCAGTCGACGATGCCGAGTTCCTGTTGCAGAGGCATCTGGGGGTCGTCGCCGTCGCGGTAGAAGTCGTCGAGCGCGAGGACCGGAAGCCCACTCGCGCCGGCCAGGCGCGTCTTGCCGCTTCCCGACGGTCCAGCTAGCAGGACGACACGGCGCACGGCGTGCCAGTGTGCCCGACGCCGGGCGGCTAGGACCGGGCGACCGGTATGTCGACCTCGTCGTCGGCGGTCACCGTCCGGATCGCGGTGACGGTGGCCCACCCCTCGGCGAGCAGAGAGAGGTCGGTTCCCGGGTCCGGCCGTGTCTCCGACTCCTGAACCGACGTCCGTACGTACCCTTCGCCCGCCTCCGCGATGGTCATGGAGACTTGGCCGAAGCGAGCCAGCTCGGCGCGGCGCAGGCCGCGCACGCGATCCGGTCGCCGGTCGGGAACATTCAGGTTGATCACCGTGCCGGCCGGTGCGCCGGCCATCGCGGGGAACAGGTCACGAGCGAGGTGGGAGGCGGTGTCCCAGTGCCGGGCCTCGTCGTCGACTTCGTCGAGCGCGGCGATCGCAGCACCACCGCTCGCGGCCGTCCCAGCGGTCGGCGTGAGAACGTCCAGCGAGACGGCCATCGCGCGCAGGCCGGCGCTGGCCGCGGTGAGGGCGGCTCCGACCGTGCCGGAGTGCAGGACGGCGTTGCCCGCGTTGGCTCCGCGGTTGATCCCCGACAGCACCATGTCCGGCGGAGGGCCGAAGGCACCCAGGGTCGCCAGGATCACGATGTAGCCGGGGGACGCTCCGACACCGAACGCGGGCACGCCGTCCAGCGCGGCCACGACCCGCCGGTCGACGACCACGCGGCCGTCCTGGACCACGGCCGTCATGGCGGCACTGATACCGCTGGACTCGTCGAGCGGCGCGGCCATGACGACATCGAGCCCGTGCTCGGCGGCAGCGACGGCCAGTCGGCGAATTCCGGGTGCGCCGATGCCGTCGTCATTGGTGACGAGCACCCTTGCCGGCGTGCTCACGGCGCATCCCTGGTCGACGCACAGCTCATGCCATCTACACCTCCGTGTCCATGGGATCTATCCGCACCCGCTTCACGAGTTCCGCGATCGCGTCCGCCCGGCCGCTGCCAAGCCCGTGCCGCGTGACGTTGAGCGCTCCGGCGGCTGCGCCGGTCCGCACAGCATCGGTCAAATCGCCGCCGCGGGCCAGCACGGCGGACACGCCCGCCGTCATCGAGTCGCCCGCCCCCCGGGTGTCGGTCGCCTCGAGGCGCGGCAACGTCACCTCGACCAGGTCGCCGTCGAGGAGAGCCAGCGACGGCTCCTCGGCCCGCGTCACGATCAGCGATTGCGCACCCTCGGTCTGGAGCTTCCGCATGGCCTCGATGAGCGCGTCCACACCGTCGTCATCGGCTCGGCCGTCATCGACCAACTCCTCATGGCTGACCTTGAGGAACGAGACGCCGCCGGCCAGCACGGCGGTCAGGTGCTCGCCCGACAGGTCGGCGACGACGCGCGCGCCGTTGCTGGTCAGGTCCGCCGCGAGGCGGCGGTAGACGTCAGGCGGGACGACGGAGGGGTCCGCCGGCCCGCTCAGCACGCTGATCTCCGCTTGCAGACCCTCGGCGAGCGCAAGGCTGTACAGCTCGTCGAGCTCGTGCCGGGCCAGAGGCTCGCCCGGATTCTGTGCGATCTCGACCCGGCCCCCGTCGCGGCGGTCATGCACGTACCAGCCGCTGGGGGTCGGCCGGGGCACGGAGCGTAGCTCGACCCCTTCGGCCGCGATCAACGGCCCGAGCACGCCACCGACCTCGCCGCCGAGGCATGCGCACAGCGTCACCGGGACGCCGAGAGAGGTGATCATGCGGGCTTGCCAGACACCCTGACCGCCGGGGTGCACGTGCAACTCGACGGCGTCGGCCTCCTGCTCGATGGTGACCGTCAACTGAGGTACGGGCGCGAACACCACCACGTGAGACGCCATGGCGGCTATGTTCCCGTCGGGCGGTGAACGTACTCGGATCGGCCGCGAAATCCATGCGTCAGCTGCCGCGGCCGACCGGCGCCAGGTCGGTGCAGCCGCGCTGCGAGGAGAACACGTCGACCAGTCGAGCCGCCTCGGCGCCGGTGGTGAACCGGGGCAGGCCGTCGGCCTCGATCCGGGCAGGTGACCACGTCTCGTCGACGACCCGGCCGCCGTCGACGGTGAGGGTCAGCACGCCGGTCGACGACGAGGCGTCGGACCCCTGGCGGTACCAGACGAAGTTCCCCAATCCGTATGCAACGTATGTCTCGCCCAGCAGACCAGTTCCCTGGACCGCATGTGCATGGGTGCCGACGACGATGTCGGCACCCGCGTCGGCAAGTGTCCGGGCCGTGGCGGCCTGCGAGCTGCTGGGACATCGCTGACCCTGGATGCCCCAATGCAGGTAGACCACGATGACATCGGCGGCGGCGCGTGCCTGCTGGACCGCCTCGACCAGCAGTGCAGGCTCCTGTGCGACCGCGATGCCGGCCGTGTCGTCGGTCGCCGCCCATTGTGCCGTCGGGTCGGCCGTCGGATCGTCGGCACTGGACGCGCCGACGACGGCGACCCGCGTTCCGCCCACGTCCTTGACCGCCGCCGCAAAGGCGTCACGGGCGTCGGCTCCTACACCGACGACGGACAGCGGCGGGTTGGCCGAAGCCGCGGCCGTCGCGGCAGCGAGCGTGTCCGCCATACCGCCCACGCCGTAGTCCATGGCGTGGTTGTTAGCCATCGTCACGACGTCGACTCCGGCGTGGGCCAGTGCTCGGAGGGCCTCGGGTGGCGCCTGGAAGGTGAAGCGCTTGGGTTCGCGTACGCCGCCTGTACCGATGGACGTCTCGAGGTTGACGACCGTCAGATCGGCGGCGGAAAGCTGCGGTGTGATCGGTGCGAGAGCGGTCGTGGGGTCGTCCAGGCGGGGCCGGAGCTGGTTCTCGA
>DAIUDS010000011.1:0-7939 GCA_036845485.1 Jiangellaceae bacterium
AAGGGCTCCCCGCCGCCGAGCACGTGGGCCAGCAGCCCGCGCTCGACCGAGGCCGACTCGGTGGCCCGGAGCAGCGAGTCGAGGCTGCTCACTTCGGTGACGAGTTCGGTGTCGGTGGAACCACTGCTGCTCGCCGGGACGAAGCGGGCCAGTGCCTCGACCATGATGTGGTAGTCCTCGACACCCGGGGAGTCGTAAGGCTCGAGGACGATGTCACGGGAGCCGCGGTACGCGTCGAGCAGACCGAGCTGGACGTTGGTGGTACGGACAGCCTCGGAGACCGCCGGGTCCAAGCCGTCCTCGGGGAGCTGGTTCATCTCCTCGCGCAGCGTCGCGATGGCTTCGTCGGTCTCATTGCGAGCGTTGGAAACGGCGCCGGGACCACTGACGTTGACGTCGGCGAGGCCCGAGATGTCGCGTTCATCCTGCAGCTTGTCGATCGCGTCCATGGCGGCAACCGCGACCCGCGCGTTGCGTTCGACGTCGGTGGCCGTGCCGGCACGGGCGAGGGCGTCGCGGAACAGGAACGCACCTAGCACGAGAGCGCCGAGCAACGGCAACAGGACCAGGACGCCGACGCGGGACCGCACGCTTCGGTCGTGAAGAAACGCCTGCCAGGCCGAGCCGACCCGATCCCTACGTTGCCTCGCCGCTGCGACCGGCTTGGCCGCCGGTGCGGGGCGTTGGTTCGTTCGCGGCCGCTTTGCGACGCCGGTCTCGTTGCTCCGGTGTCCTCGCGGGTTCCGCGTCATCGGTTTGGTCCCTTCCTTTGATCTTCCCCCCGGGTAGTCATCGACCAGACCCAGCCGGGGCAACACTGCCACGGCGGAGCGGTGTCACGGCATGAGACGGTAGACGACGCTTCCCATCCGTACCGCATCCTGTCAATACCTGGACAGTCAGCGGTACCCGAGTTGGCGGCTCTAGGGTGCCTGACGAAGCACCAAACCCCCAAACGCGGCATTTCAAGGGACGGGCGTCCAGCGGGTCGCCTCGTGCCCCTACGGCCGTGAAGATCGTCGTGCAAGCCGCCGGGCGTGCTGCGGCGTCCAGGCTTGCACGACGATCTTCACGGCCGCTGCTTTCACGACCGCTGTTTCACGGCGCCGCTCAGCGCTCGATCTCTCCGGCGATGAACTTCTCGACCAGTTGGCGGCAGACATCGTCCGGGTACTGCTCCGGCGGCGACTTCATGAAGTACGACGACGCCGACAGGATCGGACCACCGATGCCGCGATCCTTTGCGATCTTCGCCGCGCGGATTGCGTCGATGACGATGCCGGCCGAGTTGGGCGAGTCCCAGACCTCCAGCTTGTACTCCAGGCTGATCGGTGCGTCGCCGAAGTTGCGGCCCTCCAGCCGGACGAACGCCCACTTCCGGTCGTCCAGCCATTCCACATAGTCGGACGGGCCGATGTGGACGTTGCGCGGCGCGATCTCCTCCGCCAGCTGCGAGGTGACCGACTGGGTCTTGGAGATCTTCTTCGACTCCAACCGCTCGCGCTCGAGCATGTTCTTGAAGTCCATGTTCCCGCCGACGTTGAGCTGGTACGTACGGTCGACGGTGACCCCACGGTCCTCGAACAGCTTGGCCAGCACCCGGTGCGTGATCGTGGCACCCACCTGGGACTTGATGTCGTCGCCGACGATCGGTACCCGTGCCGCGGTGAACTTGTCCGCCCACTCCTTGGTGCCCGCGATGAACACCGGCAGGGCGTTGACAAAGGCGACGCCCGCGTCGATGGCGCACTGGGCGTAGAACTTCACGGCGTGCTCCGAGCCGACCGGCAGGTAGCAGACGAGCACGTCGACGCGCGCCGCGCGCAGTGTTGCCACCACGTCGACCGGATCGGCGTCGGACTCCGTGATGGTCTCGCGGTAGTACCGGCCCAGGCCGTCGAGGGTGTTACCCCGCTGGACGGTGACTCCGGTGGCCGGGACGTCGCAGATCTTGATGGTGTTGTTCTCGCTCTCGCCGATTGCATCCGCCAGGTCCAGGCCGACCTTCTTGGCGTCGACGTCGAACGCGGCGACGAATTCGACGTCGCGGACGTGGTAATCGCCGAACTGCACATGCATCAGACCGGGCACCTTGTGACCCGGATCGGCGTCGCGGTAGTAGTGCACGCCCTGGACGAGCGAGGCGGCGCAGTTGCCCACGCCCACGATGGCTACCCGAATGGAACTCATCGGCCTTCCTTCCACTCTTCGGGGCGGACTGGCGGGGATCCGGTCCGCCTTCGGGGCGTGCTGCCCCGCTTGCTGTTCGTTCCGTCGCTTGCTGTTCGTTCCGTCGCTTGCTCGGCGCTCGGTCTCGATGAGCGCGTCGAGCCACCTGACCTCACGCTCGACCGACTCGAGGCCGTGGTTCTGCAATTCGAGGGTGTAGGCGTCGAGGCGCTGGCGGGTTCGCTGTAGGGCGGTACGGAACTGCTCGACACGCTCCTGGAGACGGGTCCGCCGGCCCTCGAGGATGCGCATACGGGTGACAGCGTCGGCCCGAGCGAAGAATGCGAAGTGCACCCCGAACTGCTCGTCGTCCCAAGAGGACGGTCCCGCCTGCGCGAGCAAGTCGGCGAAGCGTTCCTTTCCCTCGGGCGTGAGCTTGTACACGATCTTGCTCCGGCGGCCGCCGAGATGGGTGGCGGGCGCTGCGTCGACCGAGTCCTCCGCCAGGCACCCGCGGCGGACCAGGTCCTTCAGGCATGGGTAGAGGGTGCCGTACGAGAACGCGCGCCCCCATCCCAGCAGCGCGTTGACCTGTTTGCGCAGCTCGTAGCCGTGCATCGGCGCGTCGTGGAGGATACCGAGGACGGCCAGCTCCAGAGCGTCGGCACGCTTCCGCACGGTGGGTCCGCTCCCTGAGGCAGGCCAATCGGATCGATGTATCGAGTCGATACATCGGACTGATAGCCTACGACCTTAGATCGGCCAGTGCGTTTCGCGCAAGTCCGCCGCACAGTCGTGCTGCGGCATCTCGGGGGGCTTGGGGGATGTCGGGGGAGACCGTCGTAGGCTGCCACGCGGTGCCGTGTCACCTGGTCCTGCCCCCGACGAGAGATCCCCTGTGAGCAACGAACGACGACGGCCAGCCGGAAGACGCAGGCGGATGGAGGTCGCTCCCCGCCCAGTCAATGGTCAGGACGCGCCGCTGCGCTCGCGTCCCAGCAGCGTCGGATCGCCGGCTCCGGGCGGCCGCGGCGACGTCTTACTCAGCGGTACCGGCGGGTCCGGTGGACTGGTTCCCCCCAACGGGGGTTCTGCGAGGCCGGGTGGCCCGGGACGGCCGCCGGTCCCGCCGGTCGGGGGGCCGGGTCGGCCCGGCGGATCGGGTTCGGGACGCATGGGCAACGGCGGCATCGGTGCTGGCGGCTTCGGAGACGCCGGCAACGACGGCCGCGGTGGCAAGCCGGCCCGCCGTTACGCCGCCGACAAGGGCAAGAAGCGCGGCTGGCGCAGGTGGTTCACCTGGAAGAAGATCTCGCTCTATGCATTCGGGATGTTCCTGCTCGGCGTCGCCGGCATCGGCATCGCCTACGCGATGACTCCGGTGCCGGAGGCCAACGATTTCTCGACCTCGCAGGCGACGATCGTCTACTGGAACGACGGGACGACGGAGCTCGGCCGCTTCAGCGCGGAGAACCGCGAGAGCGTCGATATCGAGGAGATCCCCGAGCACGTCCAGCACGCGGTGATCGCCGCCGAGGACCGCAGCTTCTACGAGAACAACGGATTCGACCCGGTTGGGATCGCACGGGCAGGCTGGCACAGCTTTACCGGCGGTGAGATCGCCGGTGGCGGCTCGACGATCACCCAGCAGTACGTCAAGAACTACTACCTGACCCAGGATCAGACGATTACCCGCAAGATCAGGGAACTGTTCATCTCGATCAAGATCGACCAGCAGCTCGACAAAGCTCAGATCCTGCAGGACTACCTCAACACCATCTGGTTCAGTCGGGGCACGTATGGCGTCCAGACCGCGTCGAAGAGCTACTTCGGCAAGTCCGTGTCCGACCTGACGCTGGAGGAGGGCGCGGCGCTGGCGGCGATCCTTCGCAGCCCGACCCTCTACGACCCGACTCTGGGCGAGGAGAACGCGGCGCGCTTCACCGAGCGCTTCCGTTACGTGCTCGACGGCATGGTCGAGAAGGGCTGGCTGGACCCTGCCACCGCCGACGCGGCTGTGCCACCGACCGTTCTGCCGGAGCAGAAGAGCAACCAGTACGCCAACCCCAATGGCTACCTGCTCCAGCAGGTGAGAAGTGAGCTCCGGGAGGCCGGTGTCGACGACGAGCAGGTAGAGACCGGCGGTCTGCGCGTCGTCACCACGTTCAGCCCCAAGGCGCAAAGCGCGGCGATCAACGCCGTCAACCAGGAGTTTCCGCCGGAGACGGAGAACTCGGAGGGCGTCCACGTCGGCCTTGCCGCCGTGAAGCCCGGCGACGGTGCAGTGGTCGCGATGTATGGCGGCAAGGACGCGGTCGAGCGTGAGTTCAACAGCGCGGTCGATGCGTTGCCACAAGCCGGATCGACGATCAAACCTTTTACGCTCCTTGCGGCGTTGCAGAGCGGTATCTCGCTGGAGAGCCGATTCAGGGGCAACTCTCCGTTGGAGGACGAGGCGCTCGGCGATCAGCCGGTCAACAACGAGTTCAATCAGGACTACGGCGAGTACGTCGGTCTGGTCGAGGCGACTGCGAAGTCCATCAACACGGCGTTCGTGGATCTGACCCTGAAGATCGGCCCCCAGAACGTCTACGACGCTGCCGTCCGCGCCGGCATCCCGGCTGAGCCCGAAGAGGAAATCCAACTGCTGCCCAACGGCCGGATCACGCTGGGCACGGCCTCGGTTGCTCCGATCAGCATGGCCGATGCGTATGCCACGTTCGCCGCTCAGGGCGAGCAGGCCGATTGGTATACGGTCGCGAAGGTCACGGATCCGTCCGGCGCCGTCCTGTACGAGGGCAAGGCCGAGGTCACCCAGGCATTCGAGGCCGACATCGTCGCCGACGCCACGTACGCCATGACTCAAGTGGTGGAAGATCCTGACGGAAGCGGCAGCCGGGCACTTGCCGACCTCGGCCGGCCTGCTGCCGGCAAGACGGGCACCGCCGCCCTCTACAAAGACAGCACGACGTCGTCGTGGTTCACCGGCTTCACCCCTCAACTGTCGGCTGCCGTCGCGTTCTACAGAGAGGATGCGCAGGGCAAGCCGGCCGACCTGGACGGCGTCGGAGGGCTCGACACCTTCTTCGGCGGCCGGTACCCCGCGCAGGTCTGGACCGCGTTCATGAAGGCGGCACTGGAAGGCGACGAGATTCTGGAGTTCCCGAAGCGTTCCGAGGTCGGCGAGCCGGTCAACCCGAGTCCGACGCCGACCCCCACACCGAACATCTGTCCGCCGGGGACCGTGGGAACGCCGCCGACCTGCACACCGATCGGCGAGTCGCCGGACGACCAGAACGTGCCGAACGTCGTGGGGCTGGACCAGCAACAGGCCGAACGAGTGCTCGAGCGGGCCGGCTTCAACGTCTCCGTGGGCCAGCGCGAGACGGACCAGGCGCCGCCCGGGCAGGTCGTCGAGCAGAATCCCGCGGGCGGCACGGCGCCGTCCGGCTCGACGGTGACGATTGTCGTGGCGACGGCGATCGGCGTCCAGGACGTGAACGTCCCGAACGTCGTGGGCATGAAGCAGGGTCAGGCGGAAGCCGAGCTGCAGAACGCCGGCTTCAACGTGGCCGTGGTGAAGCAGGCCAGCCAGGCGCAGCGGGGCGAGGTGATCGATCAGAGTCCTACTGGGACAGCACCGGAGGGCTCGACGATCACGATCGTCGTCTCTGCCGGGCATGGCCCTTAGCCCGCCAAGGGCTGGAGCCGTTCGCCGGCTACACGGCAACGAAGGCCCCACCTGCAGGGCGGAACGACTGCACAGCCAGCTAGCTTCTGGCGGGTGACCCGACCGATCGCGATGCCGAGCGCGGACGACCCGGTCGTCGCGGCAGCGAGCGCGGCCGTCGGCGGGCCGGTCGGCAGGCACGCGAGCGTCGGACACAGCTGGTGGGGACCGGTCCGGGTGGCGCTGGCCACCGCATGCGTCGTCCTCGGCCTCGGTGTGATCGCCGACCTGCCGTGTCGGAGCGACGGATGGGAGAGCCGGGAGGACCGGTCCATGTGGACGGGCCTCTGTTACAGCGACGTCGGCTTCCTGTACCGCGAGCGTGGCTTCGCCGACGGCGCCGTGGCCTACCGCGACTCCCTTCTGGAGTACCCGGTCCTGACCGGAGCGGTCATGCAGGTTTCCGCGAGTCTCGCGAGGGCGCTGACCGACGAAGCCGAGGCAGGAGGCGACGGCGCGTCCCAGCCCGAACGCACAGCGCTGAACGAGAGCGTCCGCTTCTACGACGTCACGGCCCTGCTGATGGGCCTGGCCGCCCTGGTTGTCGTCGTTGCCACCGCTCGGACGGTGCGCCGCCGGCCGTGGGACGCGATGCTCGTCGCGGCTTCTCCGATGCTTCTGCTCACGGCGACCATCAACTGGGACCTCCTGGCCGTCGCACTCGCATCGCTGGCGATCCTGGCCTGGACTCGCGAACGACCCGTGACGGCCGGCATCCTGGTGGGCCTGGGTGCGGCCGCGAAGCTCTACCCGGTGCTGCTGCTCGGACCCATGCTGCTCGTCGCGTTGCGCGCCCCCAACCGGGCCAGGGCGCTGACCGACTACGCCGCAACCCTCGGCGCGGCCGTGCTGGCCTGGGTCGCGGTCAACTTGCCGGTCTACCTCTGGGCGCCGGACGGGTGGCGCGAGTTCTTCACGTTCAACCGCGACCGCAGCGGCGATTTCGGGTCGCCCTGGTACGTGATGGAACTGCTCTGGCCGGGAGCCTTGCCCGACCGGATCGACGGACTCATCGTGGCCGTCGCCGTGGTGCTCCTCGCCCTGATCGCCTGGTTGGCCGTCGAAGCACCCGAACCCCCTCGGCTCGCGCAGCTCGCCTTTCTCTCCGTCGCCGCATTTCTGGTCGTCAACAAGGTGTGGTCGCCGCAGTACGCGCTGTGGCTGCTGCCGCTGGCGGCGCTCGCGAGGCCGCGTTGGCGCGACCTGCTGATCTGGCAGGCGGCCGAGGTGGTGTACTTCCTGGCCGTGTGGTGGCATCTCGCGACGCTCTACGACCCCGCCCACCCGCTGATCGGATCGCGTGGATACGCGGCCGCCACCGCCCTGCGGATCGCCGGACTGGCTTGGCTGGCCGGCGTCGTCGTACGCGACGTGCTGCGCCCGGAGTGCGACCCGGTCCGGCCCTACCTTCATCTCCCATCGACATCGGACGCCCACGTGCGGCCCGGTGATGCGCCCGCATCCACCGCTGCAGGGGCGACACCGTGATCGAGGAAGCCGAGACGGACGCCGGCACCAAGGTCACAGCCCGTGACCGGGTGCGGGCCGTCGCACGTCGCCTGCAGCCGACCGATCGCGATGCTCTGCTGATCTGGCTCGCCAGCCGTGCCTCGGTGTGGGTGGTGGCCGGCGCGGTCGGGCTGCTCTTCGCCACGTCGGACGGAAGCGTCGTCCCGCTGCTCGACCGCTGGCAGCAGTGGGACTACCAGCACTTCCGGGGTATCGCACTCCACGGATACGGGGGCGAGCCGACGGGGGTGCCGAACGAGGCCTTCTTTCCCGGATTCCCGGCCCTGCTGGCGTTCGGGAACGCGCTCGGCATCCCGCACGTCGTCGTCGGCCTGCTGGTGTCCCTCGTCGCCGGTGGTGTGGCGGCTGTCGCCCTCGCGCGGCTCGGCGATCTCGAAGGCGGGCCGGGAACGGGACGGCTTGCGGTCCTGTTATGGGTGTTCGCTCCGCCCGCGGTGTTCCTCGCGGCCCCGTACACCGAGTCGTTGTTCCTCGGCTTCGCGATCCCGGCCTGGCTGTGCGCCCGTCAGG
>DAIUDS010000011.1:7949-22287 GCA_036845485.1 Jiangellaceae bacterium
GGCCCCCGCAAGCCTGCTGACGGCTGCGGCCTGCACGGTCCGGGTTAGCGGTGTGTTCCTGCTCGCGGCGATCGTGGTCGAGTGGCTGACCTTCCGACGCGAGCGGCACTGGAGCGACGTGCCGTGGTTGTTGCCGCCGGCCGCAGTGCTCGGTGCCTGGACGATCTACCTCTGGCGGTCGACCGGCGACTGGCTTGCCTGGCAGCACGCGCAGGCACAGGAGTGGAACCGAGACTTCACCTGGCCGTGGGACGCGTTGGCCCACACCTGGAACGCGGCCTTCTGCCGTTCGTCAGGCGGAACGCTCTGCGTCGGAAACGAGGTCGGGGGCGGCCTGTCGCCCGGCTTCGCCTTGATGTTCCGCGCCGAGATACTCGCCATGGTGATCGGTGCCGCCCTCACCGTCGCCCTGCTCGTCTGGCACCGTTGGGGCGAAGCCACCTGGGTCGGCCTGCAGGTCATCGCCTTCGGGACGTCGTTTTGGTACTTCTCGATGCCGCGCGCCACGTTGCTCTGGTGGCCGCTGTGGATCGCCCTGGCGGTGGTCGCCGTTCGTCGCCGCTGGGTGCTGTGGGCGTACCTGAGCCTCAGCGTGCCGCTGATGGCGTTGTGGGCCGCCGCCTTCCTGACCGGTCGCTGGGCCGGCTGACGGGGCGCGGGCATCAGGCCCAGACGATGCGGTCGAACGTCGTCGTCGTGTAGCGGACGTCGACGTCGATCTCGTCACCGACGGCGGGCGGGTGGATGCTCGCCGGCAGCCAGATCAGCGAGCACTGCATGTGCGGCGGCTCGGCGAACCAGCGCTGCCTTCCTGCTACCCGGAACGGCGACAGCGCCCGCCCCACAGCTTCGAGCGAGCCCCTGGCGAGGGCGACGGCGCGCTGCCGCACCGACGTCGCAGGCGTCGGTGCCTCCAGGGCGATTCCGTGAGCCGTTCCGCCCGCGACGACAAGCAGCACGCCGTCGCGCCGGGACCTCCGTTGCCGGTAGCCGAATGGCTGTCCGTGCCGCACCGCGTGGACGTCGAGCACGCTGGCTCGGGCACGCAGCGCCGACCGGTCGCCGAGCCAGAACGCCGTCCCGACCCGGAGCCGGACCTCTCTCCCCGTTGCCGCCGCGAGCTGGTCAGCCTCGTCGGCGCTCAGGTGGCTGACCCACAGCCGGTCGCCCTCGGCCTCAGTCGTCGCGATGAACAGCCGAGACAGGTCGCGCGCCTGAGCCATCCGGTCACCCGCGAGCGGAAGGTGGAGCGCCCAGCCCTCGAACCGGACGTTGTCCAGGATCGACACCGCCTGCCCGATATCGGTCGTTGCGATTCCGTGTCTCCGCAGGCTGGTGATGACCTCGACGACGACCCGGGGCCGGCTCGTGCTCTCGGCGAGAGCGCGCAGGTCGGTCAGCCGGGAGACCGTGTGGATGACGCGGGAGTTGTCGGTGAGGCCGAGATCGTAACCAGGCCGCCACGGGGACAAGACGAGCACGTCACCACGGAATGGCAGGTCGACGGCGCTGATCTCCTCGTACGTCCCGACCGCAAGGGTTGGCACGCCCAACGCAGCCGCTTCCGCCGCCAGCACAGGCCGACCGAATCCGTAGCCGTTGCCCTTGCTCACCGGCACGACGCCACTGTGCTCGCCGAGATACGACCGGAGGTGGCCCCGCCAACGCCCTGCGTCGACGTGCAGCGTCAGCGGCACCCTCAGGTCCGCCGCTTCATGTAGAGGTCGAACGCGGTGTAGAGCACCTTGGAGATCGGCAGGTCCCATTCCCCGGCATACTCGACCGCCTCCCCGCCGGTACCGATCTTGAAACGGATGAGCCCGACGTGTGGGTCGTCCTCGTCGAGAGTGTCGGTGATGCCCCGCAGGTCGTAAACCTCGCAGCCCTCGGCCAGGGCGTCACGGATCATCCGCCATTGGATCGCGTTCGAACCGCGTACCTCGCGCTTCTCCGTCGACGAGGCGCCGTAGGAGTACCAGGCGTGCGTCCCCACCCGGACCATCGTGGTGGCAGCGACCAGGTCGTCCTCGTGTCGGGCCAGGTAGAGCCGCAGCCGAAGCGGATCCTCGGTGGTCATGGCCTGCCACATGCCCTCGAAGTACGAGAGCGGCCGCGGTGTGAAGCCGTCCCGGTGCGCCGTCTGGACGTAGAGATCGTGGAAGGCCGGAATGTCCTCGGCGCTGCCCGTTTGGACCGTCACTCCCGCCTTCTCGGCTTTCTTGACGTTGCGCCGCCACAGCTGGTTGAAGCCCTTGAGCAGGACGTCCTCGTCCAGCCCCACGAGTGGCAGCTGGGAGACATAGCGCGGCTGGCCGGCGGCGAACCCGCCGATGTCCGAAGGAGGCCGCCACCCGAGTGCCGCGAGCTGGGAGACGATCGCAGCGCCGGTCGGCGATACTGCTTCGGGTTCAACGTCGCCCAGGCGACTCACGGTGGCGTCAGCCAACGCAGCCTTGACCGTCGCCGCGCTCCAGCGGCGGGTGACGACCGGCGGACCCATTCGCAGACCGAAGGCACCGTTCGCTCTCACGTGCGAGACGAGCGGTTCGAGCCACCGGTGGAGGTCGTTCGCCAGCGCCGCGCCGGCCCAGTCGATGGCCGGGCCCTCGGGTAGGTAGGCGAGGTAGCGGGGTATCCGTGGCGCCTGCCGGTAGAGCACCAGGCCCACGCCCACAAGGTCGTCGCCGTCGAACCAGCCAATGGAGTGTGCCCGCCATTCCCGCTTCACGTCGCCCCACGCCGGGGTCTGCAGGAAGCTCACCGAGGGCCGAGCCGCGATGGCGGCAAGATGCGCCTCACGGGAGATCTCGCGCACCTGGAGCGTCACGGTGGACGAGAGTACCGGGGCGGTTCCGCCCAGCCCTCCATTCGGGACAACGTCCCCGGCCGACGGCCGCGAAGCGACCATCGTCGACCAGGTCGGTGTCGATCAGGGACCACGCCGAAGAACGCCGCCCAGCCGCGCGCCCGACGGAGCGTCGCCGGTGAAATCGGTCCATTCGGCCACGGTCGACGAGGACGTTCCGCGGGTGCAGGTCACCGTGGATCCACGCCGGTTCCATGTCCGTCGGTGCGGCGAGCGCCTGGTCCAGGTGTCGCCACCTGGCGGGTGCCGAGGCGGCTCATCGCTCTCGTTCATCGCCCCATCGTGACGTGCCCGCTGCAGCCTTCGAAGTCGTGATCGGCACGCTGAACCGGTCCACAAACCGCCACGATTCCGGCGGCAAAGGCGACGGTTCAGCGTGCCGATCAGAGCTGCTCAGCGTGCCAATCGGAGGACGCGCGCCGTCCGGGCTGCTGCGTCATCCGTGGGCGCGGGAACCGAAGAACGGTCAGACCCGCTTGGCCTCGGCCTCGATCTCGAGAACGACCTTGCGGCCGACCAGGACGCCCCCGGCCTCGAGTGCTGCGTTCCAGGTCAGGCCCCACTGCTCGCGGTCGACCTCGGTGCGGGCGCTGACGCCGGCGACCTCTGCGCCCCATGGATTGATTCCGACGCCGTCGAAGGTCACAGCCAGCTCCACCGGTTTGGTGGTGCCCCGGATCGTCAGGTCACCGGTGATGGTGAACTCGCCCCCGCCCAGGTGGCGGATGGCGGTGGACCGGAAGGTGATCTCCGGGAAGTTCTCGACGTCGAAGAAGTCGGCGGACCGAAGGTGGTTGTCGCGGTCGGTCGCGCCGGTGTGGACGGCCGCGGTCTTGATCGTGACGTCCACGGTCGACTGGGCCGGGTCCTCGGCGAGGAAGATGGTGCCCTCGACCTCGGGGAAGGTGCCACGGACCTTCGTGACCATCATGTGCTTGGCGACGAAGCCGACGTGGGTGTGCTGGGAGTCGAGCGCGAACGTGCCTGGCGTGGGAATCGTGACGCCTTCCCACTCGCGGGTACTCGCGCGGGTGACGATTTCGGTCATGGCAGTGATCGTCCTTTCGGGTTCGACCGCAGGTAGCTGCTGGAACAACAATGTACACGTCAACATTCCCTGTGACAACATTTGCTAGAATCAGCGGCATGACCTCCGAGGAGTTCGACGACCCTCGCCTGACCGCCGTCGGGCTCTTCGTCGAGGCGCACCAAGGTCTGATCGAGAAGCTCGCTCCTCGGATCCAGCATCACGGGATGTCCGAGACCGAGTTCGAGGTGCTCCTGCGGCTGGCCCGAACCCCGGGCCGGCAGTTGCGGATGAGTGACCTCTCCACCCAGACCAGCCTCTCGACGAGCGGCATCACCCGTGTCGTCGACCGCCTGGAGCGCGGCGGTCTGGTCACGCGTGAGAGCTGTGACACCGACCGGCGCGGCACCTGGGCGCGCATCACCGACGCGGGATCAGCGCGCATCTCCGGGCTGATCACCGGACATCTCGAGGACGTCGACCGCTGGTACACCGGGCTGCTCAGTCCGGACCAACTCGAGGCGCTGACCGACGCGCTTCGAGTGGTCCGCGATGCTGTGCATCCTGGCGCGGTCGCCGGGTCAGACCCGGAGATCCGTCGCGAGGGCGTCGAGGCCGGACGGTAGCGCGACGTCCTCGCTGCTAGCTGATCTCTTTGCGGAGCGCGGTGATGTCGGCTGCCTGACCCTCGACGGCTCCCGGCGTCTCGACGATGGCCGGTGTCCCGGCGGCCGTCACGATGGCGGCGATGGCGGCGATGCCGATGGTTCCCGCGCCCAGGTTCGCATGCCGGTCGGCGCCCGAGTCGAAGCCGTCTCGGCTGTCGTTGGCGTGCACGAGGTCGATGCGGCCGGTGACGGCCAGGACGTCGGACACGACGTCGGTGAGCTCGATACCCCCGGCATGCGCGTGGCAGGTGTCGAGGCAGAACCCGATGCCGGTGTCGCCGACAGCATCCCAAAGCCGGGCGATGCGATCCAGCCGGCGGGCCATGGCGTTGTCGCCGCCGGCGGTGTTCTCGATCAGCACCGGCAGCTTCAGCTCCAGCCGCTCGGCGCACTTCCGCCAGTTGTCGAATCCGATGTCGGGGTCGTCGCTCTTGAGTACGTGACCGCCGTGCACGATCAGCGCCTTGGCACCTATCTCGGCCGCAGCGTCGACATACTCCTGCAGCAGCTTCCGGCTGGGGATGCGGATCCGGTTGTTGGTCGTCGCGACGTTCAGCCGGTAGGGCGCGTGGACGTACAGGTCGACGCCGTCGGCAGCCGCATCTCGACGCAGTGCGGCCGGACCCTCGTCGTAGGGGACGCTGGGTGACTGCCAGCCCTGGGGGTCGCCGAGGAAGAACTGGGCGATGTCGGCTTCGCGTGCGGCTGCCTCTGCGAGCGGGTTGGCCTGGCCGACGTGGGCACCGATCTTGCTCGTCGCCATGGTGCCGAGATTACCGACGTCCTACGACAGGGACGACGTGACGCCGCCGGGCTACCAGAGGCCGCCATTCGCGACGCTGACGGCGAGCCCGACGAACGACAGCACCCAGCCCGGCACGACCACCCAGCGCTGGGCGGTCGAGGTCGACGTCATCTGGGCGACTGCTCCCAGCACCATGCCGGTGAGCCCGGTCCACGACCCGGGCACATGCCAGGACGGCACGAACGCGAACAGCACCGACGCCGCACCGAACCCGAGGGTCAGCGCCGCCAGCACGTTCTCTCGGGTGATCGCCGGCCTCATGTCCGGCCAGCCTGCCCAGAACCGGCCGCACCGGCAAGCCGGCGGGAGTGGTGGGCGTCTGTGGACAACGGACGAGATGGCCGCACGGCGCTGGTACCCTAGGACCTCGGCCCGGACCCGTACGGGAAGTCCGTACGCCCGGGCCGTGCGACGCACAAGCCCTCCTGCCACGGAGAGACCGTGGCCGCGAAGCCCATAGGAGGTGACCGGCAATGCGTCATTACGAGGTCATGGTGATCCTCGACCCCGAGCTCGAGGAGCGCACCGTGGCTCCCAGCCTCGACACGTTCCTCGGCGTGGTCCGCCAGGCCGGCGGCACCGTCGAGAAGGTCGATATCTGGGGTCGCCGCAAGCTCGCGTACGAGATCAACAAGAAGAGCGAAGGCATCTACGCCGTTCTCGACGTCACGTGCGAGCCGGCCGAGGTGCAGGAGCTCGACCGCCAGCTCGGACTCAACGAGTCCATTCTGCGCACCAAGGTCGTCCGTCCGGGCGCCCACTGATCACAAGGCTCGCATCCAGCCCCCTCGGGAGGGACCACCCATGGCAGGCGAGACTGTCATCACCGTTGTCGGCAACCTGACCGACGACCCGGAGCTGCGCTTCACCCCCAGCGGTGCGGCCGTTGCGAACTTCCGGGTCGCGTCCACGCCGCGCACGTTCGACCGGCAGACCAACGAGTGGAAGGACGGCGACCCGCTGTTCCTGTCCTGCTCGGTCTGGCGGCAGGCAGCGGAGAACGTCGCCGAGTCGCTCCAACGCGGCGCTCGGGTCGTCGTCACCGGCCGGCTCAAGCAGCGGTCGTACGAGACTCGCGAGGGCGAGAAGCGTACGGTCGTCGAGCTCGACGTCGACGAGATCGGCCCGAGCCTGCGCTACGCCACTGCCAAGGTCACCAAGACCCAGCGGTCCGGCGGCGGCTTCGGCGGCGGAACCCCCCAGGGCGGCGGTGGCGCTGATCCGTGGGCGACGCCGGCGCAGGGCGGCCAAGGTGGCCAGGGCGGCGCTCAGCCGGCGGACCCGTGGTCCGGCGGTGCGGCACCCGCACCTTCCGGGGACGAGCCCCCGTTCTAGGTCTGAACCGACCATCCCGGTCGCCGACGCCAGCGAGGCGACCGGGCTCCGACTCCACGAAGGAGCACCACGATGGCAAAACCCGCTGTGCGCAAGCCCAAGAAGAAGGTCTGCGCATTCTGTAAGGACAAGGTCAAGTACGTCGACTACAAGGACACCGGGCTGCTGCGGAAGTACATCTCCGACCGCGGCAAGATCCGGGCCCGTCGCGTGACCGGGTGCTGCACCCGGCATCAGCGCGACATTGCCGTAGCGATCAAGAACGCCCGCGAGGTGGCGCTGCTGCCGTACACCTCCACCGCGCGCTGAAGGGTGCGAGAGAGATGAAACTGATCCTCACCCAGGAGGTCTCCGGCCTCGGTACCGCGGGCGACGTGGTCGAGGTCAAGGACGGCTACGGCCGCAACTACCTCATGCCGCGCGGCCTCGCGATCGCATGGACGCGGGGCGGCGAGAAGCAGCTCGAGACGATCCGCCGGGCCCGCTCGGTGCGTGACATCGCCGACGTCGACACCGCGCAGGCGGTGAAGTCGAGACTCGAAGCCGCGCCGGTGCGCCTGTCGGCCCGGGCGGGCAACGCCGGCCGCCTTTTCGGTGCGGTGACGCCGGCCGATATCGTCTCCGCGGTCTCGGCCGCGGGAGGTCCGGCCGTCGACAAGCGGCGGATCGAGGTGGGCAACCCGATCAAGACGGTTGGCGCTCACTCCGTCACCGTTCGGCTGCATCCGGAGGTCGCGGCGACCGTCCAGCTGGACGTCGTCCCCTCCTGAACGGCCCACGCCAGAGCGATCAAGGCCGGTGTGCTGTCGCCGGAGCAGCAGTAGGCCGGCCTTGATCACGTCCGGCGCCGGTGAGACGGGCGTGCGCTTCCCTCGCAGCGGTCGTCGCCTCGCTCAGGAAACCGCGCAGCTGCGCTTCGGGGCGCGGGAGAAGCTCGACAAACCGGCTGTTCGCAGCCTCGAATGACCTGTTGGTACGCGTGTGCGCGAGCCGCCCGGAGGCCGTGAGCTCGATGCCGTAGGAACGTCTGTCGCCGGCCTGTACCTGGCGGACGACGTGGCCGCGCTCCGTCATCGAACGAACCCAGTCCGACGCCGTGGTGAGCGGCGCCGAGAGCTGCCGTGCCATCTCGGTCAGGGTGATGCCCGGCGTCGCCCGCAGCTGGCTGTACACCGCGTACTCCTCCGGCGTCAGTGGAGCGCCGTCAAGCGCCGAGTCGAGCAACTCCTTCACCGTCTGTGCGAGGACGAAGACGTCGAAGAGGGCGGAAAGATCGGCAGCGGGCTTACGAGTGACGCCGGCCATACCGTCGATCCTCCTCGGTCTCTCCTTCAAACTACTCCGATATCGGAGTAGTTTTCTTGCGTGCCCGGTCGTGCCCGACGAGTCCTGGCGCTGACGTCGCTCCTGGCGGTGTGCGCTGGGAGCGCCGCCATGGCCGGATGCGATGCCTCGGAAGGCGTCACGCCTCCCGCAGTGAGCGGAACGCCGGAACGGAGCCGGCTGGCGGGGGGCGGCCTCGACTCGTGGCTGGAGCGGCTCGACACGACCCATCCGGAGCCCTTTCACGCCGTCACACGTGCGGACTTCGTTGCGGCGCTCGCCGACCTGAAGTCCCGGCTGGCGGACCTCAGCCCGGCACAGGCTGTGGTGGGCGTGATGCGGGTGGCCGCGCTGCTCTCGCGTGAGCGCGACGGTCACCAGTTCGCACTGCCCCAGCCGGACGCCGAGTGGCCGCTCCTTCCGCTCCGGATGTACGAGTTCGCGGATGGCGTCTTCGTGACAGACGCTCGCGCGCCGTACGACGACCTGCATGGGGCGCGCCTGGTCGCGATCGAGGGTTGGCCGATCACCGAGGTCCTCGACGAGCTCGAGCCCTTGGTGCCACGCGACGGGCCTGTAACGGTCCCGTCCTTCCGGCCCTCGTTCCTCCTGCGCACGGTCGTGCTGCGCGGTCTGGGGATCGTGCCGGACGAGGACGATCGGGCGATCGAGCTCAGCATCGCCGATGAACGTGGAGAGCGCACAGTCGCCGTCGAACCGATCACGTTCGACCAGCACGTCGCCTGGGCCGGACGGTTCGGCGCCTGGCGGCTTCCGGCGCGATCCGACCTGCGGTACCTGAGCAACCTCGACGAGACGATGTCCTTCGAATACCTGCCCGAGACGCAGTCGTTGTACATCCGGTACACCGAAGTGGCAGCCGCGGGCCAAGTGGTCGCGGAGCTACGAGAGCGCACAGCCCAGGCGGATGTCGAGAGAATCGTGCTGGACGTGCGGCAGAACCCGGGCGGCGACAACCACCACAACGCCGCGCTCGTCGACCTGCTGGTCGAGCGACGAAGCGTTCCCGCCGTCGTCCTGACCGACCGCGTGACGTTCTCGGCAGCGTCGAACCTGGTGACCGACATCGAGCAGGCGACGGACGCGGTCTTCGTCGGCGAGGCCATGGGCGGCGGCCTGAACTTCTGGAACGACGTCGACTTCGTAGAGCTGGATGCCCTGCCGGTACCGATGATGATCGGAGTCAGCACCCGCTATTGGCAGCGGGCCGACCCGGCCGACCCACGCTTGACCATCGAGCCGGACGTCCCTGTGCCCGTTCGCGCCACGGACTTCTTTGCCGGACGGGATCCTGCGCTGGAGGCAGCACTCGGTGCTCTCCCTTCGCCCTGACGGTGCTCAGCCGCACGTGATCACCGCGCCGGTGTTGCACTGGACGATGCGGGATCCGGAGCGTCCGCTCGACAAGAGCCTGGTGCACCGGTTCGTCGACGCCACCCTCGAAGGGCTCGCTTGCCGCCGCTAGCGGATCGCACCCGTGACGAGCCAGGCGCCGCTGCGCTCGCGGTGGGCCAACGTCAGCAGGCGCGCCAGCATCCACACACCGAGGGCGCCCCACAGCGCGACCAGGCCCGACTGGCCGGACAAGTCGAGCGCGGCGACGAGCAGGGCCGCCGGCAGAAAGGCAGCAACGCTCAGGGTGGAGGCGATGGCGAGGTAGCGACCGTCGCCGGCTCCGATGAGTACGCCGTCGAGCACGAACACCCAGCCACACACCGGCTGCATGACGGCGGCGACCACCAGGGTCGCGATCAGCAATGACCGCACGTCGGCATCGCTGCTGAACAGCTGCGCGTACACCGAGCCGGTCACGAGCAGCAGGACGGCGAGGACGGCACCCGCCAGGACACCCCACTGGATCATCCGCCTGGTGACGGACCTGGCGCCGTCGACGTCACCCGCACCCAGCGCACGCCCGACCAGCGCCTGGGCCGCAATCGCGACCGCGTCGAGAATGAGCGCCAGCAGCGTCCATGTGGTGAACGCGACCTGGTGTGCGGCGAGCTCCGCCGTGCCGAGACCGGCGGCAACGGCCGTGGCCACGATGAGCGCCACCCGCATCGACACGGTGCGCACGATCAGCGGAAGGCCCGCACCGAAGGACCGGCGAACGCCGGGCCAGGCCGGGCGCAGCGACGCTCCGTGCCGGCGGGCGCCGCGCACGACGACCCGGACGAACGCTGCGGCCATGGCCGTCTGCGCGATGACGGTTCCGAGCGCCGAGCCGCCGATCCCCAGGTCGAACACGTAGACGAGGAGAACGTTCAGGATGACGTTGGCGACGGCGCCGCCGATGGCGACGACGAGAGGCGTCCGAGTGTCCTGCAGGCCGCGCAGCACCCCCGTTCCGGCGAGGACGAGCAACATCGCCGGGATGCCGAGCAGGCTGATCCGCAGGTAGGTCTCGGCGTGCCCGGCCACCTCGGCCGAGGGTCCGAACAACGAGACGATCCAGGGGCTGAGCGGCCATCCCACCGCCGCCGTGACGACGCCGACGAGCAGCGCGAGCCAGCAGCCGTCGATGCCCTGGTGCATGGCTCCGCGCAGGTCCGCGGCCCCGAGCATCCGTGCCACAGCGGCCGTTGTCCCGTACGCCAGGAAGATCGACACGTTGACCAAGGTGGCCAGCACGGTGCCGGCGATGCCGAGGGCTGCGAGCTCGGGGGTGCCGAGGTGGCCGACGATCGCCGAATCGGCCAGCAGGAACAGCGGTTCGGCCACGAGTGCGCCGAGGGCCGGCAGGGCCAGGCGCAGGATCTCGCCGTCGGCCGGGTGACGGCGGTGGGCGAACGGTCTACCGGGTCGACGCATGGCAGGATCCGACGCTACGGGCGGCTCTTTGGCGCACTTGAGTGCGTCTCGCATCGTGAGATCGGCTGCGGATGAAATTTCCGTCCACAGCCGGTGGACGAAATCTCGGCTGTTCGGGATCGAACTGGTTGGGCTGCATGTCCGTCTGTGCACCAGTTGTCCCCAGAGTTGTCAACAGCCTGGGGACGGCTTTCCACGGCTTTCCCGGCCGCCTCCACAAGGTGTGTGTGTCCGTAGCTTTCGTCGGCTGGTCGGCACCCGTAGCGTTCGGCCGGCGTCGAGGTGCGGACGGGATCGCCACCGTCGTTGTCGGACCCGTCTGCTAGAACATGTGTACGAGTCAGATGCGCGCGGGGGAGGGCAGCTGTGAGCGTCGCAGAGCTACCCGACCGTCGAGACGAGCAGGCGGCACGCGGCTACGACCGCACACCGCCCCAGGACGTCGCAGCCGAGCAGGCGGTGCTCGGCGGCATGCTCCTTTCCAAGGACGCGATCGCCGACGTCGTCGAGGTGCTGCGAGGACACGACTTCTACCGCCCCGCGCACGAAACCATCTACGAGGCCGTCCTCGACCTGTACGGCCGCGGCGAGCCCGCCGATCCGCTCACCGTCGCCGATGAGCTGAAGAAGCGCGGTGAGCTCGGACGTATCGGGGGCGCGCCGTACCTGCACACGCTGGTCTCATCGGTCCCGACGGCCGCGAACGCCGGCTTCTACGCCGCCATCGTGCGCGAGCACGCCCTGCTGCGGCGGCTGGTCGAGGCGGGCACCCGCATCGTGCAGATGGGCTACAGCGGGGACGGCGAGGCCGACCAGATCGTCGACCGTGCCCAGGCCGAGGTCTATTCCGTCACCGACCGCCGCACGTCCGAGGACTACCTGCCACTCGGCGACATCATGGAGGGCACGCTCGACGAGATCGAGGCGATCGGCTCTCGCGGCGGCCAGATGGTCGGCGTACCCACCGGATTCGCCGACCTCGACGCTCTGACGAACGGCCTCCATCCCGGCCAGATGATCGTCATTGCCGCAAGACCGGCCATTGGCAAGGCACTGGCCCTGGACACCCAGCTGCCGACGCCCACCGGCTGGACGACGATGGGTGCCGTGCGGGTCGGCGACGAGCTGATCGGTGCGGACGGCAAGCCGACTCGGGTCGTGGCGGCGACGGAGGTGATGACTGATCGCCCGTGCTACGAGGTGGAGTTTTCCGACGGCTCCGTGATCGTCGCCGATGGTCGGCACCAGTGGGTAACGACGACACGGGCCGGCCGCCGAGCCGCTGCGGAACGAATGCCGGTTCGGTATTACTGGCCCTCCGGTGTCGTCAGCACCGCCTGTGCCGTCGCCGAGGCAGGCACGGAGTTCAAGAACGTCGTCCACTGTGTCGTCGCTGAAATCGCATTGGTCGAACGGCGACCACGGCAGTCCCGTGATCCCTGGCGCTCGTATGTGTGGCATGCACCGGGGTACTCCCGCCGAGCATTGCTGACCACGCTCGCGAAGCGAGTATCGCGACCGGTGAACGCCTGGCACGCCGGCGTTCACGACGAGGTGGTCACGACCGAGCACATGGCCGCCACCGTCCGATGCGCGTCGGCCGACCGTCGGCCCAACCATGCGGTCCGCCTCGCCAGGCCCTTCGACCTTCCCGAGGCGGCGCTGCCCTTGCCGCCGTACACGCTGGGCGTATGGCTCGGCGACGGAGACTCTGCCGGTGCGGTGTACACGTCGCACGATCCCGAGATCGCGACACACGTCCGCGCGGAAGGCATCGAGGTCATGGAGTACCGGCCGCACCGCTACCGGCTACGGCTCCCTCGCCCGGAGCCCCCCACCCGTTCGTGCGTCGTGTGCGGTGTTCTGTTCGTGCCCGGCATACGGTGTCAGGCTTGCCACCGTGACCACGGCACGGTGAACGCGATTCTGCGCAGCATGGGAGTCCTCGGTAACAAGCACATCCCTGAGATCTACCTCCGCGGCTCCGAGAGGCAGCGGCGCGCGTTGCTCGCGGGGTTGCTCGACACTAACGGAACGATCAACAAGGCCGGCTGTGTCGAGTTCGACGTTACCAACGGGCATCTCGCTGAGGACACCCTCGAGCTGATCCATTCACTCGGCTACCGGGCGCGGATCCGAACTCGCCGTGTCAAGGGTCGGACCGAAGAGAGTTCAACGTGCTACCGGATCGCGTTCACGCCGGGTGGTCCGGTCTTCAACCTCGCCCGCAAGCGGAAGCGTCAGCGGTTTGACCACGCGCCTACGGCCCGGATGGTCGTCGATGTCCGCCGGGTCGAGTCGGTACCCGTGCGGTGCGTCGAAGTCGGCAATGCGGAGCATCTCTATCTGGCCGGCCGGTCATGCATTCCGACGCACAACTCCACATTGGGGCTGGACATCGCTCGAGCCGCGGCCATCCGCCATCAGCTCACGTCGGTGATGTTCTCGTTGGAGATGAGCCGCAACGAGATCACGATGCGGCTCCTGTCAGCGGAGGCCCGGGTGCCGCTGCACCACATGCGCTCCGGGCAGATGACCGACGACGACTGGGGTCGGATCGCCCGCCGGACCGGCGAGGTGTCCAGTGCGCCGCTGTTCATCGACGACTCGCCGAACATGACCATGATGGAGATCCGGGCCAAGTGCCGGCGGCTCAGGCAACGCCATGATCTCCGCCTCGTGATCATCGACTATCTGCAGCTAATGACCAGCGGCAAGCGGGTCGAGAGCAGGCAGCAGGAGGTCGCCGAGTTCTCCCGAGCATTGAAGCTGCTGGCGAAGGAGTTGGACGTCCCCGTCATCGCGATCAGCCAGCTGAACCGCAGTGCCGAGCAGAGGACCGACAAGAAGCCCATGCTGGCTGACCTACGCGAGTCGGGCAGCATCGAGCAGGACTCCGACATGGTCATCCTGCTGCACCGCGAGGACGCGTACGAGAAGGAGTCCCCGCGCGCCGGCGAGGCCGACTTCATCGTGGCCAAGCACCGCAACGGCCCCACGGCCACGATCACAGTGGCCTTCCAGGGCCACTACAGCCGCTTCGTCGACATGGCTACGTAGCCTCGGTCGTTGTAGGGCGTCATTGTTCTGATGCGCCGGCGTATATGTCAGACGCTGAGCCGGGCGGATCTGGTCCCGCCCGTCGTGGTGGTGGTGGACGCACAGCCCAGCACCAGTACTCTCGGCCTTGTCAGAGGCGTGTGCTGCCTCTGCGAACGATGGACCACGATGCGGTCCGGGAGTTCGGTTTCTGCCCGAGTGCGGCGTGCGCGCATGCCACGCCCTGTTCGCGCAGTGACTGCGCGACCGTCGTCAGTCCGAGTTGTGCCGCCACTGCCGCGTCATCCCACCCGGTAACCGCCACATCGTCAGGGATGACGAGGCCGGTGGCGCGGGCCGCGTGGACAACCCCGGCCGCTTGTTGGTCGCTCATCGCGGCGATCGCGTCGGGAGGCTCGGCGGTAGTCAGTAGTGTTGCCGCG
>DAIUDS010000012.1:0-22143 GCA_036845485.1 Jiangellaceae bacterium
CCTCGTCGGTCTCGGCCGCGAACACGAACCCCAACGTCGAGAGCGGGCCTCCGGTCCGGTACGCCGCGGCGGCCAGCCGGCCGAACCGGTCCCGAGCCACCTCGGCCTCTGCCGCTGCAGTCGACGCTGCCTGCGTCGCGGCCCGCTCGGCTTGCTCGGCCTCAGCCAGAGCGATCCGGGCGCCGTTGTGCGCCTCGACCGCCCGGGCGGCCGAGATCTGCAGGTCGTCGAGCCGGGAGGCGAGCTCCGCGATCCGCTGCTCGACCGCCGCTACCTCGTCGCCGGCCGCTTCCTCCGCCGTCCGGGCCGGGTCGATCTCGTCGTCGGACGGGTACGCCGGCTCCGCTGCCGCGGGAACGCACAGGATCCCGACCAAGACGACCGCAAACGCGGCCGACCGGGCAGATCTGGTGCGCAGTAGCACAGGCACTCCCGAGAGGCCGACGATTCGGCTTGCAATCCACGCCCGAGGTTAGCCACGTTCGTCACTCCAGGGAACAGAAGCCACAGAATTCCCACCGTTACCTTGCGTGTCGGCTTGACAAATGACAGCGATGTCATTGGCGCGACCCCGGAGGCGGCGGGCCGGCGCGGACCGAACGCTCGGCGTGATCGCCTATCGGGGTCACCACACCGCACCCATAGAAATGGGCAGGTCCGACGACTCCCCTGCAACCGTCGGACCTGCCCAGGTCTGGTTCCCGTGCGGGAACTCCATGAAAGGTTCGCGACGAGTGCGCCGGCGGATTGGTCGGCGTTCGACAAATTTCCAGCAGCGGGTCGGGCTGGCTCGCCGAACCGCTGATGCCAGCGATCCAAGGCAGTGCGCTCTAGGGTTGCGGCAACGAAGGGGGCACGGTGGGTGCGTTCGGGTGGGGGCTGCTGGCCAGCTCGTCACTGCTCATCGGGGCCGCCGTCACCTTGCTCCGCCCACCAGGGCAGCGCACGGTCGCACTCGTCATGGCGTTTGGTGCCGGCGTGCTGCTCAGTGCGGTTGCCTACGACCTGGTCGAGGATTCGTTCGAGAAGAGCGACGGCCGCACGCTGGTCGCCGGACTCGCGGCGGGGTCGCTCGCCTTCTATGTCGGCGACCTGGTGATCGACCGGATGGGCGGGCAGGGACGAAAGCGGTCGACCGGCGTGCAGGCGGGCGGCGGGGGCGCGGCCATCGCACTGGGCACCGTGCTCGACGGCATACCCGAGTCGGTGGTGCTCGGGACCACGCTCGTCGCCGGATCCGGTGTCAGCTGGGCGCTGCTGGCGGCGGTGTTCCTGTCCAACCTGCCCGAGGCCATGTCCGCAACCGCAGGGCTGCGCAAGGCGGGCGTCCAACCGTCCCGGCTCATGCTGCTCTGGAGTGTTACCGCCCTGGTGTCCGCGGTAGCAGCCGCGCTCGGCTATCTGTTGCTGGGCGACGCGGCCGGCAACTCGGTTGCCCTCACACAGGCGTTCGCCGCGGGCGCGCTGCTGACGATGCTCGCCGACACGATGATTCCCGAGGCGTATGAGTTCGGGGGCCCGACGACCGGGCTGGTGACCGTGCTCGGGTTCAGCGTCGCGTTCGGGATCAGCACATTGAGCTGACTCGCCCGGTTGGCTGGGGGTCACGTCGGGAACATGACCCCACATGGCCCGTTCCAGCGCACCCGGAGCGGAGAAGTTCGTTCCGGACGGCGCCGACCTCGAGCAGCTCAGGCAGGCGGCTGCGATCTGCCAAGGCTGCGACTTATACCGTGCTGCGACCCAGACGGTGTTCGGGACCGGCGACCCGGATGCCCGCGTCGTCCTCCTCGGTGAGCAGCCCGGTGACCAGGAGGATAGGCAAGGTCGGCCGTTCGTCGGTCCGGCCGGCAGGGTCCTGGACCGGGCCTTGGCCGAGGCCGGGATCGACCGCGAGGTCACATACGTCACCAATGCGGTCAAGCACTTCAAGTTCGAGCGGGTCGAAGGCGGCAAGCGCCGGATCCATCAGTCGCCGAACCGGACCGAGATCGTGGCCTGCCGACCGTGGCTGGTTGCCGAGCTGGACTTCCTGGAGCCCGAGGTGTTGGTGTGCCTCGGAGCCACCGCAGGCAAGGCCGTGTTCGGTCACTCGTTCAAGGTGACCGCACAACGTGGCGTCCCGATGACGAATACGGAGTTGAACGACCCCGGCGGCCTGGTCGTGGTCGCCACCATCCACCCTTCGGCCGTGTTGCGGTCCCGGGACCGCGACGAGATGTACGCGGGTCTGGTCTCCGATCTAAGAGTGGCTGCGGATGCCCTCGCCTGATCGGCTGTCGCCGTACCGGAGGGATCGCAGCGTCACCTGCTCGACCGGTTCGCCGACGCGAGTCGCGCCCTGCGCCGAACGGCGCGCAGCTGTCAGGCGTGAGCCGGCTCCTCTCGGGCCGCGTCGGACGGCACCTCGCCGGTCTCGACGAATGACTTGAGCCGTTGCAGGTCGTGCCTCATCTTGTGGGCCGGGTCGGCGCCGAACAACGTCGCGACGGCGTGACCGACCGCACCGGCGACCGGGTTGTACGACAGCTGGACATGAACCTGCGTCCGGCCGTCGCCGATGGGCTCGAGGCGCAGCGATCCCGTGTGCGAGACGAGCTGACCCTCCGTGGTCTGCCAAGCGATCTCCCGATGTTCGACGCGCTTGGTCTCCTCCGCGTCGAAGCGAACCGGCACGCCGGCCGGTCCGGCGACGACCCAGTGAGACGTACGACCGTCGTCCGAGTGGCGGACCTCGCGCACGTCGGGCATGAATCGCGGAAATGCCGTGTAGTCGCTGACCTGGGCCCACACTCGCTCCGGCGGTGCCTCGATGGAGATCGAGCCGGCGACGTCGACTGCCTCCCGTCCAGCGGCGATGCCGGTGAGCCGCTTCATCGGCAGGTTCGTCGCCGCGCGCGTGGCGAGCACTGAGCTCGTGCCCCGAACGGCCCATGCGAGCGGTCGGGGCAACCGGCCCGACACGGTCCACATTGCCGCGGCGCCCGAGCCGGCCGCCACGCGAGCCGCCGGCGACCAGTGCTGCTGGAGCAGCTGGGGCACGGGGTGGCGAGGTCGGCTGGTTCCCTGCAGCCGCGGAACGCCCTCGGCGTCGTCATGCACGGTCCATCGGACCTCGACCTGCCGGACGCCGGGCACTCGCCGTATCGCTCTGGCGGCCCGCCGGTCGTCGTCCCGGAGCACATCACCGGTCAGCCCGACGACGCCGTCGTCGACGTGGACCTCGACCGCGTGCGGATGGCCGACGTAGCGGCCGAGTTCTGCCCGGACCCGTTCGTGCACGATCCGGTCGTCGGCGGCATCCCCGTTGCGGCGGTATCGCCGGCCGGCGGCTACACCACGGCTGCGGTTGCCCATGTCACGCGCCAGGACCCCGGCCCCGTCGCCCATCCGGTGGACGGCCCGCGCGGTCTTGTCGCGGACCCGGGCCCGGCGGGCACGACCCCGGTCGGGGTCGAGCAGGTACTCCGTGACCGCGCCGGCACCTGCCGCCAACCCGCTGACGACCACGGCCTTCATGCGCGCCGGGCGGCGTTCGCGGATGATCGCAATACGGTTCACTCGAGTTCGCACGACAACAAACCCCTCACTTGCTTCTTGTCCGTCCCTAGCCATGCCGTGCAACGACGATTCACGCGAATCCGGCCGACTCCCGCAACGTCTACCGTTCGCGGAGCGGGTCATGGCCGACGTTGAGCAACCGATGCCGCCGCCTCTCATCGGCGACGACCTCCTCGGCGGACAATCCGGTGGTCTCGTCGTCGACGACGTCGACCACCTTCCGCATCACCGCAAGGTCTTCGTCGGTCAGATCCGTTCGGCGCTTGCCCAGGATGCCGACGACGGCTTGCCCCAATGGGGGCGGCCCGGACGGCCCCGGTTTGGGCCCGAGGTCCGGTGCCTGGCCGAGCCAGTCCACCAGCTCCCGGGAGCTCATGTTCACCGCCCTGTGGAAGCGCTGCCAGAGGTCCTCCTCTTCCGGCGGAATCTGCGTTGCCATGCGAAGGCACGTACCCATGACCGGACACGTCATGCGCGAGGCCGGGGCAGCATTTCGGGCTCCATCACCGCACGGTTAGCGCCGGCAGTTGCGGGTAGGCAGCCAGAGATGACGCTCGCTGATCGGAACACGGACCGCGCGCCCGAGCGAACCGTCGCCCTCGAAATTGCAGGCGGCGGAACGATCCACGGTGATCTCGTGGTACCCGATGACGCGCGCGGCATCGTCCTGTTCGCGCATGGCAGTGGCAGCAGCCGGCACAGCCCGCGCAATCGCAGCGTGGCCCGCCAGCTCCAGCGACGTGGCTTGGCCACCATGCTGGTGGACCTGCTCACCGGCGACGAGGAGCGTCAAGACGCCAGAACCGGGCACCTGAGGTTCGACATCGGCCTACTGGCCGAGCGCCTGAGGCGCGTCACCGGCTGGCTCTCGCAGGAACCCTCGACGGCAAGGCTTCCCCTCGGCTACTTCGGCGCGAGCACGGGCGCGGCCGCCGCGCTCGACGCCGCGGCTCAGCTGCGCGAGCACGTGGCCGCCGTCGTGTCCCGAGGCGGAAGGCCGGACCTGGCGACTCGTCCGCTGACCGACGTGACGGCGCCTACGCTGCTCATCGTCGGTGGCCGCGACGACGTCGTCCTCGAGCTCAACGAGCAGGTTCTCGGTGCGCTGCGCTGTGCGCGCGACCTTCAGGTGGTCGACGGGGCCACCCACCTGTTCGAGGAACCGGGAGCACTCGACCAGGTCGCACGCCTGGCTGGCGACTGGTTCGTCACCCACATGGAGGCACTCATGGCGTCGGACACGCGTACGACCACAGACCACGACGAGATCCGCCGCTGGGTCGAACAGCACGACGGCAAGCCGGCCAGCGTCCGAGGCACCGAGGCGGGGGACGCCGCAGGCGTCTTGCGAATCGACTTTCCCGGTGGAACCGGCGACGACGTCCTGGAGCACATCAGCTGGGAGGACTGGTTCGCGAAGTTCGACGACAGCGGGCTGACGTTCCTCTACCAGACCGAAAAGGCCGGCGGCGAGGACAGCACCCTTTTCAAACTGGTCAACCGCTGACCGGCTGGTCACATCCAGGGAGACGCCGATGGCAGAGATCGATCTTCGCAGTCCCGACTTCGAGCACGACGCCTTCATCCCGGACAGGCACTCGCACGACGGCGGGAACATCTCGCCCGCCCTGGAGTGGTTCGGCGTGCCCCCCGACGCTGTCGAGTTGCTCTTGCTCTGCGAAGACCCTGACGCACCGTCCGGCACGTTCTTGCACTGGCTGGTCACCGGCATCGACCGCGGTGCGGTGGGTGTACCGGAGAGCAATGTTCCGCTCGGTGGGCGCGAGTGGCCGAACTCGTTCGGCGAAACCGGCTGGGGCGGCCCAGCGCCACCTCCGGGCCATGGGACCCACCACTACATCATCACCGTGTACGGTTTGGCCCGGCCGGTCGAATTGCCGGACAAGCCCACCGTCGATGACGTTCACCGCGCGGTCGAAGGCAGCACGCTGGGTCAGGGCTCGCTCGTCGGCCTGTACAAGCGGTAGCTCCGACGCCGGGCCGCGGCCGTGACACGCTGGGCGTGTCATGCGACTTGACGAGCGAGTTTGCCGCGGCCGGCTGATGTCGGCCCGGGTGGGATACCTGGCCACCACCGGGCGGGATCTGTCGCCGCATGTCGTCCCCATCACGCTCGCCGTGACCGACGACCGGCTGGTCACCGTCGTCGATCAGAAGCCGAAGTCCACTACTGACCTGCGGCGGCTGAGAAACATCGCCGACAACCCGCGCGTCTCGGTTCTTTGCGACCACTACAGCGAGGACTGGGATCAGCTGTGGTGGGTGCGCGTCGACGGCCGCGCCATGCTGGTCGCAGGCGGTGCCGGACGCGACACCGCCATCGACCTGCTCACGGCGAAGTACCCCCAGTACCGAGACGACCGGCCGCAGGGGACCGCGGTCGTGATCGAGATCGACTCCTGGACGGGATGGGCGTTCGACTCTGCGTAGCGGCCGTCGGCCCGCCCAGAATCAGTCGAAGATGCTCACTCCGCCGGGGCCCACCAGCAGCCCGACGATGATCAGCACAGCCCCCCAGAGAACCGACCCGCGGACGAGCGCCACGATGCCGGAGATGACGAGGACTACGGCGATGATCCACAGGACAGCATCCATGCTCCGCTGGGTACCCGAAGCTGCTCGTGCCGAAACACTCCGCTAGCTCGGGAAGATCTTCCCAGTGATGTCGACGAACGCGCCGCTGATCGTTCGGCGTTCGCAAACGTCGTTCAGTCGCCGCGTTCGCCAGCGCCCCGCACACCTCAGGGTCGCCGGAGTCTCACCGGCGCCAGCCCTGGATGACACACGCCTCGGCGTGGCGGCGGCCAGATTCAGTTGATAGGAAGGACCTGCCCTCTGCCGCGACCTCTCCCCAATCCAACCCATTCCGAGGGGCAGCCATGAGCACCGTCACCATCATCGGAACCGGCAACATGGCCCGTAGCGTCGCTGTTCGCGCCCTCGCCGGCGGGTACCGCGTTCAACTGCTCGGCCACTCCAACGAAAAGGCCCAACAACTCGCAGCGGACTTGGGGTCCGACGCGGTTATGGCTGGAGCCTCGGGCGATCCCATCGACGGTGATCTGGTTGTCTTGGCGCTCTGGTATGACGCAGCCCTCCCCGTCGTGCAGCAGTACGGCGACGCGCTGGCCGGGAAGACCATCGTGGACATCACCAACCCCGTTGACGTCTCGACATTCGATGGCCTGGTAACCCCGGCTGGCTCGTCGGCCGCGGAGGAGATCGCCAAGGCCGCACCCGCGGGGGCTAACGTCGTGAAGGCGTTCAACACCACCTTCGCCGGGACCCTCGTGCCCGGGCAGGTTGCCGGCCAACAGTTGGATGTCCTGGTGGCCGCAGATGACGCCGAGGCCAAGCAAGCGGTGTTGGCCCTGGTCGAGGCCGCCGGGCTGCGTGGCATCGACGCGGGTCCGTTGCGCCGTGCTCGCGAGCTGGAGGCCCTGGGCTTCCTGCACATGACCGTGCAGGAGAGCCTGGGCACCAACTACGCCAGCACGGTCAAGCTTCTGGGGTGATCGAGATCGGACCAGCTTGGCGCCATGACACATCTGATGACAGCGGTCGTGCGGCGGCGTCCTAGTCCTGTGACCAGGTGAGGAATGGTGGCCCGCTTCTTTCGCCATCCCAAGGTCTTCACCGGTACGACCGAGGACCACTGGGCGAGCGCGTTCGCTGTGGATGCTGGGGTCATCACGTGGGTGGGCGCCGGCAAGGAGGTTCCGGCCGGCGCCGATGTCGTGGATCTAAAGGGCGCTCTGGTCCTGCCGGGATTGATCGACGCGCATACGCACCCGACCTACATCGCATGGATCGTTGACGCGGTGCCGTGCACGGTGCCGACGGTGACCTCCATTCCGGAGATGATCGAGGCACTGCGTGGCCACCCCGGCTATGCCAAGCCTGACCGAGGCTGGATCACCGGATGGGGTTACGACGAGTCGAAGCTGGTCGAGCGCAGGTCGCCGACCCGTCATGACCTGGATCGAGTGTCGCGCTCGCAGCCGGTGTACGTCCTGCGCTCCGACGCCCACTCAGGCATCTGCAATACCCGCGCCCTCGAGATTGCCGGGATAAGTCGTGACACGCCGGACCCGGAAGGCGCTGCCTTCGGTCGAGATCCGGACGGCACGCCCAACGGGGTGCTCATCGAGCACGCGGCCAATCAGGCGGTGTTGCACGCGAAGGCCTCCCCCGGCTTCCAGGCTGACTCTGACGCGCTCGTGCGCGCGTCATCTCATTTGGCCGAGCGTGGGATCGTCGCGGTCACGGACATGTTCTGCGTGCCCAGGGGTTACACGCAGGTCGACTTGTACCGTGACGCAGCGGCCCACGGCTTCGGGCAATCCGCCCGCGTCTTCTACGAGTTCCATACGCTGAAGCATCTTTCGTTCGATGCGATATCGGCGACCGACCGGGAGGGCCGGACCTGCATCGGCGGCATCAAGCTGTTCCTGGACGGCTCGATCTCCAACCAGACCGCCTGGATGCGTGATCCCTACCGGGGGTCCACAGACAACCGCGGGATGCGAACTGCGACCCGGCAGGACCTACTGGACGCGCTCGAGCTGGCCCGCAGGAATGGCATCCAGCTCGCCATCCACGCCATGGGCGACGCGAGCATCACCGAGATCCTCGATGCCCTGGGGAACGAGGAGCCCTGGCTCGATGGGTTTCCGTCCGTCCGGGTCGAGCATGCGAGCGTCCTCGACCTTGATCTCATCGAGCGGCTGCGGTCCGCACGGATGCACTTCGGGGTGGTTACCAACATCGACTTCTTCTTCGCCGAGTACGACTCCTACTCGGCAAACCTCACCGACGACCAGTTCGCTCGGACCTACATGATCAAGGATCTCTACGGGCGAATCGAGCCACTCGCCCTGTCGTCGGATTCTCCGGCTACAACGTGGCACGACCCGGACGACCCGTTCATGTCCATACAGGCCGCGGTCACCCGGTCGGCGTACACCGGGGCAGACATCGTCCCCGGCCAGGCGATCAGTGTGGGGCAAGCATTGCTTCTGTATACCGGCCGTGCCAGAACGGTCACCGACTTCGGTGACGTCGGGTGGATCGTGCCCGGCGCCGAGGCAAGCTTCATCGCCTTGGACCAAGACCTCTTCCGGATCGACGCGACAAGGATCATTGACACCCGGGTCATCGGCACCTGGATACGGGGCGAGAAGGTCTTTGAGCGAACTGCTGACGCCACCAGCGAGGTGCCCTGAGCACGAGCGCCGAAGCTCCGGGGCGTTCCCAGGCCGCTCCCGTGCGTGATTCATCCTCGCTGAGTCGAAAATCAACCGGATGCGGATGCGGCCGCCGGGCCTAGCTGAACCTGATAGCCGAGCTGCTGCAGCTGAGCGACCAATCGGCGGGTCTGCCGGGCTGGGTCGACTCGTGCGAGGAAGTGCAGCGCGCCGAGATCCTGATAGCTGACCTCGTCGTTGATGACGTGCCACGCGGCGACCAGCAGACTGTGCCCGACCGCGACCAGCGCCCGTTTCTTGCCGCGCCGGGCGGCCAGCCGGCGGTATTGAGCCTGGCAGTAGGTGTCCTTCGTGCCGGCAGCCGCCGCGGCCGCTTCGCCCAGTGCCGCGCGCAGCCACCCGGTCGCCCTTGCGGGTGCGGCCGGAGAAGTGCTTGCCGGCGGACTCGTTGTTGCCCGGACACATCCCGGCCCAAGACGCGAGATGAGCCGCGGTCGGGAACTGGGCCATGTCCACCCCTATCTCGGCGATGATCACCTGGGCCACGCGCTGGTTGACTCCCGGGATCGTGTCCAAACCGGTCCGCGACCGGCTGGAACGGGACGATCTCGGTCTCGATCTGTGCCGTGACGGCGTTGATCGTCGCGTCCAGACCGTCGATGCGAGACAGCATCGTGCGAGATAGGAAGGCATGGTGGGCATCGAAGGAGCCGGTCAGCGCCTGCACCAGCATGGGGATCTTCGGTCGCATCCGACCCCGCGCACACCCGGCGAGAACCTCCGGGTCCCGTTCCCCGTCGACTAGCGCGGACAGCATCGCCCGACCCGAGACCCCGAACAGGTCCGAGACGAACACCGACAACTTGATCCCAGCATCCTCCAGCAGCTTCTCCATGCGTTGCTTCTCCCGGGTTCGCTCGGCCGTCAGCGCTGCCCGATACCGGGTTAGATCACGCAAGCGGCGGATCGGTCGCGGCGGCACGAAACTCGCCCGGACCAGCCCGTGCTCCACCAACCGAGCGATCCACGCCGAATCGGACACGTCGCTCTTGCGGCCCGGCACGTTGTGCATGTGCGCGGCGTTTGAGCAGCTGCACCTCGACCGCGTCCTCCAGCACGTAGTACACCGGCTTCCAGTAGTCGCCGGTCGCCTCCATGCCCACCACGGTTACCTGCTGCTCAATGAGCCAGTCACGAAGCCGCAGCAACGACCCGGTCGTCGTTGCGAACGTCTTGATCTGTTGCCGGCGTCCCCCGCGCGGCCCGGGCACCCGCACACACGCCTTCAGGTCCGCCTTGCCGACATCCAGCCCGGCGCACCGCTCGACCAAGACCTCCATCCCAACCACTCCTTCCCGTCGCGAACCTGCAGCGACGGACCGGGTGGCCGCACCGGCGAGACGAAGACGTTGAGTCACCTGCTCAAAGCAACAATCACGGGTGCCCGTCATGCGGCCACAACATCCGGCTACCAGTCGGGCTCGAGGCACCAATGTGGAACGACGTCACCGGCCCGCCACCACACCCGATTTTCATCCCACTCCGGCGGCCCGCCAAGGCCATCATCGGCTACGAGGTAAACCGACGACAATGACGACGTCGGTCCGCACTGTCCAGGGGGCCAATTACGCGGACCTCACGTTCAGATCGCGCGCGGCGAGTCTCTCGGCTCGGGTGGTTCAGCCTACATAGCGCGGACCACCGACACAGGCTCGATGAACGTCGTCCGTATGGTCGAAACTAGGGCTTGCCATCAGGGCACCCAATATCTCGTCCGCTCTTGCCGCTGGTGGCAGCTACGCTCACTCCAGTTAGGAAAAGTCGAGGATCATGCCGGCGATCGCCACATCTACCTGCTCCTCATAGACCTCCCGGGCGCCGGCGGACGCGGCGGCCTGGTCAGTACCTGGCATGAGGTGGGTGAGCAGCAGGCGCCGCGAGCCGGCAGCCGCGGCGTTCAGGCCGGCCGAGCGTGCGCTGGACAGGTAGCGTCGCGAGTCCGCCGGCACCTGGTCCACATACGTCGCCTCGGCCAGCAGCAGGTCAGAATCGCGCGCCAGGTCCACGATGTCAGGGGTCGGTCCGGTGTCACCCGTGTACGCGACTGTGACGCCGCCGGCGTCCAGCCGCACCCCCGCGTTGGGCCGCCAGTGCGGCAGCAGCCTGGTTTGAGCCCGGAACGGTCCGATGTTCAGGCGACAGCCGGGGGTGAACTCACGCAGGTCCAGGGCCGAGTCCAGCATGCCGGGACGGTCCAGCGCGAGCACCGCATCGAGTTCGCCGGGCGGCGCGTACACCATGAGCGGAGCCGTCGGGTCATGACGCAACGCGCGCGCCCGCAGCAGCGGGTTCAGGTCGGCGCAGTGATCGGGATGCCCGTGGCTGATGAACACGGCGTCGACCTGATCGGCCGAGACGTGCTGCAGCAGCCGCGGCACGGTCGCGTAGCCAACGTCGATGAGCAGTCTGTACCCGTCGTACTCGAAGAGGTAGCCGCTGCAGGCCTGGCCCGCGTCCGGCCAGGCGCCACACCCGCCAAGAACGATGAGCCGCATCGTGAATACCGTAACGACTCGCGAAAAGCCCGGTTCGCCCGACCATCAGCGTAAGTCGCTGCGTCACGGGTTTGGCGGATGCCTCTGTCCTTCGTCTGTCCCTTCACAGGGAGGGGTCGACTGCCGCGCGGAACGGGATGACCCGGCCGGACTCGGTGCCATCGCGGTAGGCCGTGAAACGTGCAGCGTCGTCGCGGCCGAGGTTTCCAGTACGTGGCCGCAGACGGGGCCGTGAGGTCGATGGACGAATGGCCGAGGTAGCGGCTCGCGTTTAAAAACGACACCCGGCCCGAGCCAAAGGCTGCCTGCGGTATGGCGGAGATCGTGCAGCCGGATCTTGCCGACTCCGGCCCGCACGCACGCCGGATCAAAGACGCGACGGCGGAAGTTGCCGGGGTCAATCGGCCCGATGTACGCAGCGAGTTCATCGGCCACCGAAGAATCAAGGATGGGCGGGACCGCGCCGTCGCAGAGATCCCGGATGCGTCGTTGACATTTCAAAGACGCTTTACGCGAAGATTGGTGCCGACACGCAGCGCCCGACGCTGACGAGGAGGTCAGCCCATGAAAACCACCAGGAGGCACCCGGCCACGGCGCGGCTGCTCGCCACGCTCGCGTCGCTCTCGCTCGTCGCTACCGCGTGCGGGAACGACGACGACGGCGGGGAAGCAACCGGGGGTGGTGGTGACGCCGAAGGGTACCCGGAGCAGAACATCACCATCGTGGTCCCCTTCAGCGCGGGGGGGCCGACGGACACCGTCACCCGTCTGATCGCCGAGCCGATGGCGGAGGAGCTCGGCGTCCAGATCGTGGTTCAGAACGTCGAGGGCGCAGGCGGCACCGTGGCCGCCGGGCAGGTCGCTCAGGCGGAGCCGGACGGCTACACGGTGCTCATGCACCACATCGGTATGTCGACCGCGCCTGCGTTGTACGCGGACCTCGAGTACGAGCCCCTCGAGGACTTCGAGACGGTCGGCCTGGTCACCGAGGTGCCCATGACGATCGTCGCCCGCCGCGACTTTGAGCCAAGCACACTCGAAGAGCTGGTCGACTACGTCACCGAGAACGCGGACACGGTGACTTACGCCAACGCCGGCATCGGGGCGGCGTCGCACTTGTGCGGCTTGCTGATCCAGGACGCGATCGGAGTGACGCTCCAGGAGGTTCCGTACGATGGCACGGGCCCGGCGCTGACCGACCTGGTCGGCGGCCAGGTCGATTTCATGTGCGACCAGACCACCAACACGACCGGCCAGATCGAAGCGGGCGAGGTGAAGGCCTACGCCGTCACGACGCCGGAGCGAGTGGAGAGCCTGCCCGACCTGCCGACAACTGCGGAGGCCGGGCTGCCCGATGTGGAGGTCAGCGTGTGGCACGGCCTGTACGTGCCGGACGGCACGCCTGAGGACATCGTCCAGAGGCTGTCCGACGCCCTCAAGGTCGCGCTGGCCGACCAAGGGGTGATCGACACGCTGGCCGACCTCGGCACCGCGCCAGTCCCTGAGGAGGATGCTACGCCCGAGGCGCAGCGGGAGCGCCTCGAGGAGCAGCTCGACACCTGGGCCAAGGTCATCGCCGACGCCGGCGTCGAGCCTCAGTGATTCGACGGGAAGGGTGGGCTGCCCGATGCTGGACGGTGGCCGCCCACGCGTCCGTTGACCAAACCGCGAGCCGAGGTGACGTGTGGAGAACCGACGATCCTTTGCCGACGTCCTCGCCGGGGCAATTTTCGTCGCAATCGGCATGGGATTCGTCGCGGGCTCGCTGCGGTACGAGCTGGGGACGCCGCTGCGGATGGGGCCTGGGTACTTCCCGCTCCTGGCTGGCGGCGTCCTGGCCGTGCTGGGGCTGGCCATCGTCGTCAAAGGGCTTATCGCCGGCGAGTTGATCTCGTTCGGCACCATCCCGTGGCGGTCGGTGGTGACGATCGTGGTGGCGCTGCTGTTCTTCGGGCTGACGATCAGAGGCCTCGGGTTCGTGCCCGTGGTCGCGGTGACCGCACTGATCACGGCCCTCGCGAGCTACCGGATCCGCCTGCTGACCGCCGTGGCCGTGGCCGCCGGGCTCACCGTGTTGTGCGTGCTCATCTTCATCGTCGGCCTGCAGCTGCCGCTGCCGCTGTTCGGCTCGTGGCTGCCGCTATAGGCGTCGACGATGGACCTCCTCGACAACCTCGTCCTGGGCCTCGAGACCGCCGCGCAGCCGGAGAACGTCCTGTTCTGCCTCCTCGGCGTCGTCCTGGGTACGGCGGTGGGAGTCCTGCCCGGCATCGGGCCAACGGCGACGATAGCCATGCTGCTCCCGATCACGTTCAACTTCGAGCCGGTCTCGGCGCTGATCATGCTGGCCGGCATCTACTACGGCGCACAGTACGGCGGCTCCACCACGGCCATCCTCATCAACCTGCCGGGAGAGGCATCAGCGGCGGTCACCGCCATCGACGGTCACGAGATGGCCCGCAAGGGCCGGGCCGGGCCGGCACTCGCCGCAGCGGCGCTCGGGTCGTTCTTCGCCGGCTCCGTAGGCACCCTGATATTGGCGGTGGCTGCGCCACCGCTGGCTCGGGTGGCGTTGCGGTTCGGTCCCGCCGAGTACTTCTCGCTCGTCGTGTTGGGACTCGTCGCCTCCATTGCCCTGGCCCGCGGCTCGGCCCTCAAGGGGCTGGCGATGATCATGCTTGGGATCCTGCTCGGCACCGTCGGCCAGGACATCAACACAGGCACGCCGCGGTTCGTCTTCGGCGCCCGGGAGCTGTATGGGGGCGTGAATTTCGTGTCGATCGCGGTCGGGGTCTTTGGCGTCGCGGAGATCCTGCGAAATCTGGAGGACGAGAAGACCCGCACAGTCCTGGTGCGAAAGGTGAAGAACCTCTGGCCCACGCGCGACGACTTACGCCGGATCGTTGCGCCAGTGTTGCGCGGCACCGGATTGGGATCAGCGCTCGGCATTTTGCCGGGCGGTGGGCACGTGATTGCGGCGTTCGCGTCGTACTCGGTCGAAAAGCGCGTAGCGAAGCGGTCGAAGGAGTTCGGGCACGGCGCCATCGAGGGGGTCGCCGGCCCGGAGTCGGCCAACAACGCCGCCGCCCAGACGTCGTTCATCCCACTCCTGACCCTCGGGCTACCGGCGCACCCGGTGATGGCGCTGATGGTCGGAGCTTTCATCGTGCAGGGCATCACGCCGGGGCCCAACGTGATCAACGAGCAGCCCGCTCTCGTCTGGGGCCTCATCGCCTCGATGTGGATCGGCAACCTGCTCCTGGTGATGCTGAACCTGCCACTGATCGGCTTGTGGGTGAAGTTGCTGACGATCCCCTACCAGGTGCTGTTCCCGGCGATTGTCGTGTTCGCAGCGATCGGTACGTACTCCTTGGGCTTGAACCCCTTCGACGTCTACGCGATCGCCTTCTTCGGCGTCCTGGGTTACGTGCTCGTCAAGTGCGGATGCGAGCCGGCACCCCTGCTGCTCGGCTTCGTGCTCGGTCCGCTGCTCGAGGAGAACCTCCGACGAGCCCTGAGCATCTCGCGCGGCGACCCGTCGGTGTTCGTCACCCGGCCGATCTCGGCCGTGCTCCTCGCTCTCGCCTTCGCCGCACTCGTCCTCACCGCGTTACCCGCCATCCGTCGACGTCGCGAGGTGGTGTTCCAGGAGGAAGGGCTGACAGACGAGGGGTCGCCGGCAACGCTGGAGCACCTCGACCGGGCAAATCCGGCGGGGCAGCGACGTCAAGGCGGCGTATGACGACCGTCTGCGGCAGGTGTACGGGAGGGCAGCAAGGGTGAACGTGCCTGCTTCGAAACCTCCGTCCGTAGACGGCTCGCAGTTCTCGCTGACGATGAACATCAACCGGTTGCAGCGGTGCGGGACCGCAATCGCGTTCGCCCAGGTCAGAATGGGAGCCGCCTGTCGGAATCGAACCGACGACCTACGCATTACGAGTGCGTCGCTCTGGCCAACTGAGCTAAGGCGGCAGATGCCGGTCGACCGGCACGCCGGACGAGTATAGGCCGCAGGCGCGGCCAGCTCCGAATCACGCAGAGCGCGATCCGCGCCCGTGCAATCAGCCGAGCGGCTCGGTGGTCACCTGCTGGCCCAGCGCCGATCCGGCCACGTATGCCGGCCACGCCATGTTCCAGTCGACCATGCCCGGATCGCCGCGTTCGACGAGGTCCTCCGGGCCCCGCGTGGAGTTGACCACCGCGACGACGTCGCCGTACTGGGCCAGCTGGAAGTAGGTCCGCCCGTTGGCGTCGCTGAGGTTGAGACAACCGTGGGAAACGTTGTCCGAGCCCTGCGAGCCCACCGACCACGGAGCTGAGTGCACGAAGGTGCCGCTCCAGGTCAGCCGAACGCTCCAGTCGACTTCGACGTCGTAGTACTCCGGGCTGCTCTTGTCGCAGGTGATGTCCGCGTTGCACGAGGTCAGCTGGCGGGTCTCGTCCTTGGACTGCACGACGTACATGCCGTTGCGCGTCGCGAACTCGGGCCGGCCCAGGCTGGTGGCCCAGGTACCGACGGACGCACCGTCAACTCTCAGCACAAAGGTGTGAGCCGCGGCGTCGACGGTCGCCACCTGGGCCTTGCCGACCGTGAATGCGTACGAGTACGCGCGCCCGCCCCACAGGTCGTCGGCGGCCTTCACGCCGTTGAGATCGAGGTTCACACCAACCTGGGTGCCCGCGGGCCACAACTCCTGCGGACGGAAGTGCACCTCCGTCGAGCTGAGCCAATGCCAGCTCCCGACCACCTGCGGCGTCGACGCCACGTGCAATGCCTGCTCGACGGCGGCCTGATCCGTCACCTTCTGGTCGAAGCGGACCACGATCGGCGCCCCGACGCCGACGACATCGCCGTCCCCGGGCTGGAGGGTGAGCGTGAGCCGTTTCGCGTCCGGGACGGCGGCCACCGTGAAGGCACCGGTCAACGTGCGGGGCGAACCCACCTCGTCGGCCACCTCCGCCTGGACGGAATACGTCGCTCCCGGGATCGGCGGCGTCGCACTCACCCAGGTCGACCCGTCGACCGACCCAGCCAGCGGCTCACCTTCGTCGGGCGTCACCGTCGCCGACTCGAAGGTTCCGTCCCGGACCTCCAGAGACACCGGCTGGTCGAAGACCACCTCGGCGGTGGGGACCACGAGCACCGGCTCCGCGGTCGCCGTCGGCGAGGGCTCGCCGCCTCCCAGGATGCCGTCGGAACCGCAGGCCGACACCAGTAGCACGACGGCCGCGACCAGGGCACTCCGCCCACGGGCTGCCTTCGCCATCAGGCTCGACAGTACCCGGGACCGGCCATGAGCACCGAAGCCCGTCGCGGCCCGCAGCGGACTTCAGACGCAGCGCAGGCCGTCCTCGGGGATGGTGCCGTCGAGCAGGTAGGCGTCGATCGCCTCGTCGATGCAGTCGTTCCCCGTCTGGTAGGCGAGGTGCCCGAAGCCCTCTCTGGTCAACAGGACGCCCGACTCGAGCTGCGACGCGAGCGCCTGCGCCCACTCGTACGGGGTCGCAGGGTCACCCGTCGTGCCCACGACCAGGATCGGGTCGGCGTCCGCGGCCGATACCGGAGCCGGCTCGGCAACCGGCGGCGCCGGCCAGGTCGTACAGGCGAGCCCTCCCCAGCCCAGGTACGGCCCGAAGATCTGCGAGGCGGCCTCGAACGCGGGCAGCCCCTCCTCGACCTCCTCGACCGAGGAGACGTCGGGCTTGTCCAGGCAGTTGACGGCGAGGATGACCTCGTTCTGGTTCCCGTCGTACGTCCCGTCCGGATTGCGGAACAGGTAGAGGTCGGCGAATGTCAGCAGCGCCGTGCCGTCGCCGGCCAGGGCCGACTCCAGGGCCACGGTCAGCGGCTCGTAGCCCTGGTCCGGGGTCAGATAAAGCGGCAGCACGATCCCGAGGATCGCCAACGCCTGGGTGAGCGGCCGTTCGTCGTCGTCGGTGGGCAGCGGGGACTCGTCGATGACGGCCAGCAGGTTGGCCAGGGTGGCGCGGGCCTCGCTTTCCGTCTCGCCGAGTGGGCAGTCGCCTTCACCGAGGCAGAACTCGAGGTACGACGACAACGCGCGCTCGAAGCCCACCGCCTGGCCGAGGCCCAGCTGGTCGCCGGGCAACGCAGGATCGATCGCCCCGTCGAGCACGACACGGCCAACGCGCCGCGGGAACTGCTCGGCGTAGAGGGCGCCGATGTACGTCCCGTAGGAACTGCCGAGGTAGTGGAGCTTCTCGTCCCCGAGGACGGCGCGCAGCACGTCCATGTCGCGCGCGACGTCGGCCGTACCTATGTGCGGCAGCATCTCCCCGGACCGCGCCTCGCAGCCACTGGCGAGTGCCTGGGTCTGCTCCTGCAGCTCAGCGATCTCGGCGTCGTCGTCCGGCGAGCCATCGGCGGAGACGAACTCGTCGAGCGCGGCGTCGTCGAGACAGTCGATCGGACTCGAATCGCCGACGCCACGCGGGTCGAACCCCACCACGTCGAACCTCTCGTGGACGTCGTCGCTGACCACCGCATCCGATGCCGCATAGTCAAGGCCGGAGCCGCCGGGACCCCCCGGGTTGACGAGGAGCGAGCCGATCCGGTCGTCGCCGGTGGCCGGCGACCGCAGCACCGCGACCTCAATGGTCTGGGTGTCGGGCACCTCGTAGTCCAGCGGCACGTCCAGCGTCGCGCACTCGAAGTCCTCCCGGCAGGTCTCCCACTCGAGCGACTGCCCGTAGAACGCGGCCAACGCGGGGTCGACGCCGGACGTCGCTTCGGGAGCAGGTGTGGACGAGGGTTCGCGTCCGACGTCCCGCGGGTCCGACGTGCAGGCCGCCGCGAGTGTCGCGAGGGTCAGAAGCACGGCCAAGGCACGGGTCACTCGGACTCCAGGTCGGGGGTGGGCCGCATGCCTTCGGCGACCGCACCCTCGTACGCATGCCGGGAACCGCAGACGCTCGCCTTGGGGCACGCCACCCGACGGCCCGTCTCCCGGTCACGTACGTACACGGTCTGCGCGGGAACGTTGTATCCGACGACCGTTCCTTCGACCCCCTGATCCGTGCTGACCCCGCAGCCCAGCGCCGGAACGCTGACCTTGAAGTCCTGGTAGAGCGGGTGCTCGTACTTCAGGCAGCACATCAGCCGGCCGCAGGCACCGGAGATCTTCAGCGGGTTGAGCGGGAGGTCCTGGTCCTTCGCCATCCGGACCGTCACCGGCTCGAAGTCCACCAGGAACGTCGAGCAGCAGGTGTCACGACCGCACGGGCCGATCCCGCCCTGAACCCGCGCCTCGTCACGCGCTCCGAGCTGGCGCAGGTCGATCCGGGCGCGCAGTGTCCGGGCCAGGTCGCGCACGAGCTCACGGAAGTCGACGCGGTGAGGTGCGCTGAAGTAGACCGTGATGAGCTGGTCGATATCCTCGCGGGTGTCGACGTAGTCGACGCCGACGATCTTCATCGGCAGCTTGTGCTGGCGGACGAGCCGCCTGGCCGCGACCTTCGCCTCGGCACGGCGGCGACGGTTGCGCTCGTCGCGCTCCAGGTCTACCTCGGACGCGGATCCTTCGCAGACCGGCAGTCCGCCGATGTCCTCGCTCACCCATTGAGGTGCCCAGACGCACTCGGCGACCTCCGGGCCGTCGTCGGTGGGGACGAGCACCTTGTCACCCACGTGTGGCTTGTGCTCTCCCGGGTCGAGGTAGTACAGCCGCCCGTATCGGGTGAACGCGACGGCCATGACCATGCCCACGGCGCCACCCTATGGCCTGTCGGTCTGGTCTCATGGCGGTATGGACCTGAGCTTCCGCCCTGCCGCTGCCTGGGACGTTCCGGCTGTCGTCGCCATGATCGCGGAGGACCAACTGGGTGCAGGCCGCGAGAGTCCGCAGGAGCTCGCTCCGTACCGGGATGCGTTCGACGTGATCGACCACGACCCGAACCAGCTGCTGGTGGTTGGCGAGTCCGGCGGACGCGTGATCGCGACACTCCAGCTCACGTTCGTGCCCGGGCTGTCGCGCCGCGGCGTGTGGCGCGCGCAGATCGAGGCGGTCCGGGTCGAGGCGTCCATGAGGGGCACGGGCGTCGGGGAACGCCTCATACGGTGGTCCATCGAGCAAGCACGGGCGCGGGGCTGCGCCCTGGTGCAACTCACGAGCAACGCCAGGCGCACCGACGCGCACCGGTTCTACGAACGTCTCGGGTTCGTCGCGTCGCACACCGGCTTCAAGCTCGCCATCTGAGCGGTCAGCCCTCGCGCAGGGTGAGGGCCATGGCCTCGAGCGCGAGCAGCGGTGCCGCGTTGGCCTCGAGGGCCTCCCTCGCCGCGACGACGGCCTCCATTCGCCGCAACGTCGACTCGGGCGCCGACGCCCGAGCCAGCCGATCGATCGATGGGCGGATGTGCTCGTTGACCAGCTCGGTCCCAGCGCCGAGCTGCATGACGAGCACGTCGCGGTACAGGGCGAGGACGTCGACCAGGGCCCGGTCGATGGAGTCACGTTGCACCCGGGTGCGGCGCAGCTTCTGCTCCCGCTCGAGCTCCTTCACCGCGGCGTCGACGTTGCGCGGCCGGCGGCCGGTCGCGCCGACACCCATCGCCTGCTTGAGGTCGTCGAGTTCCCGAGCGTCGAGCTCGTCGCAGTGCCGCTCGGCGTCGGCCTTCGCGGCATCGACCAGGGAGGCCGCGGCGTCGAGGCAGGTCCGCAGGTCGGCCAGCGCGAACGGCAGCCGCAGCACCTCGTCGTGGCGGGACCGGGCGTCCTCATCGGTGGCCAGGGCCCGGGCCCGACCGATGTGACCCTGGGCGGCACGGGCCGCGAGGGCCGCGCGCTCCGGATCGGCGCCGTCGTGGCGGATCAGGTGCGCTGCGACCTCGGCGAACGGCGGTGTGCGCAGCGTGACAACCCGGCATCGGGACCGGATCGTCGCGACGATGTCCTCCGGCGTCGGAGCGCAGAGCATCCACACCGTGCGTGGCGGCGGCTCCTCGACGGAGAGCAGGATCGCATCGGCGGCGTCCTCGCCGAGCCGGTCGGCGTCCTCGATGACGACGACCTGCCAGCGGCCTCTCGAGGGCCGCAGGGCGGCACGTGGAACGAGCTCGCGAATCTGCTTGATCTTGATCGACAAGCCGTCGGTGACGACGTCCGCGACGTCGGGGTGGGTTCGGTTGCGGACGTCGCGGCACTCGGCGCACCGGCCGCAACCACCCTGCGGGCACAGCAGGGCCGCGGCGAAGGCACGCGCGACAACCGAGCGGCCCGAGCCCGGCGGGCCGGTCAGGAGCCAGGCGTGGGTCATCGCCACGCCGGCGCTGGCCTCGTCCTCGAGCAGCGCACTTGCGTCGGCGACGGTTCGCTGCAGCTCTGGCACGACGGTCTGCCCGATGACGGCGTCCCACACCGAAGTCACGGCAGACCGAGCTCCTTGACCCGGTCGAGCACGATGGCGTCGACATGTTCGGCAGACAGCGTCGCGTCGACGACGAGATACCGGCCGGGCTGGGCGGCGGCCAGGTCCAGGTACGCCTGACGGACCCGTTCATGGAACTCGTCCGGCTCACGCTCGAGGCGGTCCTCCGGCCCACGGATGCGGTTCCGGCCGATGTGCGCCGGAACGTCCAGCACCACGGTCAGGTCCGGCACCTGCCCACCGGTCGCGAACTCAGACAAGCGGGCAACCGTCTCGGCGCCGAGGCCACGGCCGATGCCCTGATAGGCGATGGACGAATCGACGTACCGGTCGGTGACCACGACCGCACCGCCGGCAAGGGCAGGGCCGACCAGTTCGGCTACGTGCTCCGCGCGGTCCGCGGCGTACAGCAGAGCCTCGGCGCGCACATCGAGATCACCGGTGCTGACGTCCAGAACGAGGTGGCGCACCTGCCGACCGATCCGGGTATCGCCCGGTTCGTGTGTGAGGACGACCTCTCGGCCGGCGGCGCGCAGCCGGCCGGCGAGGGCACGGGCACGGCTGGACTTGCCGGCTCCTTCGCCACCCTCGAACGCGATGAACACGCCCCGTTCCGCAGTCACCGAGCCAGCGTAGTGAGAGTGGGCTGACATCGACCGGCGTGCCCGGACGGTGACATCCCTGACGTCGGTCGAACGCGTCCCCCAGGGGTTCACCCTGGTCGTACCCGGTATTCACGCGACACCCGTTGTCCAGGCCCGAAAGTGCCCGCACGCTGGGCTTATGGACCTGCTCGCGCTGACGGCGACACCCTTCCTCGCCTACCTGCTCGTAGTCGGCCTGGTCGCGCTCGATGCCACCTTTCCCGCGATCCCGTCCGACGCCGCGGTCGTGTCGGCGGGTGCTCTCGCAGCGGCCGGCCACCTGAGCCTCGGCTGGTCGGTCGCCGCCGTGGTCATCGGTGCGATGGCAGGCGACCACCTCGTCTACGCCCTTGCTCGGCACAAGCTGCCCGCGATCCTGGAGCGATCCGGGCTCGGACGTCGGATCCGCAGTAACGCCGACCGGGCGTACGGCCGGATGGAGGGCGTCAGCACGGTCGCCCTGGCGATGGGACGCTTCATCCCCTTCGGCCGGACGGCCGCCTCAGCGACCGCGGGTCTCGTTGGCGTATCTGCGCTCCGCTACCTGTGGATCAGCCTTCTCGGCGCCGGCACGTGGGCGACCTGGACGGTCGGCCTCGGCTTTTTCACCGGAAATCTCAGCGATGGCCCACTTTGGATCCAGGTGCTCATCGCCGTCAGCGTCAGCTTCGTCGTCGCCGCCGGCATGGCGGGTGTCCAGCGAATCATCTCCCACCGCGGGCGGCAGCGGGACGTCGAGGATCGTGCGCGGCGCGGCCGCGAGCAGCG
>DAIUDS010000013.1:0-22073 GCA_036845485.1 Jiangellaceae bacterium
CCGTGGATGAAGACGACCGGAGTGGTGCCGGAGGCGTTTGCCGCCTCGATCTCCCCGCTCTCCCGCTCCGAAATGGACGCCATGCCGAACTCCTCTCAGCCGCAGTGGACGGTCATCCGACCTAGCGAACCGAGACGAGCTCACCCTACGCAACCCGTGCCAGCTCCGGCGATTCGCCGATGGTGCCGCTTGTGCCCCACTCACCAATGGCCTGTAGTGACCAGTGACGGGTCGGCCCAAGAACTTGAACCCCGCATATCAGCTGGCTCGGCCAGTGCCGGCATCCGCCGACGGGTTTGCTCCGGATGGTTCCTGTCACGCCACCGGCTACGTCGCTGCCTCGAGTAGCTGCTTCAGCACGCTGAGGTTCTCTGCCACGGCATTCTTTACCCGCGACGTTGCGATCCCGCCGATGAGCCTCAGTGGGCCGCTCATCTGCAGCTCGACTGTGTTCGTGACCACGGTGCCCCCGACCGATGATTCGAACTCGTAGCTAAGCCGCGCCGGAAACGGGCCTAGTGTCCCCTCGATGACGACGCGCCGATTCGGCGCAAACTCGGTCACCGTGAACTGCTCCTCGCTGGGCTTGGGAATGTGCCGTCGCTGGACGAAGAGCGTCCCGACCGTGACTGGTCCCGGCGAGCTCTGGTGCGTCTCCATGATCGCGTAGTTCCACTTGGGCACGTTCTGGAAATCCGACACGAAAGCAAACACGATCGGGAGGGGCCGATCGATGATCACAACGTTACGGAACGACCCCATACGTCCTCCGGCCCGGTGGAATCAGCGCGCCTCTCACTACCTCGCTGCCAGCAACGCCGACCAACCGATGGACAGTCGCACTGCACGCCTCGTCAGAAATGCCCGACCATCACCTGTCCCGACGGGACCCAACCAATGCTGCCATGGTGCCGTTTCGGCGGGCGTGCCCATCCACGCGGTTCGGCGGCAGTTGAGCACGTTCAGGGGTCTCGTGAATGATCCTCCGTCGATACTCTCCGTATGTCAGTGAAAGGCCATGGACCGCACTCGACTGCACTCACGGGCTGCTCGACGACGTCCTCGCGTTGGTGCGTTTGTGGTTTCCGTCAGCCGCGGTGACCCGCCTGGTAGGGACGCACCCCTCAGACCGGGTTGGGACAAGCCGCAGCTGTGCTTGGGTGGGTGCTCTTGGTCGTTGGCTCCTTGTTCTTTTGGCCGATCGACGCGTGGTCCGTCTATCGCTTGGGGCCGGCGGGGCTGCAAGCCGTGCGAGACCTCTGGCGAGACTTGGGGCGTGGGCGGCCAGGATGACCTCCGCCACACTCGAGGAGTTCGGCTAGCGCCGCTTTACGTCCTCGGCTCGCCATATGTGACCCGGGGTGCGGCGCATCGCACCTATTGAACCCTTGGCGCCCCGCGGACATGCGGCATGAGGGGCGTTCGAGAAGCGATGGCACACTGACTTCATGGAGCCCGCTGCGCCGATTGGGTCAGGGGACGACTGGGAGAGTGAGCCGATTGGGCCAGATGACCTGACGATCAGGACCCCGAACGGAACCGTGACGGAGGCGGAGAGCTGGCTTGCGCTCGTGCACTCAACGCTCCGAAAGCCGGGGGGCTTCCTCATCGTTAGCAGTGGCCCGCCAAACATGCACAGGCAATCAATCACGAAGGGGGCGCTTCTTACTCGAGTACCGGGATGGTTCCCCCGATCAGCACTTCCAGGCGAAGGACGTGTCCTTGGCCTCGATCGCCGATGCCCTGTCGCAATGGATGCGTGGCGATCGAACCTTCATCGATGATCATGAATGGAAACCACTGTCGATCTAGCGGAGCCTCCGCGGATCTTGGAATGGGCGCTTCGCCGGCATCGCGGCAAAGCGAACGTGTCCGTGGCTGCGGAGTCAGCTCGGAGCACAGCCTGCGAAACCTGTCCGACGAACCGTGCCGTGCTCGACTGAGCACATAATCCGCGCATGGATCCAGCAGCGACTACAACCCGCATCGCAGTGACCGGCTCTTTCACCTTGCCGTGCGACCCGCTAGTCGCGCTGCCGCTGTTCACGCCCGAGGGCGAACGGGCGTGGGTCGACGGGTGGGCCCCGACCTACCTTTCCGGAGCCACCGACGAGGTCGGTGCTGTGTGGAGCACCGCCGCTCACTCGCACACCATCTGGGTGACGGTGTTTCGTACCGAAGACCACGTTACCTACGCCCGGGTCTCCGACAATGGCACGGCCGGCACGGTCGACGTCCGCTGTCTCGCCGTCGACGGCGGCGCGACCGTGCAGGTCACGTACGACATGACGGCGACCAGCACCGCCGGGTTGACTTGGCTGCAGCATTTTGTTGCTGGCTTCGACGGGATGCTCGAGGAGTGGAAGAACCTGACCCTGCCACTGGTCACATGATTCGCCGGCCACTCAGGTTCCCTTTGACCGCGACTGTGACATGGCGACGTTGCTCGCATGTCGCTCGTCGCGGCACTTCCTAGGAGACGCTGCATAGCGCGGTCTCAGGATCCGGGGGCGTTCCTTCCGAAAATGCATGCACCACCCCGCGGCAGATCCGGACGATGCTCGTGTGCTGCGGGCCGCACTCACCTGGGCGCACACAGGACCGCGTCGACCATGCGACGAGCCCCTGTGCCCAGTCGCCGCCCGTGAGGATCTGTTGGCCGCAGACCGGCGCCCCGCGGCATACGTCCCGAGTGAGAATGGGGCATGACCTGGACTGCTCCCGAGGTGTCATTGCCCGCGGGCCCTCTCACTGGCGATGACCGGCCAATCCTCGAAGGCTTCCTGGCCTGGCATCGTGCCCTGCTGCGACGCAAATGCGCCGGGTTGACCGGTGAGCAGCTGGCGGAGTGTGCCGTTCCGCCGTCCAACCTGTCCCTGCTTGGCCTGGTCCGGCATATGGCCAAGGTCGAGCGCAGATGGTTCCGCGAACGGGTCGCCGGGCAGGAACTGGAGCCGATGTACGACCCCGCCCTAGGTCGGGATGCCGACTTCGAGGACCTGGACCCGCATCGCGCACAGGCCGACTACGAGCGGCTTCTTGAGGAGTGTCGACTGGCCGACGAGGCGCTGGCCGCAGCGTCATACGAGGACACCATCACGGCGCGAGCGGACGTTATGTCGGTGCGCACCGTAGTCGTGCACATGATCGAGGAGTATGCCCAGCACAATGGGCATGCCGACCTGCTCCGCGAGCGCATCGACGGCACGACGGACAAGTAACGAACCGCACCCGCGTCGCAGTCTGACCTTTCCCCTACGCCATCGTCGGATACTCACGGCACGCAATCGGCTGACCATACGCTGACCACGCAATCAGCGGCCCGACTACATCATCAAGGTCTTCGATGAGGGCTGATCCGGCGTCGCGGGGCGTCCGCACCTTGGCATGATCGGATGCGTACGCCTCATGGCATATTCCCGCGGTCAGAGGCCGGACAAGCGGCGAACGACGGTGAGCCCGTCCGCCGTGCCAGGCCAGTGCCGTTCGACGGCCGCCAACCCGCTTGTGCGGATGACGGATCGGAGCGTGAGGACCACGACGATCGCGTCGTCGGCGTAGCCCACGACCGGCACGACGTCCGGGATGAGATCGAATGGCAGCGCGAGGTAGCCCAGGAGCAGCCACAGCCGGAGGCGGATGCCGCGCGGAAGCGTCGAGTCGCGTGCCAACCGCTGCAGCAGGCCCACCAGGTCAGGGAGCAGCCGCAGCGCATCACGTAGCCGCAGGTCGTCGGGTCGGAGCAGCAACAAGCCGATGGCCAGGACGAGCCACCCCATCAGCATGCCGCCGACCACACCCGCAAACAGCGGCCACCACTCTTGCATCGGCTTCGACCCGTTCCCTAATAACTGCGCATGCGTGAAGATGGGGCGTGCCGCCGCCCGCTACCTCCTGACCAGGTGGACCTGCGGTCGAGGTCTTCCGGATGCTCGCCGACGGTACCCGGGTGTGGTTGCTCTGGGCGATGATCGACGGGGAGGTGCCGGTCAACGAGCTGGCATCGCGGGTCGGCAAGCCCGCTACGTCCGCATCTCAGCACCCCGCGAAGTTGCGGATGGCCCGCCGTGTCCATACCCGCCGCGAGGGCATGCAGGTCGTCTACCGGTGGAGAACGACCACGTGGGTCAGCACGTCACCGATGCCGTCCACAACGCCGAGCACGCCGGCGGAGGAGTGCCGGCCACCACCTCGACGAGGAGCAGTTGACCGCAGTGCGTCACGGGTAAGGCCACGGGTTCGGCGTGCACCCCTGGAGCCCGTACGTCTGCTGGAGCATGACGGGCGCCGCCTCGCCGGTACCGGGGCAGCCCACATGCCCTAAGCCCAGGGCGTGACCCATCTCGTGGTTGACGACGTACTGCTGGTATGCGGCCGGGTCGTCGCCATAAGCCTCGATGCCATAGGCCCAGCGTCGGGCGTTGATCACCACGAGGTCGCCGTTGCGGCAGGACACCTCGCCGCGAGTCCGTAGCGGAGCACACAACTGGTCGGTCGTTGCGGGACTGGCCAGCAGCACCCGCACGTCGCCGTCGCCGTCCGTTCGCTGAAAGGCGTACTCACCTCCGCCGATCCAGCTTCGCGGATCAGCCAGGGTGGCGTCCACCGCCAGGGCGATGCCCGCCGCGGCATACGGCAGGCCGCCCTCGACCTCGACGGTGTAGCGGAGAAGGCGGCCGCTGCCCAGTTGTGGGCCCTCACCGGCCGCCACCGCAAAGCTGCCCGTGCCCTGGGCCGGGATCTCGACCGCCGTGGGAACCGGCGAGACAGCGACCGGGGCCGAAGTCCGTGCCGTGGAGCTCGGCCGCGTCACGGCAGGCCTTGCGGCTTCGGCGAGGCGGGTACTGGTCGGCGTCGACACGGGCGCGCTCGGTTCGGTCGAGCCATCGCACCCGGGCACGACCAGCGCGATCGAGACGCCGACAAGCTCGAGCCTGTGGAGCCGCCGCATACGCTCAGGATGCGCCAGGCGGACTCAGAACGGCAGACAGCGTCGCCTCCAGCACGTCGGGTGCGTCCGACGGCGCTAGTCGCCCGGCGGTGACCTCGTCAGCGGCAGCGTGCAGGAGGCTGAACGTCGTCGTGACCAGCCATCCGACGGGGAGGTCGGATCGGAACACCCCCTGGCGCTGACCACGGGCCACCAAGTGCCGTAGACGCTCGGCGATGTCGGCACGGTCGTGGTGTTCGCGCAGCCGCTGCTCGCCCAGCTCGGCCTGTGCCACGGCGCGCAGCCTGCGATAGCGATCCAGAGTGTGCCACGACTTTCGCACCAGCCGTGCCAGCAGGAGGTCGGCCGGTCCGGTGTCGAAGTCGTCGACCTGCAGCAGGTCGTGTGCCTCGGCGAGCGCTCGCTCGACGACCGCCTGGAGCAGCTGCTCACGAGACGGGAAGTGCGCGTACAAGGTGACCCGGCCGACACCCGCTTCGGCCGCCACGTCGGCCATGCTGACGTTGGAGCGAGTGGCGAACAGCTCGAGCCCGGAGTCGACGATGGCCGCGATGTTGCGCTCCGCGTCGGCACGTCGCCGTGGTCTGTCCGCCGTCACGAGGCGCATCGTACGAGCCTCAGTGGACATGACCATGGCCAGCGTTGGCAGCCGCCGGCTTGCCAGGTGGCACCAGACGGAGCGCGATCCCGCCGGCGATGGCCGCTGTGACGGCGGAGACCGTGAAGGCGTCCATGAAGCCGTCGATGCTGGTCGCAGTGTGCGCGGTGCTGGCTGCCGCGACGGTGGACAGCACGGCCACTCCGATCGCCCCTCCCAACTCGTGGAAGGTATTGATGACCGCAGACGCCAGGCCGGCCTCGTGTTGGTCGACGTTGGCGAGTGTCGTCGTGGTGGCCACGACGAAGGCCGGACCAAGGCCGAAAGCAGCGATCACGAGTCCAGGTAGGAACTCCGTGTAGGCGTCGGACTCGACGGAGACGCGAGTGAGCAGCGCCGCACCCGTTGCCGTGAGGAAGAACGCAGCAGCGGCGACCGGTCGGCCCCCAAGCCGCCCGATCAGGTGGGCGCCAACCTGTGCGCCCACGCCGATCGCCACCGCCGCCGGGAGGAATATCAGGCCTGTCTTCAACGCGCTGAAGCCCAGGGCGTGCTGCAGGTACAACGTGGACAGGAAGAAGAAGCCGACCAGCAGACCGGTGGCGACCAGCATGATGAACGTGCCGGAGACGACTGGCCGGCGGGTAAGCAACTCGACCCGCAACACGGGAGTTGCGACCGTCCGCTCGATGATCACGAAGCCGGCGTAGAGCAGTAGACCTGCCGCGATCGGCGCCAACGTGCCGGTCGCGGTCCAGCCGGAATCACCCGCCTCGACGAGCCCGTATACCAGTAGGGCCGTCGCGGAGGTCACGACAAATGCGCCCGCTACGTCCGGGCTGCCCTCGCGCGACCGGCGTCGATCGGCGGCCACCGTGGCCGGAATGGCCGTGAGGATCGCCAAGCCAACCGGCACGTTGATGAAAAACACCCATTCCCATCCCGGCCCGGATGTGAGAATGCCGCCCAAGAGCACTCCGACCACGGCACCAGACCCGCCGATGCCGGCCCAGACACCGAGGGCCCGGTTGCGCTCGGCACCGTGGAAGGTGGTGGTGATGATCGACAACGCCGCCGGGGACAGAAGCGCCGCACCGACTCCCTGGGCCACCCGTCCGACGATCAGCGTCGTCTCGTCGACAGCAAGGCCACAGGCAAAGGAGCCGACAGTGAACACGGCGAGCCCGGCGAGCAGGACGTTGCGCCGTCCGAGCACGTCCGCGAGCCGTCCGCCCAGCAACATCAGACCGCCAAACGTGAGCACGTAGGCCGTGACCACCCAGGTCAGCGCCTCGCGCCCGGCGGCAAGGTCGGCACCGATGCTCGGCAGTGCAACATTCACGACGGTCACGTCGACGATCAGCATGAACTGGGCTAGGCACAACAGGACCAGAGTGAGCCAGCGGCGCCGGTCCGCCGGTCCCTCGACGGCGGCCGGGACGGTGTCTGTGGATGGTCGGTAGTTCGTGGTCATGAGCACAGGCTATACGGTAATTCGAACACGTGTGTACGGGTTAGCGGAGGTGAGCACGGTGACCGACGTCGAGAGTTTCCAGCACCCTCGGTTCGCCGGCGTCTACATGCGGCTTGCCCGAATCGCCGTCCGACACGGCGCCGGTGCGCATCGAGACCGGCTGCTGGACGGCCTGATCGGCCGGGTGATCGAAGTCGGCGCCGGCCCGGGCACCACGTTCCGCCACTATCCACGCACAGTCTGCGAGGTCATCGCCGTCGAGCCGGAGGACACCCTGCGTGCGCAGGCCGAGCAAACCGCATCCGAGGTGCCGGTTGCCATCACGGTGGTGGCCGGCCATGCCGGAGAGCTGCCGGCGGCCAACGGCTCGATGGACGCGGCCGTCACCTCGCTGGTGCTCTGTTCGGTGCCCGACCCGGCAACGGCGCTGGCGCAGATCGCACGCGTTCTGAAGCCAGGCGGAGAGTTTCGCTTCTACGAACACGTCCGTTCGCCGCGGCGCGTGGTCGGACTCGCCCAGGACCTCATCGCTCCGCTCTGGTCGCACGCGGCGGGAGGATGTCATCCCAACCGCGACACTGCCGCGGCCATCCGCGCGGCCGGCTTCCTCATCGAGGAGCTCGACCGCATCCCGTTCGGACTCACCCACGTCCTCGGCCGCGCCCGCAGGCCTCGAACGCAATCGGCAGGTCGCGATCACCACGAGGAGCAATGCCAGGGCTCGGCGTCTCGATGTCGTCGTCGAGGGCACGGCAGTTCGAGTGACCGACCATGGAGCGTTGGAGGGCCTGGCTGACGCCTAGACCAAGTACGGCAGTGACTGGCCTTTCGAGGTCGGCGACGGCGTCTTCGTATCGGGAGAGGATTCCGCCGCGGTGTTCCGGATAGAGCAGGTCAAGGTGCTCACATTTGTCAAGCACCCGCACGCCCAGACGACCTTCCGGCTCACCAAGCGCTGACCGCCGCATCCTCGGACCCGGCTACTGGCCCACCCTGCCGTCGATCCGTTCGCGCAGTAGGTCGGCATGGCCGTTGTGCTGGGCGTACTCCTCCACCAGGTGCACCAGGACCTACCGAAATCGACACCGGCCCTTGCCATGGATGTCGGCTCTTCTGACCGGTGGGGCGTTCATGACCGGCCGACTGGCACCGGCGTCGGTACCGGTTCTGCTGCCGGTTCTCCCGGGTCTGCCGGTGCCGGCAGTCTGAGCCGCTTGAGCAGCAGGGCGTTGACCGCGACCAGCAAGCTGGAACCGGACATGGACAGGGCCGCGATCTCCGGCCGCAGCACCAGGCCGATCGATGGCTCGAACACGCCGGCCGCGATGGGCAGCGCGATGGCGTTGTAGCCGATGGCCCAGCCGAGGTTCTGCCGCATCTTGCGCAGCGTGCCCTTGCCGATGCTCAGTGCGATCGGTACGTCCAACGGATCGGACCGCATCAGGACGACGTCCGCGGTCTCGATGGCAACATCGGTGCCGGCGCCGATCGCGATACCGAGGTCGGCCTGGGCGAGGGCGGGTGCATCGTTCACGCCGTCGCCCACCATCGCGACCCGCCTGCCACCAGCCTGAAGCTCCGCGATCTTGGCCGACTTGTCACCGGGCAGTACCTCAGCGATGACGGTGTCGATGCCGAGCTGGTCGGCGATCCGCCTCGCGGTCGCCTCGTTGTCCCCGGTCAGCATGACGACTTCGATGCCGGCCTTGTGCAATGCGGCGACGGCATCCTGAGCAGTGTCACGTGCGGCGTCGGCCAGGGCGATCACGCCGACGCTGCGGCCTTCGACCGCGACCAGCACCGCTGTGCGGCCGGCCCCGGCCAGCTCGTCCCGGCTCGCCGCGAGCGCGCCGAGGTCGACCCCTTCGTCCTTCATGAGCCTGCGGTTGCCGACGAGGACGCGTCGCCCGTCGACGGCGGCCGACGCACCGTGGCCAGCCACGTTGCGGAAGCCCGTTGCTGCGACCCGGCGGGCACCGACGTCCTCGGCGTGGCCGACGATGGCCCTCCCCAACGGATGCTCGGACTCACGCTCCACCGCCGCTGCCAGGGCCAGCACCTCCTCCTGCTCGAGCCCGTCGGCGACGACGTCGGTGACTTCCGGCTCGCCCCGGGTGAGAGTGCCGGTCTTGTCCAACACCACCGTGTCGATGCGGGCCGACGTCTCCAGCCCCGTGGCGTGCTTGAACAGCACGCCACGCCGGGCTCCGAGTCCGCTGCCCACCATGATCGCCGTGGGCGTTGCCAAGCCCAGCGCATCCGGGCAGGTGATCACGACGACGGTGATCGCGAACAGCAGCGCCTCGGTCACCGGTCGCCCGACGGCCAACCAGGTCAGGAACGTCGCCGTACCAGCGACAAGTGCGACGAGCACCAGCCAGAACGCGGCCCGGTCGGCCAGGCGTTGTCCGGGAGCCTTGGAGTTCTGTGCTTCCTGGACCAATGCGACGATCTGGGCCAACGCGGTGTCCGAACCGATCTTCGTGGTGCGAACCCGCAGCGTGCCGGTCGCGTTCACCGAGGCACCGATCACCTGGGCGCCGAGTGCCTTCGGCACCAGGAGGCTCTCGCCGGTGACCATGGACTCGTCGACCTCGGACTCGCCCCCCTCGACGACGCCGTCGACAGGGACCTTCGAACCCGGACGCACCAGCAGCAGATCACCCACCTGGACGTCAGATGTCGACACCTCGACCTCGTGGCCGTCGCGCAGCACGACCGCCTTCGGTGGCGCGAGCTCCAGTAGTCTGCGAATGGCGTCGTTTGCACCACCGCGGGCCCGCATCTCGAACCAGTGGCCTAGCAGGACGAACGCCGTCAGGACGGTGGCGGCCTCGTAGAACACCTCGCCGCCCCCGGTCAGGGTGACGCCGAGGCTGTACAGCCATCCCGCGCCGACCGCGACGGCGACGAGCACCATCATGTCCAGCGTGCGCGCCCGCAACGCACGGTATGCGCCGTCGAAGAAGATCCAGGCCGAGTAGAACACGACAGGCAGGCTCAGCAGCAGGCTGAACACGTCATCGCGAAGTCCGAACGGCGCGCCTGCGTCGAAGCCGAGCACGTCTCTCCCGATGGGGGACCACATCAGGATCGGCACCGACAGGATCGCCGCGACCAGGAACCGGTTGCGCATGTCCCGCACCATGTCGTCCATCGACACACCGCCGTGGTGGCCGGCGTGGCCCATCGCCTCCTGCGGGGCAGGCGGCGCGTCGTGGCCGGCCGCGACGTGATGGTCGTGGGTGGGCGCACGCGACTGGCCGCGCTTCTGGGCGACGTGACCCGCGCGCCGGTCGTCTCCAGCCGGGTCGACCATCGGGTCACATATGTGGTGGGGGACCGACAGCCCGGCGCAGTGATAGCCGCAGTCGCGGATCCATCCGGCCAGCTCGGCGAGGGATGTCTGCTCGGGGTCGTAGGTGACCGTCGCGGTCTGGGCCACCGGGTTCGCGTCGACGGTCAGGACACCGGGCCGCCTGGAGAGGACCGATTCGGCGATCGACTTCGACGAGGCCCAGTAGACACCCGATACCTCGAGAACGACGGTTCGGCTCATGCGGGTGTCCTCCGAGTCAGAAAGGGGGCGCTGCCACTCCAAGGTCAGCCATCTTGTGGCGGGATGTACACGTCACTCCAGTCCGGATGGCGTGCAGTTCCCGCCACAAGATGACGGGGTACTGAGGATGACTGTGTATCGAGGTGGCACTGGCATCGCCGGCTCACGCGATCGTGCGCTCCGGTGCGGGCCGCGGCTGCCCGGCCGTGGTGCCCGCGGTCGGCGTTCCCTCGAGCGTCACGGCGCGGAAACGGCGCAGCCGCAGGCTGTTGGTGACGACGAACACCGACGAGAACGCCATCGCCGCTGCCGCGATGAGCGGGTTGAGCAGGCCCGCGATGGCCAGCGGGATGGCCGCCACGTTGTACGCGAACGCCCAGAACAGGTTGCCCTTGATCGTGGCCAACGTGCGCCGCGACAACCGGATCGCGTCGACCGCGGCCCGCACGTCGCCGCGGACCAGCGTGAGATCGCTGGCCTCGATCGCGACGTCGGTACCGGTGCCCATGGCGATACCGAGATCGGCCTGAGCCAGGGCGGCGGCGTCGTTGGCGCCGTCGCCGACCATGGCGACGACGCGGCCCTGGGACTGCAGGCGTCGGACGACCTCGACCTTGTCGGCCGGAAGAACCTCGGCGACGACCTCGTCGATCCCGACCTCGGCGCCGATCGTGCGGGCGGCGCGTTCGTTGTCACCGGTCAACAGGATGGGGCGCAGCCCGAGCTCCCGCAGTTCGGCAACTGCGCGTGCGCTGGTCGGCTTGACCGTGTCGGCGACCACGAGCACGCCGCGCGGCGTGCCGTCCCAGCCGACGGCGATGGCGGTGTGTCCGGCGGCCTCCGCGTCGGCCCGCATGCCCGCGAGCCGGTCATCCAGGTGCAATGCCCACTCGTCGGCGAGCCAGGAGGCGCGACCTGCCACGACTGCGTGCCCATCGACGACACCTTGCACGCCCAGGCCATGCGCGGACCGGAACCCGTCGACCGGGGGCAGTTCGCCGACGCGCTCCCGGGCACTGGAGGCGATCGCGGCGGCGATCGGGTGCTCCGAGGCGTTCTCGACGGCTCCTGCGAGCCGCAGCAAGTCGGCCCGATCGACCCCGTCGGCCGGTACGACGTCGACCAGGCGCATCCGGCCGGTCGTGACCGTGCCTGTCTTGTCCAACACGATGGTGTCGATGCGCCGGGTGGACTCGAGGATCTCCGGGCCCTTGATCAGGACGCCAAGTTGGGCGCCGCGGCCGGTGCCGACCAACAGGGCCGTGGGCGTGGCCAACCCGAGTGCGCAGGGGCAGGCGATGATCAGGACGGCGACCGCGGCGGTGAAGGCGGCCTCGGACCCGGCATCTGCACCGATCCAGAACCCGAGGGTGGCCACCGCCAGAGTGATCACCACGGGCACGAACACGGCCGAGACGCGGTCGGCGAGGCGTTGGACCGGCGCCTTGCCGGACTGCGCCTGCTCGACAAGCCGGGCCATCTGAGCGAGCTGGGTGTCCTCCCCGATCCGGGTGGCACGGACGACCAGGTGGCCGCCGGCGTTCACGGTCGCTCCGGCGACCGTGTCGCCGACACCGACCTCCACAGGTACCGGCTCGCCGGTGAGCATGGACGCGTCGACCGCCGACGAGCCCTCGACCACCTCACCGTCGGTGGCGATCTTCTCCCCGGGACGCACGACGAACAGGTCACCGACGCTCAGCTGGTCGACGGGAACCCGCCCTTCGCGGCCGTCGCGAACTACGGCCACGTCCTTGGCACCCATCCTTAGCAGCGCCCGAAGCGCAGCACCGGAGCGTCGCTTGGCCCGGGCTTCGAAGTATCGGCCGGCCAGGATGAACACAGTGACCGCGGCGGCGACCTCGAGGTAGATCTCGTCCGCGCCACTCCGGCGGGCAGGGAACAGGTCGAACGTCATGCGCATCCCGGGCATACCCGCCTCGCCGAGGAAGAGCGCGTACAGCGACCAGCCGAACGCGGCCAGCACTCCGACGCTGATCAGGGTGTCCATGGTCGCGACGCCGTGCCGGGCGTTGGCCCAAGCGGCCCGGTGGAACGGCCAGGCGCCCCACATGACCACAGGCGCGGCCAGGGTCAACGACAACCATTGCCAGTCGTCGAACTGCAGCCGCGGCACCATCGCCAGCGCCAAAACCGGAAGGGTCAGCGCGGCGGACACCAGCAGCCGGCGCCGCAGCCCGGCGGTCTCGGTGTCCGACTCTTCGTCGCCTCTGGCCTGCCGGTCCGGCATAGGCCGGGGTGGCCGGGCCGTGTAGCCCGTTGCCTCGATGGTCGCGATGGCATCCTCCACGCTGATGTCATCCGGCAGGAGAACCTGGGCCTTCTCGGTCGCGTAGTTGACGCTGGCTTCGACACCGGGCATCCGATTGAGCTTCTTCTCGATCCGCGCGGCGCACGACGCGCACGTCATGCCGCCGATCTGCAGCTCTACCGTGCCTTCGGCGGTGCCCGTGGTCATGGAGTCACCTCCACCGTGAACGGCGCCGTCCGCACAGTGCCGTCGACGGAGAAGTCGAGGTAGAGCAGGTAGCGACCCGGCGTGGGGAACGTCGCCATGAACGACAACTCGTCCTCGTCGGGATGCACGTGCAGGTACGCCAGATCGCCATCGCGCAACGCGACCAGATGACCGCGGGCCCCCAGGTATGGATTGGGCGTCACCTGCTGCCCATCGCGGCTCACGGCGAACTCGACGCTCGACGCGCGACCCGCGACCGGAGCACCGGTGAGCTCGACCCGGAGACCGCCGACCTCCACCGCCTTCGAAGGTTCGGCAACCGGGCGGGGCGCATAGGGGTAGCCCGCGACATGCGCCGTCAGCCCGAGCGTCAGGCCCCGTTCCGCCCCCGCCGGCACGAAGTCGGCGAAGATACGCCAGGCTCCCGCCAGCCGCAGATCCAGGTCGACGCTCCACTGCCCGGCGTCGTCGCGAACCGGGTGCACGTGCTGGAAGCCGGCGCCGTCCGTGCGGACCGCGATCAGGTGCAACTCCTTCTCGTGCTCGACCGTGTAGTCGGTCAGCGCCTGGCCGTCGGGGCGAAGCACCTCGAAGGTGAACGTGCCTCGACCTGCGGATAGTGTGGCCGACCGCGTCACCAAGGTGTAGCCGTCGTCGGTGGCCGTGAGCCCTCCCATGACGTCCCCGTCCTGATCGGTGCCAGACGCCGTGCTGTCGGCATGCGCTTGGTCCTGCTCCGCAGAGTGGTCCGCCGCTTCCGGCTGGTCCGACGTGTCGGCAGCCACCGGGCCGGCGGCCGTCCCGACGCCGTAACCGGCGATGAGCACGACCGCCGATCCGGCCGCGAATGCGCTCAGCCGGGCCGTTGTGTTCATCCGGACGCTCCGGCGGATGCTCCGACGAGCTCGTACCCGGCCTCGTCGACCGCGTCCCGGACCTCCGTCTCGAAGAGCGGCGCCTGGCTGGTCACCGTCACCTGGGACTGCCCGTTGGGGACGAGGTCGATGCTGACGCCGGTCACGCCGCCGAGCTTGCCGACCTCGTCGGTCACTGCCGAGACGCAGTGCGAGCAGGTCATTCCCGAAACGGCGTACGTGGTTGTCGACATCGTCGTTCTCCTGGATGTGAGTATTGATCTCGAGTCAGGAGCGGACCAGGCGGGCGATCGCGTCGGAGGCCTCCCTGACCTTCGCGTCCGCGATGCCGCCGCCCTCCGCAATCGCATCTGCGACGCAGTGCGACAGGTGGTCGTCCAGCAGTGTGAGCGCGACGGACTCCAACGCCCGCGTGGCCGCGGAAACCTGCGTCAGCACGTCGATGCAATAGGTCTCGTTGTCGACCATGCGCTGCAGCCCGCGCACCTGGCCCTCGATCTTGCGCAGCCGCGCGAGCACCGCGTTCTTGTTCTCGATGTAACCGGTCATCGCGTCTCCTTCGTTGAGTACTTTATAACCCCCTGGGGGTATGCCGGTCAACCCCTGCCCCCTAGGGGTAAAGGCCGCGGGCCTGTAGTCGGCGTGCCTCAGCGGCCGGGCTTCAGCGCACTCGCAGCACGGCGACACCGTCGACACGGTCCGCCGACAGGTCGCTCAGGGCCTGATCGGCGCGGTCCAGGCCATAGGTCGTCGTCGCGATGCTTAGTTGAGTCCGGACGGCGACCTCGAGGAAGGCACGGCCGTCGTCGCGGGTGTTGGCTGTGACGCTGCGCAGCGTGCGCTCCTGGAAGAGGTGACGCTGGTAGTCGAGGGTGGGCACGTCGGTGAGGTGGATGCCCGCGATCGCGAGCGTGCCGCCGCGGTCGAGAGCCTCCAGCGCAACGGGAGCGAGATCGCCGACCGGTGCGAAGAGGATCGCCGCATCCAATGGTTCGGGCGGGCGGTCGTACGCGTCACCGGCCGACGCTGCCCCCAACTCGAGGGCAAGGCGCCGGGCGGCTGCGGAACGTGTCAGGACGTGCACCGTCGCGCCACGCGCGATCGCGACCTGCGCCGTGATGTGTGCCGAAGCACCGAAGCCGTAGATGCCCAGCCGACCACCGACCGGGACGTCGGTCCGGAGCAGTGCCCGGTAACCGATGATTCCGGCACAGAGCAGGGGCGCAAGCTTCTCCGGGTCGTCATCGTCGGGCAGGGCATAGAGGTAGGCCGCCGGCGCAGCGACATAGTCGGCAAAACCTCCGTCGGCGTCCCAGCCGGTGTACCGCGACTCCGGGCACAGGTTCTCCGAACCTCGTCGGCAGAACCGGCAGCTGCCGCAGGTGTGACGCAACCATGGGACTCCCACGCGCGACCCGATCGCGACCCGATCGGTTCCGGCGCCGTGCGCGACGACGCGGCCGACGACCTCGTGGCCCGGCACGGTTACCGGCCGGCGGGGCGCGAGATCGCCCTCGGCCAGGTGAAGGTCGGTCCGGCAGACGCCGCATGCCTCGACCTCGACGAGCACGTCGCCGGGACCGGGCTCCGGCACCGGGAGCGTCACGCGGGCGAGCGGCCCGGTCGGCATCGGCCCGGGGTCCTGCACCACCCAGGCCGACATGGTCTCGGGCACCTGAGGCACATCGGCACCATAACTCCGCATCGCCGGGCCGGGAGGACGGCGCGTTTACCGACGGTACGGCTATGCACGACCGAGCGCGTCACAGGGTTGTAAGGGTCGGGCTTGCAGCGTCGGGCCACGATAAGGTCCGAGCCCATCCACCGACCGAAGGTCTCCTCCCGATGCCGCGCCAGACCCTTGCATTCGTCGTGGCAGTCTCGACGGCCGTCGTCCTCGTCTCGTGCGGAGGAGGCGAACCGGAGCCCGCGGCCACGGTGGCTGGGCCGGGCATGTCGTCGCCCACCATGGAGCCGACGACGACGGCAACGACCTCCACGCCGCGGCCGGCGGCGGAACCGGTGCCCGAGGTGCTGGATTTCACCGCTGAGACGGTCACCGGCGCCCCGTTCGACGGCGCCAGCCTGTCCGGGAAGCCTGCAGTCCTGTGGTTCTGGGCGCCGTGGTGCCCGGTGTGCAAGCGCGGCGCCGAAGGCGTCAACGCGGCAGCGGTGGAGCTGGGCGACAGCGTAACCTTCGTCGGTGTCGCAGGACTGTCCGGAAGTGTCGATGAGATGCGGGCGTTCGTCGAGGACGCCGACGTCCAGGGGTTCTCGCACATCGCCGACGTGGACGGCGCGGTGTACACGCGGTTCGAGGTGACGCAGCAGGACACCTTCGCGTTCATCGCCGCCGACGGGACCGTCGAGACGGTCGACGGATACGGGAGCGACCCCGACATCGTCGGGATCGCGCGCGAACGCTTCGGCCTGTGACCGACACGCTGCTGCTGGCGGCCACGGCGGGCATGGTCGCGGCATTCAACCCGTGCGGCTTCGCGCTGCTTCCCGCGTACCTGACCCTGCTCCTCTCGGGCGACGGGTCCGTCAGCCGTGCGCTGGCCGCGACCGCCGCGATGACGGGCGGCTTCATCGCAGTGTTCGGCGCGTTCGGGCTCGTGGTCGTTCCGCTTGCCCTCTCGCTGGGCACGTACCTGTCCTGGGCGACGGTCGCGGTCGGCGTCCTGTTGCTGCTTCTCGGAGTCTGGTTGCTCAGCGGCCGCGAGTTCGTCCTGCGACTGCCACGTCTCCGAGGCGCGTCGCCGACCGGCGGGCCGGCGTCGATGGTGCTCTACGGCGTCGCGTACGCCGTCGCCTCGCTGTCGTGCACGGTCGCACCCTTCCTCGCAGTCACCACCAGCACGTTTCGAGCCGAGAGCACGGCGGCCGGCCTCGCCGCCTTCGTGGCGTACGCGCTGGGCATGGGCGTCGTGGTCGGAGTGCTCGCCGTCTCGGTTGCCTTGGCCCGCGACGGATTCGTACACCGGATGAGCGGTGTCATGCCGTACGTCAACCGGGTGAGTGGTGCCCTGCTGGTGCTCGCAGGCACGTACGTGGCGTACTACGGGGTCTACGAGCTGCGTCAAGCAAGCGGCGACATCGCCGAGGACCCGGTGGTCGGCGCCGCGACCTCGGTGCAGGGCGCGGCCGCCCGCTTCATCGACGACCTCGGGCCCTGGGTTTTGCTCGCCGCGCTGGTGCTGCTCCTCGTTGTCGGCCTCGGCATCCAAGCTTCACGGCGGCGCAACATGACGAAGGTGCGCCACATCGGCTGATACAGGGCCGCCGCCGAGGGTGATCCCGGTCACAGTGCTGCGCTGCGGCGCTCGAGCAGGGTGGTGTCGCGCCAACGCCCGTCCAGTTGTGCGATCCGTTCGCGGACTCCCACGATGCGGAAGCCGGCTGCGCGGTGCAGCGCCATGCTGGCTGCATTCTCCGGGAAGATCGACGTCTGCAGCGTCCACAGGCCGTCTTCGTCTGCGGCGCGGACCTGCTTGCGGAGCAGCGCCTTGCCGACGCCCTGCCCCTGGAAGGCGGCGGCGACATAGATCGACGTCTCCCCGACCCCCGCATAGCAGGCCCGGCTCGACACACGTGAGATGGCTGCCCACCCGACCACGGCCCCCCCGGCCTCCGCGACCCACCGATGACCAACGAGCCACTTGCGTCGGAGCGCATGGCGCGGCGGCACGCTCGTCTCGAAGGTGGCGTTGCGTGTGGCGATGCCGTCCGCGTAGATGCGGCGAACATCTGCCCAGTCGTCGTCGAGGGCCCGCACCGTGATGTCAGCCGTTGCTGTCGTCATGGCCTCATTGTCGGACGGAACGAGAGACGCCCCCGTCGGCCTGAGCCAACGGGGGCATCTGTCCGGGCTGAAGGTCAGAGCGGGCGGACGTTCTCCGCCTGTGGGCCCTTCTGGCCCTGCACGATCTCGAACTCGACGCGCTGGTTCTCATCGAGAGAGCGGTAGCCCTCGCTCGCGATCGCCGAGTAGTGGACGAAGACGTCCGGCTCGCCGCTGTCCTGGGCGATGAAGCCGAAGCCCTTCTCGTTGTTGAACCACTTCACGGTTCCCTGTGCCATGTGCTGTGTCCTCCTGGGACGTTGCCGGATCCGCCTTGTGCGAATCCCACCGGCTGCTGCAACCGTGGTCCCGATCCGTGCGTGGCACGACGTACGAGAAACGCCCGCGATCTTGGAGTCCGCGGGCGTTCGAGAACGTGCGTGGAACTGCAACTGCAACAACTGGCGACAAGACTAGCAGTACCCAGTCGACCTGGGCCCGTAACCGGCCAGAAACCCGCGACGGACATGCTGGCGTCGTCCTGACACAACCCGGACGGGGAGTCCGATGACATCGTCGCCGCGCCGGCACATCGCCCTCGTCGCGCACGACAACAGAAAGGTCGAGCTGCTCGAATGGTCGCCGTTGCTGTCATGCCTCTACCAGCGTGTACGGCCCGACTTCGGCGAGGGGGAGCAGCCAGAGGTTCGCGAGCGAGCTGACTGAGAACTGTGTTGCCGGCTGCGGTCCATGGGCGAGAAGGTGGCAGTATCCATCGCCGAGGGAGACCGCCCGTGCCGTCCGTGGTCCGTCACGTCACGATCGACTGTGCCGACCCGTACAACCTCGCGCTGTTCTGGGCCGATGCGCTCGGCGGCTCGCTGTCTCCCGATGACAATCCGGGGGATCCTCAGGCACTCGTCTGGACGCCGGAAAAGCGCGTGACGCTCCTGCTGCAGAGGGTTCCGGAGAGCAAGACGGTCAAGAACCGGGTCCACCTCGACCTGCAGCCCCAGGGCGTGCGGCGCGACGACGAGGTCGAGCGCCTGTCCGGTCTGGGCGCCACGATCGTCGGCGACCATCGGCGGCCGGACGGCACCGGCTGGGTCACGATGGCCGATCCCGAGGGCAACGAGTTCTGTGTCGAGCGCAGCGACCTCGAGCGCGTCGAGAGCCAGAGCTAGGCTGCACGACCCGGTATCAGGGCAGCTTCCAGTCGACGGGTTCGGCTCCCTGCTCGATCAGGAGTTGGTTGGCCCGGCTGAACGGACGAGAACCGAAGAAGCCGCCGCGCGCAGACATCGGGCTCGGGTGCGCCGACTCGATACAGGGCACACCGCCGAGAAGCGGCCGAAGGTTGCGTGCGTCGCGTCCCCAGAGAATCGCGACCAGCGGCGTGCCGCGAGCGGCCAGACCCCGGATCGCCGCCTCGGTCACCTCCTCCCAGCCCTTGCCACGGTGAGAGGCCGGCCGGTGCGGCGCGACAGTCAGCGCCCTGTTGAGCAGCAGAACGCCATGCTCGGCCCAGGGCGAGAGCTCTCCCGTGCTCGGCTCGGGTAACCCCAGGTCGTCGGTGTACTCGCGGAAGATGTTGACCAGGCTCGCGGGCAGCGGCCGCACGTCGGGCGCGACGGAGAAGCTGAGACCGACGGCGTGGCCGGGCGTGGGGTAAGGGTCCTGACCCACGATCAGGACACGCACGTCGTCGAAGGGCTGGCCGAATGCTCGCAAGACATTCCGACCCGCTGGCAGGTACCTGCGTCCGGCCGCGAGCTCGGCGCGGAGGAAGTCGCCCATCGCGGCGACCCGATGGGCGACGGGTTCCAGTACGCGCGCCCAACCAGGGTCGACAAGCTCGTGCAAGGGTCGTGCCGACATGTCGCCAAACCCTAGCGGCGGAACTATCCTGGCTCGCCTCGACGTTTGCGGCGAACCACCCACCCGACGTTCACGGCCGCGACGACCGCCATGGCGGCACACGTCAGTGCGCCAACCGGAGCGTCGGCGTTCCAGAACAGGACCGTCGCCACGACGAAGACCACGAGCCCGAACCCGGCAAGCAGCAGCCGCAGTGTCAGGGCGCTCCGCGCCGGCGGCGCGCCACCGATCCCGGCCGTCGGGTCGTGGTAGTCCTCCAGGCCCTGCTCGTAACGATGCCGATCGGCGTCGCGCCGCCGTGCGTCCACATCGTCGATCTACCCACGCTGGCGCACGCCAACTCACGTTTCGGTCCGCCGCAGGTTGACGACGAAGATTAGTATGCTAATTATTAGCTATGACTACTAAGCAGCCGCTCGTCGTGCAGCGGCCAGGAGACGTGACCGACGCATCCGACGACGTGTTCGTGATCGACCAGAGCCTGGGATATCTCGTCAACGCGCTCGCCCGGGCGTTCGCACGAGCGCTCGGCGACCGCATCAGGCCGCATGGGGTGACGCCGGCCCAATGGGCCGTACTCCTCGTCCTGTGGGCCGAGGACGGCCAGACGCAGACCGTCCTCAGTCGCCGGGTGGCAATCGAAACGCCGACCATGGTCCGCACGCTGGACCGGATGGAGCGGAACGGTCTCGTCGAGCGCAGGCGAGACCCACATGACCGACGCCGGGTGAACGTCACTCTGACCGAACACGGCCGTTCACTACGAGACGTCCTCGTGCCCTGTGCCGTGGCCGTGAACGAGGTGGCGACCAGTGACATGGATCGCGAGGAACGCCTCCAGGCCGTCGAGTCCATACGCCGGATGCTCATGGCACTGACGCCGCTCCAGCGAGAGGCGGGGTAGCCGTGACCGGGCAGCGGTTCTCCAACAAGCAGATGCGCGACATGGAACGTCTCGCCCACCTCGCCAGCGCGCTGCTGGTGGCGGCGGTGGTCTACGCACCGTGGAACGACTCAGCCGTCGCGACCGGCCTGGTGCGGTTCGTCGTCTTTCCGGTACTGGCGGGTTCGGGCATCGCCATGTGGCAGTTCCCGCGTCTTCGGCGCTGGCTCAGGGTCCGTGCCGGCCGAGTCGGGCAACCGGCTGGCGCTCGCCAGTAGCGGCGCGCCACCTTGTGGCAGCCGTACGGGTCAGAGGTCCGGCGTCGGCGGTACTGCCGGCTCGGGCGCCGGGCCAGGGTTCGGGGGCAGCGGCCCCGGCTCGGGAGTCGGCGCCGGTGGCACCGGCCGTTCGGGGGCCGGTCCTGGCGGCATCGGCTCAGGGGGGCCGGGCTCGGGCGGGCCGGGTTCCGGCGTCGGTCCAGGGTCAGCAGGCCGCGGTTCCTCCGGCGGCAGCGGCGGGAACGGAGGCGTCGTCGTCATGCGAGTCCCCCTTCCCGTCGGGGCGGGGTTCGAATCCCGCGACGCCGACCGGAGAAGGCCGCCAGGGTCCGCCGAAGGGACGCTCCGGGTTACCGTCGTGTCCGTGAGCACACCCATGACCGAGCCGCAGCGGCTGGGGCCGTACCGCCTCATCGAGCGCATCGGCGAAGGCGGCATGGGAGTGGTTCACCTTGGCATCAGCCCCGACGGTGATCTGGTGGCGGTCAAGGCGTTGCGGCCATGGCTGGTCGGCGGGCACGACGGGCGCGAACGGTTCGGTCGCGAGGTTGCGGCATTGCGCCGGGTTCGGGGAGACCGCGTCGCCCAGGTGGTCGATGCCGACGTCGAGGGTGACGTGCCGTACATCGTGACCCGCTATGTCCGGGCGCCGTCGCTCGAACGAGTCGTCCGCGACCATGGTCCGCTCAGCACAGCTGGGCTCGGCCGCCTCGCGTCGGGTCTCGCGGAGGCGCTGGCCAGTGTCCACGAGGCCGGTGTGATCCATCGCGACGTGAAGCCGGGCAACGTTCTCCTCGCCGACGATGGTCCGGTCCTGATCGACTTCGGTGTAGCTCGGGCGGTGGACGAGACGCGTCTCACGGCAACCGGCCTGGTCATCGGGACGCCCGGCTACCTCGCTCCCGAGACCGTCAACGGAAGGGAGCCCTCGCCGGGGACGGACATCCACGGCTGGGCCGCCACGGTGGCGTTCGCGGCGACGGGACGCCCTCCCTACGGCACCGGTCCCGACGCTGTCGTACTCGATCGCATCCGCAGGGGCGAGCACGACCTTGACGGCGTCGCGCCGCGGCTGGCCGCGCTCCTGCACCGCGGGCTCGCGGTCGACCCCGATCGACGGCCGCTGCTCTCGGAACTCCGCCATGAACTGGCCACGCCCGACGCCGACACCACGTCGTTGGTCCTGCCCGCCGGGCCGACAGCGCCGGTCCCGCGCCGGGCGGCGACCCGAGTCGACCTACCGCAAGTGCCACCGGCGCCGTCGCCCATGCCCGCCGCTCCGTCGGACCTTCCGCCGGAAGCATGGCGCGCTCC
>DAIUDS010000014.1:0-7451 GCA_036845485.1 Jiangellaceae bacterium
CCACTCGTGGGCGGTGGCGGCCAGGAACGCGGCCTGCGTGCCGGCACCGAGAGCGTCGCGGGCGCGGTTGCCCTGGGCGCGGCCGCTGAGCTCGCGGGGCGGGAGTTCGCGCTCGACGTCCCCAGCCGGGTGGAGAGGCTACGAGACCGGCTGCACGACACGCTGGCAGCGGGCCTCCCGGGTCGAGTGGGGCTCAATGGTCACGCCGTCCGCCGGCTGCCCAACACGCTGAACCTCAGCATCGTCGGCACCCAAGGCCACGATCTGCTCGCCAGGTGCTCGGCCATCGCGGCATCCACCGGGTCCGCGTGCCACGCCGGTACCCACGAGCCATCCCCCGTTCTACGCGCCATGAAGGTCTCTGACGACTCGTCGCTCGCGGCGATACGCCTCTCGTTGGGCCGCTGGACGACCGACGATGACGTCGAAACCGCCGTGGTTGCACTCGCCGCCGCATCGCGCATGGACGGGACTATGCGGGGCGATCGTCTAGCAGCCTCAGCGCCGGTCACTGAGTCCACAGCCCCGTGAGCGTACTGAGGACGAATGCACTGCCGCGCTGACTTGATCAGCCGTCGACAGTGACGAGCTTGCGGGCGGCGATGCTGCCGGAGAGTCATGTGTTCTCCGGCTGCGCGGATGGTGAAGTGCTCGATGAGTCGCTGGGCTGCCCAGATCGGCCACCAGCTGCTGCCGATGTGATCGAGGAGCAGCAGCTGTCCGCCGGGACGCAGGACTCGCTTCATTTCAATGATCGATGCGGCCGGGACTGGAATGGTGCACAGCGATGTCGGGGCTCAGGTCTACCCCCGTGGTTGGAGCTGACTTGCCTGAGGCCACTTCGAAACCCTAGACTTACGAACGTGGCCACTTACGGAGACCGCCAGATCGGCATTCTCGGAGACCCCACCCGGAGGGCGATCTTCGAGCTCCTGGCCCGGCGCCCGTGCTCGGTCGGGGAGCTGGCCGAGCACCTGCCGATCACCCGGCAGGCGGTCTCCCAGCATCTCCGGGTGCTCAAGGACGGCGGGTTGGTCGTTGCCACGCCCGACGGCACCCGCCGCATCTACCGGCTCAATCCCGACGGAGTGGCCGCGCTGCAGGCGTACTTCCAGCGCATCTGGGACGACGCCTTGACCGCTTTTCAGAAGGCCGCCGAGGCGGCCGTCACCGAACAACGGGAGGAACAACAGACATGAGCACCGCATCCGTCATCTCCGCCCTACACGGAAGAGCCACAGTCGCTATGCCGGCGGATATGGCATTCGCGTTCTTCACCGACTCGTTCGGCAGCTGGTGGCCGGCCGACTACCACATCGGCGAGGCCGACATGGCCGACGCCATTCTCGAGCCCCGAGAAGGCGGACGGTGTACGAGCGCGGCGTCGACGGCAGTGAGTGCGACTGGGGTCGCGTCCTGACCTGGGAGCCGCCGCGTCGGCTGGTCGTCACCTGGCAGATCAACGGCAAGTGGCAGTTCGATCCAGACCCGGCGCACGCCGGCGAGATCGAGGTGAAGTTCACCGCCGACGACCCGGACCACACCACCGTCGAGCTCGAGCACCGACACCTCGACCGCCTCGTCGACGGTCAGATCATCCACGACACCATCGGCCAAGGCGGCGGCTGGACCGCTGTCCTGGACGCGTTCGTCAAGGCCGCAGAGTCGGACGCGTAAGGGTCACATCGGCGCCTTTCTGCCGCTGAATCGTCGCCCGTCACGTTCTATCGGGGAGCCGGCGGTCCAGCCTGAGCGTCAGACGACGTTGGTTCTGGTTCCTGTCGCCAGAAGATCCTCTCGCGTCCGCGCCCTGGGTGCGGTGAGCCGGTCACCCCGCCCGTGAAGCAGGTCGCCACTGAGCCTTTACACCGCCGCCCGATCTCCTCTAATATAAGTCGTGCCTTATGAAGAGGCGATCATGATGCGCACCATCGACCCCGTCCGCTCCGCCGGGCTGGTGACCCGCGAGATCCGCACCGGCTCGCGCGACGGCAAGCAGACCAAGATTGCCGTCGCGCGCCGCAGGTACGCCGCCGAGCGGCCCGACGTGTGGGACGCGCTCACCAACGCCGAGCGGATTCCGCGTTGGTTCCTGCCGCTCAGCGGTGACCTGGTCGTCGGCGGCCGCTACCAGTTCGAGGGCAACGCCGGTGGCGTCGTCGAGAGCTGCGAGCAGCCGGAGAGCCTCGCCGTGACCTCGGAGTTCGGCGGCATTGTCTCGTGGGTGCAGGTCCACCTGAGCGAGGCCGACGGCTGTACGACGCTCGAACTGGTCCACGAGGCGCCCGTCGACCCCGACCTGTGGGCGCAGTTCGGCCCCGGGGCGGTCGGTGTCGGCTGGGACCTCGGCCTGTTCGGCCTCGACCAGCACCTTGCCAGCGGCGCAGCCGTCGACCCGGCCGAGGCGGCCACCTGGCCGACCAGCCCCGAGGGCGCCGAGTTCGTCCGGCTGGCCGGCGAGGGCTGGGCGCAGGCCGCGATCGGCGACGGCGATGACCCCGAGCAGGCCCGGGCCGCAGCGGAACGCGCCGTCGCGGCGTACACGACGCCGCCGCCAGAGGCGACCCCGGAGGACTGATGGTCAGCGCCGTCTTCGACGCTCTGGGCGATCCGGTGCGCCGCCGGATCCTCGAGCTGCTCGGCGACGGCGAGCGGCCGGCGGGAGCGATCGCGCACGCCCTGCACGCGCAATTCGGGATCTCCCAGCCGGCCGTCTCGCAGCACCTGCGCGTCCTGCGCGGGGCCGGGCTGGTCACCGTCCGCGCCGAGGGCACACACCGCATCTACGGCGTCGACACCGCGGGACTCGCCGTCGTCCGGGACTGGCTCGCGCGCTTCCCGAACGCCTTCGCCCAGCCCCTCGACGCCCTGGAGACCGAACTCGCTCGCAGTCGCCGCGAGCGGCGGCGCGCCGGCGGCCCGGAGGCGGCCCGGCAGCCGCGTCCTGCGACCAAGACCAGCGCCCCGGGGGTCACCGCCTGATCTCTGCCCCGCCATGTATGGCAATGTGCCTTCGCTGACGCGTGGGACACGGGTGCGACAGCCAGATACCGTACGCAGCTGATCCCCCGCTCAGGCGGCCGGCTGGAGTGCCGGCCACGCGATCTGGGCGGAACGGTAGAAGTTGATGCCCATGACCTCCCAGCGCGGCCCCTGCAGGGCGAGCCGGGCGCGCGGAAGTCCTCCCGGTCGAGCGACCAGGAGGATGAGATCAACGCCGATGAGCGAGTAATGCGATCAGCATGGTGGACGTCAGTTCTCTGCGTACCCGGTGAACTCCTCGCCGTTGATGCTTGCCGGCATGGGGCTGGCGGCACCGGTCCCGCGGCCAGCGCCTACCAGTACCTGTACGACTCCCAGCAGGACGACAACGAGCGCCAGCGACCAGAACAGCCGCGGCAGCGAGACGTCGTTGCCCCACAGCAGGACCACGGCGCCGAGCACTCCGACGGCGACCCGCAGCCATCGGGCGTTGGCCGCGACCCACCGGCCGGCGCCGCCGACCGGCCCGTCGGCCAGCCCGGCGCCGGCGGTCTGCAGGCCGCCGGCCAGTGTCGTGCGCACCGCGGTGCCGGAGCGGTTGGACCCGGCGAACCAGCCCACCACCACCAGGATCACACCCAGCCAGAGGAACACCTGCCAGCCGCGCTGCAGGTAGGTCAGCAGCGTGTCGTAGAACACCGAGCTGGCCGGGCCGAACACGGTGCCGGCCAACTCGTTGATGAACAGCTGACGGCCCACCGACAGCGCCCACGCCACCAACAGTGCGTTCGCCGCCAGCACCAGCCCGATGATCACCGTCATCCGCGGCCGGCGGCGGGCCAGCAGCAACGCGGCCAGGTAGAGCCCCGCCACCAGTGGGAGCAGCCACCGGGCCACCGGGTTCGCGAACGCGTAGATGGTGCGGGCCTGCTCCAGCTGCGGCGCGTCCAGCAGCACGATCTGCTTGTCCACGTCCGGGATCGGCACGTTCTCCACGATCGTCAACCCGCGCGCGACCAGACGCTGCTGGACCTCGTCGATGACCTCGGACACATCCAGCACCACCTGCTCGCCCTGCACCGACACCGCGCCGGACTCGTCCCCCTCCAACACCCGCACCAGGGCCTGCTGCGCCCGGGTATTCACCCGGACCCACACGTCGGCGAAGACGTCGGAGGCCACGAACGCCCGCACCTCACGGTCGATCAGCCCGTTGATCGCACCGGCCAACGGCCCGACCAGCCGCTGCAACCGCGGCCGGTCGGTGATCACACCGGCGAACACCTCGTCCAGGATCGCCTCCACGTCCACCCGCGCTTCGATGGCGTCGGTGACCGTCGTCGCGATGGCGTCCTGCACCTCCGGCGAATCCACCAACGGACCGACCGTGTCCACGTAACGCTGCGCGTCGTTCAGCGTGCGCTGCCCCCAGTACGCGACCGCCGCCGGCACCGTCAGCAACCCCGCCAACACAACGCAGACCACTGCCGCAACCGACCGTCCGCGGCCCGGACGCGCCGCGACCGTCGAATCGACGGTCTCCGCGGGTAGTGCATCGGACATTACGAGCCTCCTTCTGCATGTCTCATATCTTGAGGCTGATCGGGAAGGTCGCCAGCCAGGCGACGGTCCCGACGAAGACGACGACGCCGAAGCCGAGCAGGACCCACCGTAGGCGCGACGACCGGAGTTTCGTGCTCATCCCGGCAAAGAAAAGCACCGCGGCGAACAGCACCACGCACAGCACGTAGTTCGTGGCCCGTTGGACGTTCGTCCTCGCCGTCGCAGACAAGCTCTCCGCCTCCGCCTCGAGCCGGTCGGCCTCCTGCCGCGCCTCGAGCTGGTACTCGGGCATGACGAACGGTGTCAGCGGTGCGTCGCGGTTGAGCCGGGGCCTGGTGGCGACCCAGGCGTCCATGGCCGGCCGGAACTCCTCGGGAGCGCATGTAGTAGAAGTCGGCGAGCTCGGTCTGCTCCTGCGCGTACGCGTCGACCCATTGGGTGAACGTCGCCACGTCGACCTGCGTCTGAGCGTTGGCGAGGGAGGCAGCCTTCGCCGACTCCACGCGGGCCGCGCCGGCGCGGATGAACGCGGTCGCCTGCTCGCCGTTCCAGCGGCTCGCCTGGTAGCCGCTCCACGCGGTCGCGACCGTCGCCACCGCCAGCAACACGGTCGCGATTAGCTCGAGCAGCCCGTTGGTCGGGCTCGCGTCGGTGGTCACGACGCGATCCCCGCGGCATCACAGGGGATCTGCACCTGCCGACCGAGGGCGCCCAGCGCCTCGTCGATGAGCACCAGCGTTCGCTCCATCGCCACCGGTTCGAGCCCACCGACGCCGCCGTGGAACGGATCATCCAAGGTGTTCAACAGCAGCAGCAACGCCACGATGACCGAGACACCGCCCCCATCAGCAGGGCCTGGACGACTGCACGCTCGCCGCTGTCGGCGAAGAACAGCATGTAGACGAAGATGATCGCTGCAATGATGAACAGCACGACCCACAGCGGCGTCGGGATGACCCCCACGGCGCCATGGACGCGATCGAGCCGCGCCTCCTCCCGTGCCGATGTCTGCTCGAGCCACTTGTCGTAGGCGGACTGCTCGCTCGCGGTCTCCGGCTCCACCGGCTGCAGCGTGCGGAACATCTCCACGCCCCACGGGTTGACGCTGTCACCGAGTGTTGCCGACCGCATCCGGTCCCACTCGTCGTTCACGACCGACCGCGCATAACGGATGATCTCGCCGGTTAACTCGCCGGCCGTGGCCTCCGGAACAACTGTGCCGTCTCGACCTGCTGGACGATGACGAGCGCCTCCGTCTCGGCATCCACCCGCGTCTGGTCGAAGCTCGAGAACGCAAGGAAGATGATGAACCCGAGCAGTACCGAGAACCCGGTCGCGAGCACACCGAGCACGCCGGAGGCCCGGTCGCCGTCGGCGAAGTAGCTGCCGTCCGGCGCCCCACGCCGCACTAGCAGCATCGCCGCGATCGCCACCCCGGTCACGCCAGCGATGACCAGTGCGCCCCACACCAGGTTCACGACAATCCCCCATCTCGCTGCCGTCGCACGCGCTGGACGCTAGGCGGAAGCCAGCAGCTTGGCCTTCTGAGCGTCGAACTCGTCGGAGGTGATGACACCCGTGTTGCGCAGCTCGGCGAGCTTGGCCAGCTCGTTCGCTGTGGACGGGTGGCTGCCGTTGCTGCCGGCAACGTTCTGGATGTAGTCCCGGCTGGCCTGCTCTCGCTCGACGGCTGCTTCGATGCTCCGCTCGCTCATCGACTTGCCGCGGGCGATCAGGTAGACCAGCACCCCGAGCCAGGGGATGAGCACGACGAACAGGGTCCAGAACGCCTTGGCCCAGCCGGACAGGTCGCGGCTGCGGAAGATGTCGCCGAACACGGTGATGACTAGCCAGATCCAGGCGAAGAAGAGGAAGAACCAGAGCGTGGTCCAGAACAGGTCCAACAGCGGCATGACAGTTCTCCTTTGCCACTCGATGTGCGCGGGTGTCGAGAAACGGGTCTCTACTGCCTGGCCATGGCGACGCGGATGCGTTCCTTCGGCGTGATGAGGTGGTCGGTGTCCGCGGCTGCGGCGTCGACGTCGAACTGCACCCAGTAGGCCCGATCCGGAATCGGCAGGGCCGTACGACTGTTGGAGTCCGGCGACATGATTTCCCCTAGCGGCGGCGGTCTCTGCGGTCGTCGCGCCGGTCCATCCGGCGGTTGACTCCATGGGCAACGACCGCGGCGGTGGCGGCAGTGGTAGCGACGCGGGCGACCGGCGCAGGTCCGATCACCGCTGCGCGCCGCATGCGTCGACGTGCGAGTGGCATGGTCAGGCTCCTACTTCTTCTGCCTCGTCGGCCTCAATGGCGGCGAGGATGGCCTGGATGGGGATGCGTCCACTGGCGACGAGCTGGCCACCGGACTTGCGGACGGCGCTGGCGAACGGCGCGGCCCAGATGTTCTCCCACACCAGCACTGCCGCCGACGACCCCGGCTCGAGAGCCTCGGCGACCGCAGCGACGTCGTCCTCGCTCAGCAGCATCGCCAGCCCGGTCTCGAACCGGCGAAGCTCGCCCAGCTCGTCGTCGCCGAGGTCGGACAACTCGAACGGCTGCACAGACCCGTCCGCGTCCTTCTTCAACACCAGCAGGTCCAGCACGCGGATCGTGCCCTGCTCGACAAGCTCGGCGAGCGCCGGGGCGATCTCGCCGTTGAACTTGCTGCCAGGGAACTCGACCACGATGTAGTCGACCGGCCCCAGCTCATCCACGGCTGCTTCATCGTCCATGGCCCACCTTCCTTATTGCTTCCCCACGTCGAGCCGGGATCCGTCGTCCCGTGCTCTTGTCTCACCTAATACGCAGGGTGAAGACGCCGCATCACATCGATCAGGTGATTTGTCCCCGTTCACCTGATGTGCGTGATGCCCGCCTGGGCTGCGCGGGTCGACCATGGGCTT
>DAIUDS010000014.1:7461-10818 GCA_036845485.1 Jiangellaceae bacterium
GCCAGTTGAAGAAGCCGATGATGAAGATCAGTAGCGTGATGCGGAGGGTGTCGCTCGGCGCAGATGATGAGTCCAGGTTCCCCACCATGCAACCGGTCGAGTGTTCCCGCACACTGGGTCCGTGGCGCGCCACGCCCCCTCTCGACGCGACGAGCCCCTCGACTTGGCGCTCGCAGCGGTCCTGGCGGTCTTCCTGTCCGTCTACAACAACGTGATCGGAAATCGGCCGTGGCACCGTCGCCGGTACGTCCCGGCGAACCTGGCTGCCACCGCCATGCTGCTGGCGATTGCCCGAGGTCGCGGCCTGTCGCCCTGCGAGCTGGGGCTTGCGCCGGCGCGGGCTCCCGCCGGCGCAAGGTTGGGTGCGTTGCTCGGTGCCGTGGTGGTCTACGGCGTCGCGGTCGCCGCTGCCACACCCGCCACCCGGCCATGCCTGCGCGACGCCCGTGTCGCCGGGCTCACCTGGCAGGAGGTCGGCTACCAGACGGTCGTGCGGGTTCCCGTGGGAACGGTGCTGTGGGAGGAGGTCGCCTTCCGCGGGGTGCTGCTCTCGTTGTTCTCCCGCGTGCTCTCCACCCCCGGTGCCGTCGCCACGACCAGCGCGCTGTTCGGGGTGTGGCACATCCGTCCGACGCTGGACGCCCTCCGCATCAATCAGGCGGCCGCCAGTCCCATCCGCACGACCGCGGCGGTCGCGGCCTCCGTCGCCGTTACAGCCCTGGCCGGGGCCCTGCTGACCGGCCTACGGCAGCGGACCGGAAGCCTGCTGGCGCCCGCGCTCGTACACGTCGCCGCCAACTCGGCGTCGACCGTTGCCGCGGCGATCGCGGCCCGGCTGCGCTGAGGCCGGAACTCAGGAACCGGGCAGACCGTCGCAGTTCGGATCGGCGGCGAACACGTGCCCGACGCCGGACGCCAGATGGGCCGTGTGCGACGGAAACGCTGGCGTGGAGTCGAACGGGGTGTGGTCGGTGATGAGGACGTGACAATGCGGACCCGCTCCGAAGCCCTCAGGGTTACGCCCCTCGCTGTTCGCCCCCTGGGACGGGTGAGGGTCAGCGAACGCGGAGGTGGCGCCGCCGAGCAGGATGGCCCCCACGCAAGCGGCGGTGTAGAGCGTTCTCACTAGAACTCCTCTCGCTCGGGCGGACGGCGTCGGGGCCGACGTGCGACCGCCGAACACATGGCTCAATCGTCCGCAGCTTAGCCCTCTACCTGCTGGTGTCAGCTGCCGCCGGAGAACCGCGGAGACCGGCCCCGCGTCAGGGTATCCGCCGGCACCGGTGGGCGTCGCGCTCGATCGGGTGTGTCAGCCGTGCTTGCGCAGGTAGGTCCCGAAGTGCAAGACGGTGAGCGCGATCGTCCCGCGCTCGGGCGATTACACCAGGCCCTTTTTTGATCAACGAGTCACCGGCCGGCGACAGCGACGACGCTGACGAGGCGCTGGGATGCTATAGCCACCGATGCACTGCCTGGCGCGACACACCGAACCGATGCGCCACCTGCACGATCGGAACACCATCACGGATCACCGCAAGCACCGCCTGATACCGCTGCTCCACGACACTCAGCTCCACCAGCATGCCGGGAAGTGTCAGGGAACAGGCGGAGCCAGCGTCACCCATCAGCCAGAGCCACGTAACTCCACAACCGAAGCCAACATTTCACGCATCAGGCGGAACCAAACAACAACGAGGTGGGCCCCGTCGGACTCGAACCGACAACCCGCGGATTAAAAGTCCGCTGCTCTGCCAATTGAGCTAGAGGCCCCGCACAGGGACTCGTTCGTGGTCGCCCGGCACTGCGTTCGAGCCTATCCCGGCCGGCCGCCAGGAATGCTCCGGCGCACCCGATCGTCGTACGGTGAACTCATGCGGCTGACCAAGTACGAACACTCCTGTGTGCTCATCGAAGACGGCGGCGGACGCGTGCTGGTCGACCCGGGCGTCTACTCGCACGGTTTCGAGAGCCTGACCGGACTCACTGCTGTGCTCATCACCCATCAGCATCCGGACCACATCGACACCGAGCGACTGGTGCCCTTGCTGGATGCCAACCCTGACGCGACCCTGCATGCCGACGACGCCACCGTCGGCATCCTGGCCGAGAAGGGGATCGATGCGCGTGCCGTGCATGCCGGTGAGCCGTTCGACGTGGGCACGGAGATCGCCGTCTTCGGAACGGACCATGCGGTGATCCATCCTGACGTTCCGATCGTCCCGAACGTCGGCTATCTCGTCGGAGGCCGCTTCTTCCATCCGGGCGACGCCTTCACCGTGCCCGATGTCCCAGTCGATGTGCTGGGACTTCCGGTCGGTGCGCCGTGGCTCAAGATCGCCGAGGCCGTCGACTACCTACGTGCGGTCGCGCCCCGAGTCGCCGTTCCGATCCACGAGGCGGTACTCGCCATGCCCGAACCGCAGTACGAGCGATTCCGGCAGCTTGCCCTCGACGGGACCACGGTGACGGTCGTCGAAACCGGTGAGGCTGCCGAGTTCTGACTGTGGTCGAGCGCTACGTCCGGCCGAACATCTGTGTCCAGTAGATCCCGCGGTCGGGATCCTCAGAGTCGGCGGCGCCGACGCCGATCGCAACCGAGTTGCAATCCAGGATGTTCCGACGGTGGCCGGGGCTGTCCATCCAGCCTGCGACGACCGCCTCCGGGGTCGGGTAGCCCATGGCGATGTTCTCGCCGGACCAGTCTGTGTAGCCCTGCTCCGCAGCGCGCTCACCCGGGCCCTCACCCTCGGGACTCTCATGGTCGAAGTAGTTCCGCGTCGCCATGTCGATGCTGTGTCCACGGGCTGCCGCGACCAGTCGGTCGTCGGTGCGGAGCATGACCTCGCAACCGTCCTTCGCACGTTCGTCGTTGGAGAGCTCAACGACCTCTGCCTCGAGGTCCGCGAGCGACGGAGGCCGTTCCGGCGTCGGAGTCGGGGTCGGGGTCGGGGTGGGTGTAGGGGTGGGCGTTGGGGTCGGAGTCGGGGTGGGCGTCGGAGTCGGCGTTGGGGTCGGAGTCGGGGTCGGTGTTGCTGTGGGAGGGGCGGTCTCCCAAGGCCACGGTTCGGTCGTGGACTCGGTGACGACGGTGAACGTCTCGTCGGAGTCGCCGAGCTTGCACGCCGAAAGGCTGACCGTGAGCGCTGCGCCGACGACAGCACAGACGGCGTAGCGGACGTGCACGATTCCCCTTCTCGGCGGTTCAGGCTCTTCCGTGCAATCCGTCAGGGTACGAGGGCCCCGCTGGTCGCGCTAGTACCGGGCCGGCGTGGTGGACGTCCGTTCATTCGAGCGGTTCCTGGCTACGAACGCCTGCGGCCCACCAACCACCAGATCAGCACCAGGACGGCGATGAGG
>DAIUDS010000014.1:10918-21681 GCA_036845485.1 Jiangellaceae bacterium
CTACGAACGCCTGCGGCCCACCAACCACCAGATCAGCACCAGGACGGCGATGAGGACGCCGATCGGTGCCACCCGCTTGGCGACCGAGCCACCCGCGACGCCGAGCAGGTCGATCGCCTCGGGCGTAGGTCGGGACTCCCGAGGGCCTTCACGGTCCCGGCCCGAGTCATCTGACGACTCGGCTGCCCGTGGCTGGTCCCCGGCGGACTCGGCGGTCTCCGCGGACACGTCCGCCTCCGCAGACTCGGCCGCCTCCGCAGACTCGGCGGCTCGTGTCGAGGCTTGCGCGTCGCCGCCGCCGTTCGCCGGCGTTCGCGCGTCCCCAGCCCCGGCCAGTCGGTCGGCCAGGCAGTCGGCGAACTGACCGAGCAGTTTGTTCCCGACGTCGTTCATGACCCCCCGCCCGAACTGGGCGGGTCTTCCGGTGATCGCGAGGTCGGTGACGACATTCACTCGGGTCGAATCGCCGTCGGCGGTCATCGAGGCCGTTACCGTTGCCGCCGCTGTACCGGACCCTCGGGTCTCGCGTCCCTTGGCCGACACCACGGCCCGATGTGCCGCGGCGTCCTTCTCCAGGAAGGACGCCTTCCCTGCGTACGACACGGTGATCGGGCCCACCTTGACCTTGACCTGCCCGGTGAACGAGTCTCCGTCGACACTCTCGACGGTCGCCCCTGGCATGCATGGCGCGACCCTCTCGACGTCGAGCAGTACCTCCCAGGCGCGGTCGACCGGAACCGGCACGGAGAACTGGTGCTCGAGCTGCATCGGCCTAGATCCCTGCCGCCGCGATGACCGCCCGCCGGGTAAGCACCCGAGCGAGATGAGTGCGAAAGTCGGCCGACGCATGCGGGTCGCTGGTCGGGCTCGTTCCGGCCGGCGCCTGGTCGGCGGCCGCGGCGACCGCCTCCGCGGTCGCATCGCCGCCAGTAAGCCCCTGCTCGACCGAGCGCGCCCGCAGCGGCGTCGGCCCCATGTTGACCAGCCCGACCCGCGCCTCGTCGATCGAACCGTTCGCACGATGGACCATCGCCAGGGCCCCCACCAGGGCCCAGGACTGAGCCACCGACTGGAACTTCTCGTAGCGGTGACCCCAGCCGTCGCCGAGCTTCGGGACCGAGACCGACACCAGCACTTCGTCCGGCCCCACGACCGACTGCAGGTAGTCGACGAAGAACTCCTCAGCGCCGACCGTGCGCCGTCCGCCGGCGCCGGCAATCTCCATGGCCGCGTCGATGGCGAGCGCGAGTGCCGGCAGGTCGCCCGCTGGATCGGCATGCGCGATGGAGCCGCCGAACGTTCCACGGTGCCGAACCGCCGGGTCGGCGACGGTCGCCGTCACCTCGGCGATCACAGGGCAGTGCGTGCGCACCAGCGGATCGCGCAACACCTGGTCGTGCGTGGTCGCCGCGCCGATCACCAATCGGTCGCCGTCGTCGCGGACTCCCCGCATCTCGTCGATCCGGCCGACGTCGACCAGGAGCCCGGGGTATGCCAGGCGCATCCGCAGCAATGGGATCAGGCTCTGGCCGCCGGCGAGAACCTTGGCGTCGTCGCCGCGCTCGCGCAGGGCGGCCACCGCGTCGTCGACGGACGCCGGTCGTAGGTACGAGAACTCCGCGGGGATCATTTCGCACCTCCGGAAGCAGCGCCGATCGCCTGCCAGACATGCATGGGCGTGCAGGGCATCTCGACGTCGTCGACGCCGAGCGGGCGCAGCGCGTCGACCACAGCGTTGACGACGGCCGGTGTCGACGCGATCGTGCCGGCTTCGCCGACTCCCTTCACCCCCAGCGGGTTCGTGGTCGACGGCGTCTCGGTGCGGTCGGTCGTGAACGACGGGAGGTCCGCGGCGCTGGGCACCAGGTAGTCCACGAGCGTGCCGGTCAGAAGGTTGCCGTCCTCGTCGTAGACGGCACCCTCGAACAGGGCCTGTGCTATGCCCTGCGCGACGCCACCGTGGACCTGTCCCTCCACGACGAGCGGGTTGACGACCTTGCCGACGTCGTCGACGGCGACGTACTGCTTGAGCTCGACCATTCCGGTCTCGGTGTCGACCTCGACGTGCGCGAGATGGGTACCGTGCGGAAACGAGAACGTCTCGGGATCGACGACCGCGTCAGCGGTAAGGATCGGAGCGGCACCCTCCGGCAGATCGTGAGCGACGAACGACGCGAACGCGAGCTCCTGGATGGTCTTCGTGGTGTCGGGCGAGCCCTTCACGCTGAACCTCCCGCCGGCGAATTCGAGGTCATCCGGGTCGCACTCCAACTGATGGGCGGCGAGCGCACGGGCCTTCTCGACGATCTTCTCACTCGCTCGGACGATGGCCATGCCACCGACGGCGAGCGACCGCGATCCGTAGGTGTCGAGCCCGAGCGGGGCCGTCCGGGTGTCGCCGTGGACCACGACGACGTCGTCGAACGCCACCCCGAGCGCGTCGGCCGCGACCTGGGCGAACGTCGTCTCGTGGCCCTGCCCATGCGGCGAGGTGCCGGTGACGACCTCGACCTTCCCGAGGGGAAGCACTCGCACGGTGGCCGCCTCCCAGCCACCCGCGACGTAGCCTTCCTTGCCCAGCCAACGCGAGGGCGCGAGGCCACACATCTCGGTGTACGTCGAGACGCCGATGCCGAGCTGGACGACGTCGCCGCGAGCGCGGCGCCGCTCCTGCTCCGCGCGCAGCTCGTCGTAACCGAGCAGCTCGAGGGCACGGGCGGTAGCGGCCTCGTAATTGCCGGAGTCGTACTCCAGGCCGGCGACCGTCGTGTACGGGAACTCGTCGTGGCGGATCCAGTTCTTGCGGCGCAGCTCGATCGGATCCGTCCCGAGCTCGGCGGCGAGCTCGTCCATGATCCGCTCGATCACGTACGTCGCCTCCGGCCGGCCCGCACCCCGGTAGGCGTCGGTCGGCGTCTTGTTGGTGAACACGCCCGTGCACGAGAGATCGTGTGCCTCGAACTTGTAGATGCCGGGATACATGTACCGGCCGAGCAGCGGGATGCACGTCGTGAGCAGCTGCAGGTAGGCACCCATGTTGGCGGTCAGGTCGACCTTGAGGCCGAGAACCGTGCCGTCGCGCATGGCGGCGATCTCGACGTCCTGGAGGAGGTCGCGGCCGTGGATGGTGACCTGGCAGTTCTCACTGCGGGTCTCGGTCCACTTGACCGGGACACCCAGCTTCTGCGCCAGGGTGAGGCAGAGCGCCTCCTCGGCATACACGTCGAGCTTGGAGCCGAAGCCGCCGCCGACGTCGGGTGCTATGACCCGGATGCTCTGCTGTGGGATCCCGCAGGTCAGGGACAGGAAGATCTGGACGAAATGCGGGACCTGGGTCGACGACCAGAGGGTGAACTCGCTAGTAGCGGGGCTGGGCTGGACCACGACCGAGCGTGGCTCGATGGCGCTCGGGATGAGCCGCTGGTTGACGAATCGGCGGTTCAGCACGACCTCGGCACGGTCTCGGGCAGCGGCGTAGTCGCCGTGGCTCTCCCGCCAGGTGAAGCAGCGGTTCGTCGGAACATCGTCGTGCACGAGTGCCAAACCGTCGCCGAGCGCCGCCTCCATGTCGACCACCGCGGGGAGGGTCTCGAAGTCAAACTCGATCGCTTCCAGCGCGTCGACGGCGGCTTCGCGACTCGTTGCCGCCACGACAGCGACGCCGTCCCCGACGAAGCGCGCCTTGTCTGCGGTGAGGGGAAAGTGCGGTGGCGACTTCTGGTCCTCGGACACGGTCCAGGCCATCGGTAGCGGTCCCCAGTCGTCGGCGAGGTCCGCTCCACTGAACGCTGCTACGACACCCTGGCGCTGGCGGGCCGGACTGACGTCGACGTTCGTGATCGTGGCGTGCGCCACCGGACTACGGAATATCGCCAGGTGCAGCATGCCGGGAAGCGTGATGTTGTCGGTCCATAGGGTGCGGCCGGTGATCAGGTGAGCGTCCTCGCGGCGGCGGCGCGCCTGACCGACCTCGGCAAGTCGGCCCTCGGCGGTGGCCGTCATACCGGCACCTCCTCGTGGGCTTCGGCCTCACGCGAGCCGGCCTTTGCGGCCAGCTGCACGGCCCTGACGATGTTCTGGTAGCCGGTGCATCGGCACAGGTTGCCCTCCAGGCCCTCGCGAATCTCCTGCTCGGAAGGCTCCGGGTTGTTCTCGAGGAGATCGACCGCGGCCATGATCATGCCTGGCGTGCAGTAGCCGCACTGGAGCGCGTGGCACTCGTGGAACGCCTGCTGCAACGGGTGTAGGCCGCCGTCCTCGGCGGCCAGGCCCTCGATCGTCCTGACCTCCGAACCGTCGGCCTGGACGGCAAGAACCGAACAGCTTTTCACGCTTTCGCCGTCCACGAGGACGGTGCAGGCGCCGCAGTTGGACGTGTCGCACCCGACGACGGTGCCGACCTTGCCGACGCGCTCCCGCAGATAGTGGACGAGCAGAACACGGGGCTCGACGTCGTGTTCGTGCCGGACGCCGTCGACAGTGACGCTGATCCTCGGCACTTCTCCTCCTTCACTTCGGGGAAACCGGCGGTCAGGAGGGCGGGGCGCGCTGGTGCGAGCCGAACCCTCCGGCACGTTCGTCAGGGATCATTCGTGCTGCCCACGGGCATCCCTTCGTGGCTCACGCCTTGCTCGCCACCTTAGGCACGCAAGGCGTCGCGCGTAAGACCCCCGAACGGGGAGGTCGTGACGTGAGCCGCGAGGCCGGCGCCCCCGGCCCGCGCAGCCGGACTAGCCTGCCTTCACGGTCGAATTCCGCCACGCAGGAGCTGGCCCATGACGCAGAGACGGCCGAACGACGACACGGAACCGCCGTACGAGACGCGCGCGCTCGAGAACCTCGAACGTGAGGTCGATGTCTCGCTGCGGCGGGCCGACGACGCCATCGCCGGACGAGGGGTGCGTCGACGCGGGCCGCGCTGGCTACCGATCACGGCTGTCCTGCTGGGGCTGCTCCTCATCGCGGCCGCCGCTCTCGCGACCTACCTGTGGCGGACGACGGACCAATGGATGGCCGAGTCCGACCGCCTCGAGCCGGTCGCAACCGAGCTGGCCGCGGAGCGGGACAGCCTCAGCGGAGAGCTCGACCAGGCTCAGCGCGACCTGGCCGCCACCGAGGAGCAGCTCCGGGAGGCGCAGGACCGGATCACGACGCTGGCGAACGAGAAGGCCCAGACGGCCGACGAACGCGAAGTGGCGCGCCTGGTGGCGGGCGACGTCGTCGGGGTGGCGAACCAGCTCGAGGTGTGCGTACGCGGCCAGGATCAGCTGATCACGGCCCTCGAGGACATCGAGGCCTTCGACCCCGCCTCGGTGTCGGCGTTCGCCCGCGACGTGAGCGACGCCTGCGCCCAGGCGCTGGAGGGCAGCGAAGAGATCAAGCGTCAGCTGGGGATCGAATGAGGCAGTCCCTCCTCGCGGCAGCCGTCTCGGTCGTACTGCTCTCCGGCTGCAGCGAGCTTCCGGACCTGCCGCCGCTACCCGACCCGGTGGCCATCGGCGACACGACTGCCGTCCAGACGCCCACTCCCGGCACCACGACCCTCTCGCCTGACGGGTTCCGCACCACCGAACGCGTAGCCGTACGGGTTCGGAACGTGGGCTGCGGTGGCGTGAGCACCGGCAGCGGATTCGCCGTCTCCGAGGATGTGCTGGTGACGAACCGGCACGTCGTCGCGGGAGCCGAGACGATGCAGGTCAGCACCTACGACGGCCAGGATCTGCTGGTCGAGACGGCCGGCTCGGCGATCGTGGCCGACCTCGCCATCGTCAGGACTCGGTCCGCGCTGCCGGCAGCGGTCACGCTTGCGGAGGCCGACCCCGAGCCCGGCGACCCCATCGAGGTCGTCGGCTACCCCGGCGGTGAGCGGCTGACGTCGAGTACCGGAACCGTCCTCCGATACGAAGCCGACCCGCTCGACGCCAATGCCGAGCAGATCATCGTCACCGACGCCCCCGCCGTGCCTGGCTCGTCCGGAAGTCCGATGTACGACGAGTCGGGCCAGGTCGTCGGTGTCGTCTATGCGGCAACAGAGGACGCCACCCGGTCGCTAGCCGTGCCGGTCTCGACACTGCGGACACTGCTGGATCAGACCAGCTTCGACGACGGCGTGCCGCCCTGCGACTGACACGCGTCCGGCCCGGGCATTCATGTTCGTCTCCGGATGCGCTACACAATGGAGGGGTGACCGAGTGGCGTCCTGAGGAACAGGACCGTCCGTCCCGACCGCTGCTGCGGCCGGTATGGTCCGAACTGCCCGGCGACCCGGACCCGGCTGACCGGGCGATGGTCGCGCACGCCACGGCGGCGGCGGTCCTGCGTGTGGGCCGTGACGAAGGGCCCGATCCCGAGCGCACCCGCCGGCTGATCGAGCTCGCCGACGACGTCGGCATCGACGACATCGCCACCTTGTGGTGCGACGCCGGAGCCGGCACGCTGCCCGGCACTCTGTGGTCGCTGTACCTGCTGCGCACGTGGGTTCACCGTGACGGGGTCGAGGCCGCACGCCTGTTCGCCGCCGGGCAGCGGGTGGCGGAGGTGTCGACGGCCGTCGCCGGCGTCGCCGAGCCACCAGGCCCTCGTGAGGTAGCCGAGATGGGCGACGCCGTGCTGACAAGCGCGTTCGACGGCGACTTCGCCGTGGCGCTGGAGCGCGCCGCTGCCTTCTGCCGGGTCGTCGCGGCCGGCCGAGCCCACCTCGCGGACGACTGCGTGGACGAGGACGAGGCAACCCGACAGACCCGGCTCGCCGACGGCAACCTGCGGATGGCCCAGGAGCTCGAACATGCGGCTCTGCTGTGGCGCCAGAACGATCTCACCTGACGGCTCGCGCTTGGGAACAAGCCTGCTTTCGGCTATGTTCTGATACCGGCGACGGTCCTCCGGGACTCTCGCTGGGCGTCAAACCGCGGTAACCCCGGGTCCCACTATTAGCCGCTACGTGCGGCCTTTGCGCCGAGAGGCGTTCCCGGTTCGGCGTCCTACCTCGTGGCGTAGCCCCCGGCCCAAGGGTCGGGGGCTACGTACGTCAACCCCACCCCAACTCGTGCAGGCGGTCGTCGTCGATGCCGAAATGGTGAGCCACCTCGTGCACGACGGTGATCTGGACCTCATCCACCGCATCCTCGTACGACTCGCAGATTCGCAGGATCGGCAGCCGGAACAGCCGGATCGTGTCGGGCAACACGCCTGCGTACCAGCCGTCCCGCTCGGTCAGTGGCGTGCCCTCGTAGAGGCCGAGCAGGCCCGCGTTGTCGACCGGCGCCTCGTCCTCGACCAGCACGACCACGTTGTCGATCACCTTGGCGAGTTCGGGCGGGATTTTGTCCAGCGCCTCGGACACCAGATCTTCGAACTCGGTGGGAGTTAGTTCGAGCACGATGACAGTCTCGCGGGTGACACGCCGACACGAGACGGCGGCTCTGTGTTACGAACAGTGGATGATCGCACCCGCGACGCCGGCGCTGCCCTGGCTTCCGGCCTGGGCTCGGCGGGCTGCGCCGTGGGTGGCCATCGTGGTTGCCGGCCTGTTCGGAGCCTGGCTCGCCCTCGTCGTGGCGGGGACGACGAAGGCGGAGGTCGGCCCACTCGGTGTCGACGCGGAGGTCGGGCCCGCGTGGGGCGGGCAGACGGTCATCGAGGTGGATCCGGTCGGAACACTTGTGGTCGACACGCATGACGCTCCACTCCAGTTACGGATCGCCGTGCGTGCGGTCGACGTGGACGGGGTACGGGAGATCGTCGCGGACCCGACCTCCCTGTCCAGCCTCGACGAGGACTTGGTCGACGACCTGCAGGACGTGCTCGTCCGAGCAGCGATCCGGGCCGGTCTGGTTGCGATCGCCGGCGCGCTGGTCGTGGGCGGGCTGGTGCTGCGGTCATGGCGACGGGGGCTGCTCAGCGGGGCGGTAGCCGTCGGAGCCGTCGTGGGCTCGTACGGGGTCGCCGCCTTGACGTTCGACCCGGATGCCGCTCGCGAGCCTCGCTTCACCGGAGTGCTCTCGACGGCTCCGCAGCTCGTCGGCACGGCCGAGGACATCGCCTCCAACTTCGACGCTTACGCCGACCAGCTCGCTGCGATCGTCACGAACGTCGGGAAGCTCTATGACACGACGCTGTCGCTGAACACGTTCGCTCCCGACGACGAGACCATCAGGTTGCTGCACGTGTCGGACCTGCATCTCAACCCTGCCGCGTGGGAGGTGATCAGGGCCGTCGCCGACCAGTACGACGTCGACGTGATCGTCGACTCGGGCGACATCGCCGACCACGGAACGGCGCCCGAGTCCACCTACGTGACTCCGATCGAAGGACTGGACCGGCCTTACGTCTTCGTCCGCGGGAACCACGACTCGGTCTTGACGGAGGCCGCCGTGGAGGCCGAGCCGAACGCGGTTGTGCTGGACGACAGCAGGCCGGTGACCGTGGCGGGGCTCCGTTTCCTCGGCGCTCCTGATCCGCGGTTCACTCCCGACCAGACGACGCGCGGAACGGCCGCGGATGACATCCGGCTTGCCACCGAGGAGCTCGCCGACGAGGCCCGCGACTTGAACTCGCCGGCCGACGTCATCGTCTTCCACGATCCGACCGATGCGGAGCTCTTCGACGGCACGGCGCCACTCGTTCTTGCCGGCCACGCGCACAAGCGGCGGACGGTCGTGCTCGACGAGGGCACCCGGATCATGGTTCAGGGGTCCACGGGCGGCGCCGGGTTGCGGGCGCTCGAGGACGAGGACCCGACGCCGGTCATGCTCTCGGTGCTCTACCTGGACCCGGAGACGAAGCGGCTGCTCGCCTGGGACGACATCACGCTGGGCGGTCTCGGCCTGACCAGCGCGGAGATCCAGCGCCACCAGGCCGACGAAGACGAGGGCGACGCCGACGAGCCAACGGAGTCCCCGTCGCCCGAGACCTCCGCACCATGATCACGTCGACTGCGGCCACCATTTTCGGCCCGAGGTCGACATGATCACGGATCAGGGCCGGTTTGGTGTAGGCCGGGCGCAGCCCCTATCCTTGAGCGGTCCCCGACGGCGACGAGCCAAGGGCGGGCCGTCACGGTAAGCCCCCATCGTCTAGCGGCCTAGGACTCCGCCCTTTCAAGGCGGCAGCGCGGGTTCGAATCCCGTTGGGGGCACGGAATCGCGGCTTCGGCCGGGTTTCCGCCGCAAGGTCCTGTGGAGCAGTTGGAGTGCTCGCCGCCCTGTCAAGGCGGAGGTCGCGGGTTCAAGTCCCGTCAGGACCGCCAGCTTCGTCGCAGTAGCACGTGCGGCATGACCGGTAAACGGTATGCCGATCATCGCGGGTGAATGAGTCTCGATGGCCGTGGCGCTAGTGTCCGCTTGAGGTATGCAGCGACTCTGGCGAAGTAGGCGTGGTGGTGGGCGCATTGCGTGTCGTACTGCTCCCGGGAGCCGTGTTGCCCGCCGACTTGGCCTACGGCGCCCTTGTCAGCGAGTTCGGCGCCGGCGTCAAGGCGATCACGAAGGACCTGGAGGTCTACCGGGAAGACTTGCCGCCCCCGGACTACTCCTTGGACACCGAGGTGGACGGCGTGCTGGCCGAGGCGGATGGCCGCGGCTGGGACCGCTTTCACCTGGTCGGCTACTCCGGGGGTGGAGCCGCCGCGCTCGCTGTCGCCGCGCATCATCCGGCACGGTTGCTGAGCTTGGCCCTGCTCGAACCAGCGTGGGCGGGCAGCTGGGGCTGGAGCCCGGAGCACCGCAAGCTGTGGGCGAGCTTCGACAAGTTGGAGCACCTGCCGCCGGACCAGTTCATGGCTGCCTTCATGCAACTGCAGGTGCGACCAGACGTTGGGCTGCCACCTCCACCTCCACCCAGCGGTCCAACGCCACCGTGGATGAGCCAACGACCCGCCGGGATCCGCGCCTTTATGCGCACGTTCAAGAGCTACGACTTGGACCGTGCTGCGCTGGCCGCATTCGAGGCACCGGTCTACTTCGCGCTCGGAGGTCGGAGCAACCCGGACCAGTTCGCCGAGGAGGCCGACCGGCTGGGGAGGGTGTTTGCTGACTTCACCGTGGAGGTGTTCCCCGACCGCCACCACTTCGACCCACCACACCGGGTAGAACCGGCGCGCCTTGCCACATCCCTTCGCGCCCTCTGGAGGCGTGGAGATTCGATGGCGTCATGAGGTGAAGGTTCGGCCCAGATTCTGGACCTACGGAGCCGGGGGTTCCCGTCGCGGCGTCATTGCTGCGACGGAGACTGCATCAGCGGCATGTGTAGATGGCCGCGTGGCGTCCGAGCGCTCACCGCGGCAAGTCCAGATGCTCCCTCGGTGAAAGGGCCGCTACTCGAGCGCCTCGGCTGGCCCCTGATCCGATCAGGAATCGAGAAGCGCCATGGTATGGCCGGGCCTAGCCTTTCTGCGTGCGGCCGGCATCACGCCGGGCCGCTCAGCGTCGAAAGGGAAACGAGAATGCCCGCGAAGAAGGCAAGGACCGAGTCCGACGGGTTCAGCGTCGATGAGCGTGCCGCGATGAAAGAGCGCGCCGCCGAGCTGCGCGCCGAGGGCAAGAGGGGCGCCGAGAAGGCCGACGGCCTGCAGGCGGTCCTCGACAGGATCGCGGATATGGCACCGGAGGATCGTGCGCTCGCCGAGCGCGTACATGTGACGGTGACCGCAACCGCCCCCGAGCTGTCGCCGAAGACCTGGTACGGGATGCCCGCCTACGCGAACGCGGATGGCAAGGTCGTCGTCTTCTTCCAGGACGCGGGCAAGTTCAACTACCGGTACTCGA
>DAIUDS010000015.1:0-21509 GCA_036845485.1 Jiangellaceae bacterium
GTGGACGGCCGGTGGTCCGGCCATGACGGCGACGAACTCGTCGGCGTCGTACCCGGCGACCTCCGCGGGGTCCAAGGAGCCGGAGCCGCCGATCCGGTCGGCGATCGTCGTCGGGCCGGTGAACGCCCACTCCATCGGGATCTGCTGATCCAGCAGCATGCCGACGACGAGCGCGAACGGGTCACGTGCCAACAGTGCGTCGGCGCGCTCGTCCTGCGCCAGGCGCAGACTGGGCTGGTCGGACATCGCGGCGGCTCTCCTCTCGTCAGTCCGGTTCGTCGGCCTTGACCGCGAGCACCGGGCACGGCGCGTCGAGCAGGATGCGCTGAGCGTTGCTTCCCAGGATCAGCTTTCCGACCGGCGTGCGTCGACGCAGCCCGATGACGATGAAGTCGGCCGAGGTTTCCTTGGCCACGGCGATGAGGTCGTCGGCGGCGTCGAGGCCACGAACCAGTTGACGGACCTCGGCGTCCACCCCGGCCTCGGCGAGCTGAGACCGGACGGCTTCCAGCTCGGCATCCGACCGGATCGCCTCGTCGGCGTCGAAGTCGCGGCCTCCGCGGGCGGAGTTGATGACGACCAGGTGTGCTCCGCGCAGACGGGCCTCCTCCGCAGCCCGCCGCAAGGCCGCACGGCCTTCGGCCTTCGGGACGTACCCGACGACGATCGTGGTCATCGCGCGATACTCCTTCCCATCCGGCGCCGCAACGTTGCGGCGCGCCGAAGGTTACTCCAGCGGACCGTGGCACGATCTCGCCATGCATGACGTGGCGATCGTGCTGGGCGGCGGGGGCATCCTCGGCTCCAGCGAGGTCGGCATGCTCCGTGCGCTGGTCGACGCCGACGTACGGCCTGATCTCGTGCTGGGCAGCAGTGTGGGGGCCATCAACGGAGCCGTTTTCGCGGCGGACCCAACGCAGGGAACCGTCAAGCGGATGGAGAGCCTGTGGTCACGGTTGTCCGACGACGATGTGTTCGGCGGCTCACCGCTGCGGCGGGTTTCCACCTTGGCGCGGACCAGAACGCACACCCATGCCAGCAAGCCCCTCCGCGACCTGCTCACGGCCGCCGTCGGCGGCGACACCCGCATCGAGGACCTGCCGGTTCGATTCCAGTGCGTGGCCGCCTCCATCGAGCATGCCGCGGAGCGCTGGTTCGACCGCGGCCCTGTGGTCGAAGCCGTGATGGCCAGCAGTGCAGTGCCGGGCCTCCTCCCGCCCGCCGAAGTCGACGGCGAGCACTACCTGGACGGGGGGCTCGTCCACTCGATCCCGATCGGGCGTGCCGTGGCCCTGGGTGCGCGGACGATCTACGTGTTGCACGTGGGTCGGATCGAGCGGCCGCTCGAGCCGCCGCGCCGGCCGTGGGAGGTCGCCATGGTGGCCTTCGAGATCGCCCGTCGGCACCGGTTCGCGGCCGACATGGCGGCCGTGCCGGACGACGTAACGGTGCACGTCCTCCCCACCGGTGACTCGGAGCCTCCCCGGTACGGCGATCTCTCCGTCCTGCGCTACCGGGACACCTCCCGGGTTGCCGAGCGGATACGGCTCGCTCACGAGTCGACGGCCGCCTACCTGGCACGGGTCTGACATGCTGCCGCCGCGCTGGGTCCGCCGGGTGCTGGTCGCGCCGGCCGTCGGCGTCGGCATCACCTTCGGACTGGTCAGTGCGCCGCTGTGGCTGCTGGGTGCTGCGGCGATATCACCGCTGTTGCCGGGCCGCTGGCGGCCGCTGCGGTTCTTCTGGTTCGTCGCGCTCTATGCCGCCATGGAGCTGGCCTGCCTGGTGGCCCTCCTCGGTCTCTGGCTCGCATCCGGGTTCGGCGTCGCGATCCAGGCACCGTGGTCACAGCGGGCCCATTACTGGGTGATCCGTTGGTTCCTGCGGGTCCTCGAGTGGGAGGCCCGCCGCGTCCTCCACGTGCGTGTGGTGGTCGAGGGGCCGCGGCCCTCGGAGTACCGCGGCCGTCCCATGGTCGTCATGGCGAGGCACGCCGGTCCGGGCGACTCGTTCCTCGTCGTCCACTCGCTGATGAACTGGTACGGGCGCGAGCCGCGCATCGTACTGAAGGACACCCTGCAGTGGGATCCCGCGATCGACATCGTCCTGAACCGGCTGCCCAACCGGTTCATCGCACCCGACCCGGGTGCTGAGGGTGTCACCGTCGAGCGGCACATCGCCGAGCTCGCGGCGAAGCTTGACCAGGACGACGCTCTGGTGATCTTTCCCGAAGGTGGCAACTTCACCGCGCGTCGCCGGCTGCGGGCGATCGAGCGGCTTCGCCAGCGCGGCCAACACCACGCGGCCGCGCAGGCCGAGCGGATGGAGAACGTGCTCGCCCCCCGGCCTGGCGGTGTCACCGCTGCGCTTCGAACGGCCGACGACGCCGACGCGGTGTTCGTGGCGCACACCGGCCTGGAACACCTCGACAGCGTTGCCGACCTCTGGCGCGGGCTGCCGATGGACACCGAGGTGCGACTGCACTGGTGGCGGGTCCCCGCGGCAGAGGTGCCGCGGGACGACCGGGCGGTCGCCGAGTGGCTTTTCTCCTGGTGGCAGCGCCTGGACGACTGGGTCGGCGAGCACCGGCCGGTTCCGTGAGCGCCGCACTTCGAGGCGAGCCGAGTGTCCTGCACGTGGATCTCGACGCGTTCTTCGCCGCCGTCGAGCAGCGTGACAAGCCGTCCCTGCGCGGGCGGCCGGTCGTCGTGGGCGGTCTCGGGCCGCGTGGCGTCGTCTCCACCGCTTCGTACGAGGCCCGCCGGTTCGGGGTGCGGTCGGCGATGTCCATGACGGAGGCGCGGTCGCGCTGCCCGCATGCCGCCTTCCTGGCCGGCCGGTACCACGCGTACCGCGCCGTGAGCGAGGTCGTCATGGCCGCGCTACGCGATTTGTCGCCGGTCGTCGAGCCGATCTCCCTGGACGAGGCATTCGTCGACCTGGCCGCCGGCGACGTTGCCTCGCAAGGCCTGACTTTGGCACGGGTGACGGCGATCGCGGAGTCATTGCGAGCCAGAATCCGTGCGGAGACGCAGGTGTCCGCCAGCGTCGGTGCGGCCACGTCCAAGCTCCTCGCCAAGATCGCCTCGGAGCAGGCCAAGCCCGACGGTCTGGTGGTCGTCCAACCCGGCACCGAGATGTCCGTCCTCCGGCCGCTGCCCATCCGTGCGTTGTCGGGAGTCGGGCCGGCGACGGCCGAGCGACTGACCCGGCTCGGCGTCCGCACTGTCGGTGATCTCGACCGGATCATCGAGTCGGAGCTCGTCGACCTGCTAGGTGAGGCGCACGGACGCTCGCTGCACCGCCTCGGCCGAGCCCTGGACGACCGGCCGGTCTCGTCCGAGCGCGAGTCGAAGTCGGTCAGCGTCGAGGACACCTTCGACCGGGACCTCACCGATCCCGCACTTCTGTCGGCGCTCGTCGTGCGGCTCGCCGGCCGTGTCACGTCCCGGCTGGTCGAGTTGGGAGCGTCGGGACGAACAGTCACTCTGAAGGCGCGGCTGCACGACTTCACGACGCTTACCAGGTCCGCGACGCTTCCGGCACCGACTGACGACGTCCGGGTCGTGTCGCGGCTGGCGTCGCAGCTGTTCGCCGAGATCGACACTTCCGCCGGCATCCGCCTGCTGGGCGTCGGCGTCTCCGGGCTGGCCGACTGGGTTCAGGAGGACCTGTTCACCTCCGCGGATCCGCCGCCTACCACGGCCGCGGCAGCACCCGACCAGCAGGTTCACGTCCCTCGCCATTGGGTCCCCGGCATGGACGTCGTCCACGCCGACCACGGGCCGGGTTGGGTTTGGGGCAGCGGCCTGGGGCGGGTCACGGTGCGGTTCGAGACCGCTGACACCGGGCCTGGTCCGGTCCATACGTTCGCCGACGACGACCCGGATCTCACTCGCCACTGAGCCCATCGACGGGCGAGGCTCTCAGGCTTGTCTCAGACGACGCGGGCACACTGGCAGCATGCGTGTCCTGGTAGCCGACGACGACCACGCGGTGCGGGAGTCCCTGCGCCGCTCGCTGGCCTTCAACGGCTACCAGGTCGATCTGGCCGCCGACGGCGAGGAGGCCCTGAAGTCTGTCGCCTCGTCCCTGCCCGACGTGGTCGTCCTGGACGTCATGATGCCTCGCATGGACGGGCTCGCTGCCTGCCGGGCCCTGCGGGCCGCGGGTGACGACGTCGCCGTCCTCATGCTGACGGCGCGCGACGACGTCTCCGACCGGGTAGCCGGGCTGGACGCCGGTGCAGACGACTACCTGCCCAAGCCGTTCGCCCTCGAGGAACTGCTCGCAAGGCTGCGGGCCCTTCTCCGGCGCGTGGGCCCGTCCGACGGCGACGACGGCGCAGCGTTGCGGCTCGCGGACCTGACCCTGGACCCGGCGACCCGTGAAGTCCGCCGGGGCCACCGCTCGGTCCGGCTCACCCGCACCGAGTTCGCGCTCCTGGAGTTGCTGCTGCGCAACCAGCGCCGCGTCTTGACCCGCGAGCGGATCCTGGAGGAGGTGTGGGGGTACGACTTCCCCACCACAGCGAATTCCCTGGAGGTGTACATCGGCTACCTGCGCCGCAAGACCGAGGCCGAGGGTGAGCTTCGCCTGATCCACACCGTGCGGGGTGTCGGTTACGTCGCCCGGGAGACGCCGCCGTGACCTCCCTGCCGACGACCGGCCGGTCCCGGTGGCCGGTCATCGCCCGGCTCCGTGAGCGGATCGCCGGGCTGCCGCTCCGGACCAGGGTCGGTGCACTCGCGGCGCTCGGAGTGGGGCTTGCCGTCCTGCTCACGGCGCTGGCGGCCTACCTGACTGTTCGCATGCAGTTGACGCAGAGCGTCGACGACGACCTCTTGGACCGCGCCCACCAGGCGGCCGAGTCATCGCTGGGCGACCCGACCCGAATCATCACCGTGCCGTCCGAGGCACTGCTCGCCGCGGACGTACGGATCTCGCTGGTCCTCGCCGACGGCAGGGCGGTGGTCACGAGTGGAGCGGACAGCGCCCCTCCCTGGGGCGATCCCGAGGTCACCGTGGCGCGCGGAGACCGAGATGAGAGCGTCCGAACCGTCACAAGGGACGGTCAGTCCTACCGGGTGATCGCGGTTCCGGTTCGGCCCGGTGTCGCGCTGGTGCTCGGTCAGTCGACGGAGACGGTGGACCGGGTGCTCGGCACGCTGGGCTGGGTGACGCTGATCGCGGGCGGCGCCGGCATCATGCTGGCCGCATGGGCCGGAGTTTCGATCGCACGAGCCGGCCTGCGCCCCGTCGAGCGGCTCACCGCGGCCGCCGAGCGCGTGACGGTCACCGGCAGGCTCGACCCGATCGAGGTCGACGGTCACGACGAGATCGCCCGCCTCGCGCACGCGTTCAACGGCATGCTCGCGGCCTTGGACGAGGCGCAACTCCGGCAACGTAGGCTGGTCGCCGACGCCGGGCACGAGTTGCGCACCCCGCTGACCAGCCTTCGAACCAACCTCGACCTGCTGGCGCAAAGTGACCGGGAAGGCGGCCTGGACCCCGACGACCGGGCCGGCCTGATATCCGACGTCCGCGCCCAGATCGAGGAGCTGTCCACCCTGATCACCGACCTGATGGAGCTCTCAAGGGAGGATCCGCCGCAGGCCGGACGCCAGTTGCTCGACCTTGCCGACGTCGTCGGCGACGCCCTGGCCCGGGTCCGGCGCCGTGCTCCCAACGTCACGTTCTCCGCCGACCTGCACTCCTGGGTCGTCGAGGGAGATGCACAACTGCTGGGACGCGCCGTGACGAACCTGCTCGACAACGCGGCGAACTGGAGCCCGCCGCACGGCACGGTGCACGTCGGCCTGCATGACGGCACGCTCCAGGTCTGCGACGCGGGACCGGGCATCGCCCCGGCCGACCTGCCGCACGTCTTCGAACGGTTCTATCGTTCGAGCGAGGCCCGTGGCCGACCCGGGGCAGGTCTCGGTCTGGCCATCGTCCGTGCCGCCGCGGAACGGCACGGCGGCTCCGTGGAGGCGGGACGGGCCGAGCAGGGCGGGGCACGGCTGACGATGACTGTCCCCGGCGGGGCACCGGGCCATGAGCCGGCAGCCGGTTCTTCTGCTGCTCTTGCCTGACTCTCAGCATGCTCTCAGCGACACGAGGAACCGTAGGAGTTATGGACGAGACGACGAACACTCCGCGCCCGAACCCCACCGCGCTGGACGAGACGCGCGACGGCACCATGTCCGGATGGTCGTCGCCGACCGCTTCCGGCGAACCTCCGCGCCGGCAGGATCCGTGGACGGCGCAGGCTGAGGAGACCGGACCGACGCCGCGAGCGGACGACACCCGCGCGTTCGACGCCCGGCCGGAGACGGAGCAGATTCCGCCGCTTTCGTACCCGGCCGACGGCCAGCCACCGGCCGGCCCACCCGAGGCTCCGGGCGCGACCGGCAAGCGCCCCCGCCGGGTGACCGCGCTGATGTTGGCACTGGCACTCGGCGCCGGCCTGGCCGGTGGGGCTGCGGGCGCAGGCGTCGTCAGTGCGCTGGACGACGACTCGCCGACTCTCACCAGCAGCTTGGATCGGGAGCCGGTGTCCGCCGACAACGCCGTGGACTTCGCGAGCGTCGAGGACGTCGCGGCCCAGGTCCTGCCGAGCGTGGTCTCCATCTCGATCGACTCCCAGTTCGGCTCCGGAACCGGTAGTGGGGTCATCATCTCTTCCGACGGCCAGATCCTCACGAACAACCATGTCGCCGAGGCTGGACAGAACGGCGGGAATCTCACCGTGACGTTCTCCGACGGCACGACCGCCGACGCAGAGGTGGTCGGGCTCGACCCGATCACCGACCTCGCGGTCATCCAGGCCCAGGACGTCTCGGGCCTGACGCCGGCCGAGCTCGGCAGCTCCGACGACCTGGAGGTGGGCGAGCAGGTCGTGGCAATCGGCTCACCCCTCGGATTGGACGGCACGGTGACCACCGGTATCGTCTCCGCGCTGGACCGCCCGGTCACTGCCGGCGACCGGCAGACCAACGGCCAGGCCGCGACCATCAACGCGATACAGACCGACGCACCGATCAACCCCGGCAACTCCGGCGGACCGCTGGTCAACATGTCGGGTCAGGTCGTCGGCATCAACAGCGCGATCGCCACGACCGGCAGCGAGGGCTCGATCGGACTCGGCTTCTCGATCCCGGTCGACCAGGCGCGCCCGATCGCCGAGGAGCTGGCCGAGACGGGCGCGGCCACTCACGCCATGATCGGCGTCAGCATCGGCGACGCCACGGGGGAAACCCGGGGCGCGGCGATCCAGGCTGTCGAGCCCGGCAGCGCAGCAGCCGACGCCGGCCTGCAGGAAGGCGACATCGTCACCAAGATCGACGACCGCCTCATCACCGACGGGACCTCACTGGTGGCAGCCGCCCGCTCCTACCGGCCCGGTGACACGGTGACGCTCACGTACGTCCGCGATGGTGAGACCCATACCGCCGAGGTGACACTCGGCAGCGACGCCCAGTCCAGCTGAGGCTGCCGCTCGTCCGTCGTGATGGCACGCTGAACCGTCCCTGCCGAGGGTGTTATGCACTCTTTGTGGAGCGGGCAGCGTGCCATCTGACGATGTGGTGAGGCTCGGACGGGCTACGGACACGTCGGCCTGGTGTCAGCCGCTCGGGGCAGACTGTGGCGTGTGCTTCTCGATGACGTCGCTCAGACCTCGGATGCCGTGGCCGGCGTACCCGGGCGGCTGGCCAAGACGCGGGTGCTCGCCGAGTGCCTGCGCCGGGCCGCTCCGGACGAGGTGTCGATCGTGGTCGCCTATCTCTGCGGAGAACTGCGGCAGCGGCGTACCGGCCTCGGCTACGCGTCGCTGCGCGACATGCCGGCACCCGCCGACGCTCCCGGCCTGAACGTCGGTGAGGTCGACGCCGAATTCTCCGAGATCGCTGCTGCCTCGGGCCCGGGCTCCACGACGGCCCGCCGGGCCCGGTTGCGGGCGCTGCTGGCCAGGGCCACGACGGCCGAACAGCGCCTGCTCGCCGGCCTGGTCACCGGGGAACTGCGACAGGGTGCGTTGGACGGCGTGCTCACGGAGGCGGTCGCTGCAGCGTCCGGCGTGCCCTCGTCCGACGTCCGGCGGGCGGTGACGGTCGCCGGAACGCTCACCCCGGTGGCCGAGGCCGTCCTCGTCGACGGCGCGGCCGGCCTGGCCCGGTTCCAGCTCGTCGTGGGATCGCCGCTGCGGCCGATGCTCGCCCAGAGCGCACCGAGCCTCGCGGAGGCCTTCACACGCACCGGTCCGGCGGCAGTGGAGTGGAAGCTCGACGGCATTCGGGTCCAGATCCACCGCGACGGATCACGGGCCTCGGTGTTCACGCGGACCCTCGACGCAGTCACCTCACGGGTGCCCGAGCTGGTCGAGGCCATCCTCGCCCTACCGGTCAGCTCCGCTGTCTTCGACGGCGAGGCCATCGCGCTCGACTCCGCCGGTCGGCCGCTGCCCTTCCAGCAGACCGCCTCGCGGATCGGCCAGCGGCTCGACGTCACGGCGGCGCGAGCGAAGATCCCGCTTTCGCTCTACCTGTTCGACTGCCTTCACCTCGACGGTGAAGATCTGGTCGGCGTCACGGGTGAGGACAGGTGGAACGCTCTGCAGCGGGTTCTGCCCGACCGGCTTCGGGTCCCCCGGCTGGTCACCGACGACACCGACGCCGCGCAGGCGTTCTTCGTCGACGCGCTCGCGCACGGCCACGAAGGGGTCGTCGTGAAGTCCCTTGCCGCACCCTACGATGCCGGCCGACGCGGAGCCGGCTGGGTCAAGGTGAAGCCGCGGCACACCTTGGACCTCGTGGTGTTGGCCGTCGAGTGGGGACATGGGCGCCGACAGGGCTGGCTGTCGAACCTGCACCTCGGGGCTCGGGATCCCGAGGGAAGGTACGGCCCACCCGGGGGCTTCGTCATGCTCGGCAAGACGTTCAAGGGCCTGACCGACGCGATGCTGGCGTGGCAGACCGAGAGACTCCTCGAGCTGGCCGACGGCCCCACCGACGGTTGGGTCGTGAAGTTGCGGCCGGAGTTCGTCGTCGAAGTCGCGTTCGACGGTGTTCAGCAGTCGCCGCGCTACCCGGCCGGTGTGGCACTGCGCTTCGCACGGGTCCTGCACCACCGCCCGGACAAGCCCGCCGACGAGGCCGACACGATCGATTCCGTCCAAGCGATCCACACCGGCCACTGACCCGTCACCGGTCAGCGGCGCCGGGCGTGGGCCAACCGCTCCATCCCCTCGGCAAGCACCTCGACACCGGTGTGGTCCGACGATCCCAGCAGCAGGCCTGCGGCCTCCCACAGCGCCCCCTGAACGGCCTCACGCGACTGCTCGTCGGCCTCGGGGTCACCACTGGCCGCGGAGGATTCCTCGAGCAGGGTCGCGGCCTCCACCAGCCTGGTCCACGCTGGTGGAGCGAAGCGGCCGGTGATCACGCGTACCTGCCGTGAATCGGCGAGGATCCGGGCGCGGTCCTTCGCGACCTGGTAGTCGGCGAGGCTGCCACCCGCGAAGCCGCCGCCGACGGCTCCGAGCACGGCGGCGGCGAGCACGACACCCCAGCCCGCCCCGGCCAGGGCGGCCACGATGGCGGCGACCACGGACAGGGCCACCGCACCGAGCGTGCCGTTTCGCAGCCGTTCCTCACCGATGCCGATACTGGCGATCCGCGTGACCGGCGGAGGATCGGTCAGCGCCTCGACGACAGCGTTGCGGAATTGGGGGTCCGTGGCGTCCGGGCGTAGAACGGCAAACGACGCGGCGACGGCCTGGCCGGTATCGGCGGCATGGGCCGGACGGCCCGACGTCCACCTCAACGCACCCCAGTGGCGCGGCTCGACAATGTTGGGAAGCCACGATCCACGGCCGTTGCGCATGCCGTCGATCACCCGCTGTTGCCTGTCCCATGCTTGCGCCCACAGCCGCTCGGACATCGAGGTCAGCGGGTGTGCTCGAGTCATCGCTCTCGTCTCTCCATCGACTCGTACGAACGCACAGCCCCCGTCAGACACTGGGAAGCGTCGCGATCAGCCGTCGGGGACGGTGCGACCGTCGATGATCCGCGGTTGCACGTGCTCCCAGGCGATGAACCTCTCAGTGGCATCGAGAACACTACCGGCGAGCCAGCTCAATACGACAACGTCGTCCACTAGGCCGACGGCCAGTAGAAGGCCTTCCGGGACGAGGTCGACCGGTGACAGGACGTAGAGGACAGCGAGGCCCGTCAACCCGAGGCGGCCCCGGCCCACACCGCGCCAGCGTCCGGAGAGCACGGCACCGATCAGCCGTGGAAGGGCGGCCATCCTGGCGGCCAGCCCGGGGGCGCCTGGTTTGGTGGCGCCCCGTGCGTACCGCCACAGCGCGACGAACGCTGCGGTGCGTCGAACTCGGCCCACGACCGGCCTCCTCGCGGCGGTGTTATCGGCTGACTCTATAGCCTCGACGTGTGGTCCCGTTCCTGCTCACGCCGCGGTGGATCTTGCTCCACCTGGTCACCGTCGCGGTGGTCGCCGGCTTCACCGCTCTGGGCTGGTGGCAACTCGGCGTATACCGCGACAGCGATGCTCGCCAGGAGGTTCGTGACCGCCCGGTGGTGCCCATCGAGGAACTTGCCACCCCCGGTCGCGACCTGGGGGCCGCGACCGAGCGCGCGATCGCCGCGACTGGCACCTACCGCAGCGAAGAACAGTTGCTCGTACCGGCGCGCGTGCACGACGGCGTGCTCGGCTCCTACACGGTTGCACCGTTGCAGTTGCCGGACGGAGGTGTGATCGTCGTCCTGCGCGGGTGGGTCGACGATCCCATCGATCCAGGTACACGACCCCCGCGAGGGTCCGTCACGGTGACCGGCCATCTGCTCGCACCGGAGGTGGCCGCCGACGCCACCGCGCCCGGCGCAGACCTGCCTGACGGTCGGATCGGATTCATCGCGCCGGATCGGGTCGCGGAGGCTACCGGTCTTGCTGAGTCGCGCTTCTATGCCGGATACCTGCTGGTCGAGGACGAGCAACCGCCGCCGGCCGACTCACCCCAGCGCTTGGAGCTCGATGCCGTCGAGCCCGTCCGTGGCGTCAGCCCGTGGCAGAACCTCTCGTACTGGGCGCAATGGTGGGTCTTCGCCGGTGGTGCGCTGGTCTTCTGGGCGTCCTTCGTGCGTTCGGGTTTGCGCCGCCGGAGGTCACAGCCCGCGACGGAGACACACCGTGAGGTCACGATCGCGTGATCAGCTCGGGATGGTCGGACCGCACCTTGGCGACGACCTTCCGCTCGGCGATGAACGACGCGAAGGGGATGGTTCCGGCCAACACCACGGGAAGCGCCCAACGCCACGACCACCGGAGCTGGATCGCCATGTACACGGTGACGAGGAAATAGAGCATGTAGATCCAGCCGTGAACGATCGCGACGAACTCGAACCCTTCGACGTCGAAGCCGTACTTCGCGACAATCTCCACGGTGAAGATCAGTAGGACGACACCGGTGGTGTAGGCCAGGATCCGGTAGAGGGTCAGGACGCGAGGATTCACCGTCAGAGGCTACCCGGGGCGTGCTGGCTACTTGTGGCCGAGGACCTGCCCGATGACGTCCATGAGCCGCGTGGTGGGAGGCGGGGTGGTCAGCGTGCCCGGCGACCTGCGGATACGGGGTTCGGTGGTGATCCCGGTCCGCGAGCTGCGGTGGCGCTTCTCGCGCTCGAGCGGACCCGGCGGTCAGTCGGTCAACACCGCCGACTCGCGCGTCGAGCTCTCCTATGACGTCGCCCACTCGTCCGCTCTCGGGCCGAGACGGCGAGCCCGGGCCCTCGAGCGTCTCGCCGATCGACTGGTCGACGGCGTCCTCACGGTGACGGCTGCCGAGCATCGATCGCAGCTTCGCAACCGCGGGGCGGCCGAACAACGCCTGGCGGCGATTCTGGAGGCTGCAATCGCACCGCCACCGCCGCCCCGGAGGCCGACCAAGCCGTCGCGGTCCGCCCGCGCCCGCCGGGTCGAGCAGAAGCGGCGTCGGTCGCAGACCAAACGTCTGCGGCGGCCACCGCCCGACTGATCATGTCGAGCCGGCTCCCCGACTGACGGCAGGCTGGGTCGGCGCTGGGTTGGCTGCGCGCTCCGTCAGCCGGCTCGGTCTCCGGTGCCGCCGTCGCTGTCGCCGTCGAGGCCGGCCAGGAATCGTTCGAACTCAGCGCCGATCTCCTCCGCGCTCGGCATGCTGGTTCGGTCGGCCAACAGGCTGCCGCGGCTGGAACCGCCCACGTAGGCGTCGTACTGGCTCTCCAGCGCGCTGACCACACGCCCGACATCCTCGGACTGGTCGACCTGCTCTTGTACGAGCTTGCGGGTCTGACCTGCGGCCTCGGCCAGGGCGTCCGACGGAAGCGCCAGTCCGGTGGCCGTGGCGATGGACCGCAGTAGGGCCAACGACGCATCGGGATAGTCGGCCTCTGCGAGGTAATGCGGGACGTGGGCGACGAAGCCCATCGCGTCGTGGCCGGCCTCGCCCAGGCGTAGCTCGAGCAACGATGCAGCACTCGACGGAAGCCGTATCTCGCCTCGCCACGGATTGACCACCGTGACGAGCTCACTGCGCGTGGCGTGCGCGGTGACGCCGAGCGGGCGGGTGTGCGGTACGGCCATCGGGATGCCGTGCACGCCGATGGTCAGGCGCACGCCCAGCCGTTCGACCAGGCCGGTGATGGCAACCGCGAACCGCTCCCACTGCACGTCGGGCTCGGGCCCGGTCAGCAGCAGGAACGCGGACCCGGCGGCGTCGTGCACCAAGCGCAGAGCCAGTTCGGGAGCGGCGTACTGCTCGAAATGGTCTTCGACGAAGAGCATCTCGGGGCGGCGCGCGCGGTAGTCGACGAGAAGGTCGGCGTCGAAGCGGGCGATCGTGCGGTGGTCGAGCGTGGACAGCAGGTGATCGACCAGACCCCTTCCCGCACTGCCGGCGTCCATGAATCCATAGAGGGAATGGACGAGTACCGGGCGGTCCAGCACCGGGAGATCATCGACCAGCTCGTAGAGCCTTTGCGGGTCGAGCATCGTGAACGCTCCTGCGTCGTCAGGTCTCACGTACCTCCATGACAACACCATCACGACGTCGAAGCATCCCGATCGGTGCGAGCCCCTCGATACCGCGGGCTTCAACCCGCCAGACTCACGACGAGGTCGGACAACGGCCTCTGATAGGGCAAACCCAGCACGGCGCAGACCAACCCGAGGAAGGCATCGGCGTCACGGAGCAGATCGTCGGCCTCACGCGCCGTTGCCGCTCCCGGTAGCCCGGCTTCTGCCGCAGAGCGCTTGGCGGCTCCTGCGGCGAAGAAGTCGGCCCATTCGGCGAGCTCAGGGGCGATCGTGGCGAGAACCGTCCAGACATTGCGCGGCCCACGGGTCCGGCCGCGGCCCTGGCGAGCGCCACCGCCACCGCTCTCGGCCCGGGCACGAGCAGCGAGCACCGCGGCGCCGGCGCGAAGCGCAGCGAGGTGTGCGGCGGCGTAGCGCTCGCACGCCGTGGTAGCCGACGCCGCCTCGGCCAGACAGGCCCGAGACTGGTTCAGCAGGTCCAGAACCGCATGTCCGGTCCGTGGTCGGGGAACCCGAACGTTCGTCATCGCCCGGCTCACCCGGATCTCCGCGCCGCATCCAGGTCCCACCGCGTGCTGACGGGGTCGAACGACAACTCGTAGACCCCGGGCGCCGCATGCCGGCCCGTGGACGCCTCGACCAGCCAGTACTCACGCTGCTCGCCGAGCGCAATGAGCGCCTGCTCCGCATCGAGCAAGGCCAGCACCCGGCCCTCCGCGGTCTGCTCCGACTCTCGCAGCGGGCCCGTCCGGCCGCCGCGGTCGACAGGCGTGAGGCACCACGTACCGGAATCGACCCGGTGGTCGAGGACCGTCCGGATCGAGAACAGCCGGCCTCGCCAGAGGAACTGCTCTGGGGTCGGGTCGTGCCCGTGCAGGCCTCCTCGGCGGACCTCCACCTGCTCGTGACCGCACTCGTCCTGTTGCTCTGCCATGATCACCTCCCCAAGGCCCTACCGAGACCCGCCGGGAGCGGGGTCGAGGTCCGCTTCCGGCGGGTACCCGGCAACCGGGATGCGGGGAACCCTGCTCCCGAGGTGTTCGAACATACGTTCGAACACCTCAACAGTACACCGCTTCACCGGCAGTCCGTCAACCCGTCACCGACAACGTGGCGCGTCCTCTGGCCGACGGCCCGGTCTACGCTCCTGACGTGACTATCCGGCACACCTCCGGCGCGGATCACCCCAACGTTCGCCGCGTGACTGAGGTCCTCGCCGCCGCAGCAATGCCGCGTCGGGTGGTGCTGCTGCCTCGTCCTGCACCGAGCGCGGCCGCGACACCGCCCTGCTCGGCGCGCTGGTCGACACCTGGCTGGCTCGCCATCAGCAGGTCTGGGCGGCGGCCGGTCATCCGCACACGGTGTTCTCGACGACATACGCCGAATTGCTCGAGTTGACCGGCGGCCGGGCCGTCGTCGTCGAGCGATAGGCCCGCCGGCTGGCTCGCTTCTCTCGTATTTCCGCGGATCGCCGGTACATTCGGCCTCACGCGACCGGACCACGGGGGAACGGCCGCGCCATGGGAGGAAGCCGTGGAGTCGATCGCCTACGCGATTTCGGGCGGTTGGGCCTCGGGCATCAGTGCCTATGGCACCGTCCTCGTCCTCGGTCTGATGGGTCGCTCAGGCTGGCTCCAGACACCCGAGGCGCTTCAGCGCACTGACGTCCTCGTCCTGGTCGGGATCCTCGCCGCGGTCGAGTTCGTGGCGGACAAGGTGGCGTTCATCGACAGCCTGTGGGACTCCGTGCACACGGTCGTCCGGCCAATCATCGCCGGCGTACTCGGGCTGCTCATCGCCGGTGACGCCTCGACGCTCGAGCAGGCGCTCACCGCCAGCCTCTCCGGGGGTCTGGCTCTGCTCTCGCACGCGGCGAAGTCCGGAATCCGCCTTGCCGTGAACACGTCGCCCGAACCGGTATCCAACATCGGTGTCAGCGCGGTCGAGGACGCCTCACTCGTCAGCGTCCTGCTGATCGCGACCGAGTACCCGTGGCTCGCGGCCGGAATCGCGCTCACGCTGCTCGCCATCGGCCTCGGGCTCGCGTTCTGGCTGCTCAAACGTATCCGGAGGGGATGGCGCAGGCTCCGAGACCGGTACTTCTCCGACGTCAGCGACTGACGACACCGCTACCCCACCTTCTAGGCTCACGTGACGTGGCGCAGGTCGTGATCGTAGGCGCGGGCCTGGGCGGACTGGCCGCGGCCGCGCGCCTCGCCGACTTCGGCCATGACGTCACGGTGCTCGAGCGGGCGCCGACGGTAGGCGGCTCGGTCGGAACCTTCGTCCGTGACGGCTTCAGATTCGACACCGGCCCGACCTCGTTCACGCTACCGGCCGTCTTCCGCGACCTGTTCCGAGCGACCGGCCGTCCCCTGGACAGGATGATCGACCTCGCACCCGTCGAGCCTGCCTGCCAGTACCGGTTCGTCGACGGCGTCGAGGTGGACCTGCCCAACACGAGCCGAGCCGGCGCGATGAAGGTGCTCGAAGGTGCGCTCGGGGCAGGCGCCGGGCACACGTGGGAAAACTGGCTCCGGCACGGCGAGCGGAACTGGCGGGCCGTCCGGGGAGCCGTCACCGAGTCACCCCCCACGCCGCGCGACCTGCTGCGATTCGCGACCCGGCCCGGCGACGTCCACGCTCTCGGCCTGGGCAGGTCCATGCGTTCATTCGTCGCGCGCTCCCCCGCAGACGTCCGGCTACGCATGCTGCTCGAGCGCTTCGTCGCCGATGCGGGCTCGGATCCTCGTCGTGCGCCGTCGGCGCTTGCCGTCCTGCCGTATGTCGAGCAGACGTTCGGTACGTGGCACGTGCCCGGCGGCATGCATCGCTTGGCCGAAGCTGTCCGGGATCGGGCCCTCGAGCGCGGTGCCAGAGTGCGGACCGGGGCCGCGGTCGACGCGATCCTCACCTCGGGCGGGCGGGTCAGTGGGGTGCACCAGGCCGACGGTGAGCTCGTGCCGGCCGATGTGGTCGTGGCCAACGCCGACGCCGAGCACCTCTATCGCGACCTGATCGACTCGCCCCGCGAGCACCGGCGTTCCGAGCGTGGCCGGGCACCCTCGGTGTTCACGATCCTGCTCGCCCTGCGTGGCCGGACTCCGGGGCTGTCTCATCGCACCGTCCTGTTCCCGGCCGACACCGATCCCGAGTTCGACATGCTCTTCGGCGAAGCGACCGGACCCGCTGAAGACCCGACTCTGTACGTGTGTTCGCCGGACGATCCCGCCCTGCGGCCCGGCCCGGAGGCCGAAGGTTGGACCGTGCATGTCCGCGCTCAGCGGCACGGCTCGGCGCCCGGCACCGTCGACTGGACGGCGACCGGACTTGCCGAGGCGTACGGCGACCGCGTCATGGCGGTACTCGCCACCCGGGGACTCGACGTCCGCGACCGGGTGCTGTGGCGTGTCGTCCTTACGCCGTACGACCGCGAGCGCACCGCGGGTTCCGGCGGAAGCTCGCTCGGGCCGTCGTTCGCCGGTCTGTGGTCGCTAACGAGGCGACCGGCCAACCGGTCATCCGTTCCCGGGCTGTTCCTCGTCGGAGCCTCGACTCGTCCCGGCGGCGGCGTGCCCTTCGTCGCCTTGTCCGCGAGCGTCGTCGCCGACCTGATCGGCCGCGCCTGAGAGGACGGTCAGGCCCAGGTCCAGCGCACAGTGACGGTGACGGAGACCTCCTGGTTACCACCCTCCACCGCGAGGTTCGCCGTCGACGACTCCGCCGCCAGTGGCACGATCGGCACCGGTCCGGCAATTCCGCTCTCGTCGACGGCCGCCACCTCGCCGAGAGTCTTGCCGGCCAGGTCCGCGTAGCGCTCCGCCTTGGCCCGAGCGTCGGCGAACGCGGCCTCGCGCGCTGTGACCAGAAGCCCGGACGGGTCCGAGTGCGCGAACGAGAGGCCGGACAGCCGGGCCGTCTCGCCCGCGCTTCCGAGCGCGTCCTGCACGATCGACCCGGCCGAGCTCAGGTCGCGGACCGTTGCGGACAGGCCGAGCCGGGCAACGTACTTCTGCGGACCGTCGCCGCGCGGGCCGAAGTCGACGCGAACCGAAGTCTCGGTCGAGCGCAGGTCGCCGCGCTCGAGGCCGGCTCCCACCAGTGTCTCGCGCATGCGCGCCAGACCCTCGGTGGCATCGGCCAGCGCAGCCTGAACTCCGTCCGAGCTCGCCTCGGCGGCAAGGTCGATACGAACGACGTCGGGAGGCGCCGCAGCTCGCCCGGATCCGTTGACAGTGATGCCGGTGAAGTTGCCGAGCTGGGCCATGGGGCGACTATGCCTCATCGGTCGGTGCTGCGGCCGGGAATGCGGCGTTGCCGGCACCGGCCACGACGATGTCTGGCTGGCGCGCCGGCAGGCCGAGCGCTCGGTAGATCTCCCGGGTCGCGGTGGAGCGGTTGAGCGTGATGAAGTGCAACCCCGGCACGCCCTCGTCGAGCAACCGTTCGCACATCCGGGTCGCGACCTCGACGCCGATGGCGCGAACCGCCTCGGGATCGTCTTCGACGGCGTACAGACGCTCGGCCAGGTCGGCCGGGAAGTCCGCGCCCGACAGCACGGCGAACTTCTGGATCTGCCGCACGTTCGTCACCGGCATGATGCCCGGGATGATCGGCACGTCGCACCCGGCCGCCACCACGCGGTCGCGCAAGCGCAGGTAGTCGTCGACGTGGAAGAACATCTGGGTGACGGCGAAGTCGGCGCCTGCATGACACTTCTGCACGAAGTACCGAACGTCGGATTCGATGTCCGGCGAGCGCGGATGCTTCTCCGGGAACGCCGCCACGCCGACACAGAAGTCACCCGTCAACCGGATCAGGTGTACCAACTCGTCGGCGAATTCGAAGCCTTGCGGATGGCGCACCCACTCACCTTGCGGGTCGCCGGGCGGGTCGCCGCGCAACGCAAGGATGTTACGGATCCCGGCGTCGGCGTACTGCCCGATCACGTGCCGTAGCTCAGAGACCGAGTGGTCGACCGCAGTCAGATGGGCGACCGCTGTCAGGGTCGTCTCCGTGGCGATGCGTGCGGTGACCCGGACGGTCGTGTCGCGCGTGGTTCCGCCGGCGCCATACGTCACCGAGATGAACGTCGGCCGCAGCGACTCCAGCTCACGGATCGACTGCCACAGCAGGAATTCGCCGCGGTCGGTCTTCGGCGGGAAGAACTCGAACGAGTACGAGCGGCCGCCGGACGCGATCAGTTCACGGATGGTGCTGGCACCGCCCGGCATCGTCGAGGGGAGCCCTAGGGTCACCGCTCAAGGCTAGGCCACCGTCCACGACGTGGGCCTGGGCTCTCGGATCTCGGGACGCCACACCGTCCGCGTAGTCTCGCCACATGCAGGCGGCCGTGCACGACCCGGTCGCGACGCTGCGACCGCGCATCCAGTCCGTGCTCGACGAGATGCTGGACCGCCAGCGCGAACTACTGGGCGAGGAGAGCCCCGACCTGCTCCCCCTGGTGGACGCGGCCGGCGACCTGGTCGCAGGCGGCAAGCGGCTGCGCCCGGCCTTCTGTTACTGGGGTTGGCGGGGTGCGGGCGCACCAGACGATCCGGCCATCGTCGCCGCTTCGGCCTGCCTCGAGCTCTTCCAGGCGGCTGCGCTGATCCACGACGACCTGATGGACGGCTCCGACATCCGCCGGGGCATGCCGTCGGTGCACCGCCGGTTCGCCGAACACCATGCGGTACGCCGTTGGAAGGGCGACCCGGCGCAGTTCGGCGATGCGGCCGCGTTGCTCCTCGGCGACCTCTGCCTGGGATGGAGCGACGAGCTGCTCCACGCCTCCGGGCTCGCCGAGGACGCGCTCCGGCGTGGACGCCCGGTCTTCGAACGCATGCGCACCGAGCTCATGGGCGGCCAGTTCCTGGACGTCATGGAGCAGGTCACCGGCGGCCTGCGGCCCGACGGGCAGGCGGAGCGGGCCAGACGGGTCATCCGGTACAAGAGTGCGAAGTACTCGGTCGAGCATCCGCTGCTCCTCGGCGGCGCCTTGGCGGACGGTGGCCCGCGGCTGCTCGCGTCGTACTCGGCCTACGGACTGGCCCTGGGTGAGGCGTTCCAGCTCCGTGACGACGTGCTGGGCGTCTTCGGTGACCCCGACCAGACGGGGAAGCCCGCAGGTGACGACCTGCGCGAAGGCAAGCGCACCGTACTCGTGGCCTACGCGCTGGAGCAGGCCTCCGCGGCCCAGGCGGAAACCCTCGAGCGACTGTTGGGTGACCGTGCCCTCGACCGGGCCGGCGTGGATGCGTTGCGTGCGCTGATCGAAGAAACGGGGGCACTCGACCGGGTCGAACGCCTGATCAGCGAGCTGGTCGAGCGTTCAACGGCCGCCTTGGCCGACGCCGAGCTCGGGCCGGAGGCCCGCGACGCCCTCACAGTCTTGATCAGCGCAGCAACCTCTCGCTCGGTCTGACGGCCGTATCCGGCCGGCTCATGTGTCGGAATTCCGGCCTGGACCGCGACGTCCGTACACTCTCGGCGTGGACCTGCACGTCTCCGACGCACCGGCAGGCCGTCTGCTCGACGGTCGCTACCGCGTCGAAGCGACCCTGGCCCGCGGCGGGATGGCCACCGTCTACCGGGCGCTCGACACCCGGCTGGACCGGCCGATCGCCCTGAAGGTCATGCATCCCGAGCTCGCGGTGGACGAGGAGTTCGTCGCGAGGTTCATCAGCGAGGCCCGTTCCGCGGCACGCCTCTCGCACCCTGCCGTCGTCGCCGTCTTCGACCAGGGCGAGGACGACGACGCCGTCTTCCTCGCGATGGAGTACGTGGAGGGCCGGACCCTGCGAGGGTTCCTGCGCGACCGTGGCCGCCTGTCGCCGGTGCATGCGCTCGAAATGGTCGAGCCGGTGCTGGCCGCACTCGATGCAGCGCACACCGCGGGCATCGTCCACCGCGACGTCAAGCCCGAGAACGTGCTGGTCGCCGACGACGGCCGGGTGAAAGTCGCGGACTTCGGGCTGGCGAGGGCTCTGACCGACGCTTCCACGGCGACCCGCGGCCTGCTTCTCGGCACCGTGAACTACATATCGCCCGAGCAGGCGCTCGGCGAGGCTGCGACGCCGCGGTCGGACGTGTACTCCGCCGGCGTGATGCTCTACGAGCTGCTGACCGGCGCACCGCCCCACACCGGCGCCACCGACTTCGTGATCGTCCGTAGTCACATCGAGCATGACGTGCCGGCGCCCTCGGACACCGAGCCGGCCGTGCCGGGCGTCGTCGACGATCTGGTGCGCCGGGCCACCGCGCGCGACCCTGCCGAACGTTTCGCCGACGCCGGCGAGTTCCTGGCCGCTGTCCGGGGAGCCCTCGCCACGACAGGCACCGCCGTGCCGGGGCTCGAACCGCGCGAGGCTGCGGGCGTCTCGTTCGCGGAGGCGCTGACGTCCACCGGGCTCTCGGCGCCGCCACGACAGCCCGAGCGAACGTCGGTCATCCCACACACGGGGGTCGACGACAGCCCTGCGAGCCCAGCGCCCGGTGCGCTCCGTCGGCCACCGGGCCGCGAGGCCGCGCGGCCGACCGGTCGCCAGCAGCCCAAGCCGCGCAGCCGATGGCGCGGGCCGATCCTGTTCGCCTTGGTGATGCTGCTGGCCGTCGGCACCGCGGTCGGGGCCTGGTGGTACGGAGCCGGCCGATACACCGTGACACCGTCGCTGCTGAACGTCACCGTGGCCGAGGCCCAGGCCGGCGCCCAGGCAGCGGGTCTGACGGCTGTCCAGGCCGGTGAGCAGTTCTCCGAGGTGGTGCCGGCCGGGCTCGTCATGGAGACCGATCCCGGACCCGGCGAACGCATCCTGCACGACGGTGAGATCGAGCTCATCATCTCGAAGGGGCCGGAACGCTACGAAGTGCCGGACCTCGCCGGGAAGACAAGAGAGGAGGCTGAACAGGCGCTGGCTGCTGCCGGCATCCCAGTCGGCGACGTTGCCGAGGCCTACCACGACGAGGTACCGGCAGGCGTCGTTGCCTCCCAGAGCGTGGCGCCGGGTGAGCTGGTGCGCCGCGACACGCCGGTCGGCCTGACCATCAGCCTCGGCCGTGAGCCGGTCGCGATCGAGGACTTCACCGGGCGCCCCTTCGTCGACGCGGAGCACGCGCTCGGTGAGGCGGGCTTCGACGTGGTCAAGCAGGACGTGCCGAGCTTCACTGTCCCGGCGGGTACCGTCATCTCCCAGGAACCCAACACCGGCACCGGATTCCGTGGCGACAAGATCACCCTCAAGGTCTCCTGGAACCCTTTCTCCGCGCAGGTCCAGGTTCCGAACGTCATCGGCATGAAGGCCGAGGACGCCAAGCGTGAACTTGAGTCTCTCGGCTTCCGGGTCGCCGTCCGCGGCGAGTTCGACGGCAAGCGCGAGGTTCGCGACCAGACCCCTCAGGCCGGCGATCTGCGCCCA
>DAIUDS010000016.1:0-20849 GCA_036845485.1 Jiangellaceae bacterium
CGCCGACGGCGCGCAGCGTCAGGGCCACCTGGGAGGCAGCAGTGAGCGACGGATGGCAGCACAGCAGCAGCAGGGTAAGGGTGTCGTCCACGGCGGGCGCAGGTGGAGCATCCGGCGGTTCCAGCATCGCGGCGGACTTCTCCCGGCGACGGCGGGCCGACTCGTTGCGCCACAGCTCGATCCGTCGCCGCGATGCGACTGTGATCAGCCACCCCGTCGGGTTGGCCGGCACACCCTCGCGCGGCCACTGCACCGCAGCCGCCAGCAGTGCCTCCTGCACCGCGTCCTCACATGTGTCGAAGTCGCTGTAGTGGCGGACCAGGGCGCCGAGGACGTCCGGCGCCAGATCCCGCAACAGGCGCTCCACGTGCGTCGCGGAGCTCACATCTCCAACCCGCCGAGGTCCAGCACCGGCCGCACCTCTACCAGGCCAGGCTCCGCTTCCGGCACCCGCGCCGCGTGGTCCAGCGCACGTTCTATGCTCTCGCACTCGAGCAGGAAGAACCCCGCCAGTAGCTCCTTCGCCTCCGCGAACGGCCGGTCGGTGGTCAACCCCTCCCAGATCGCCCGAGACTCCGGGTTGCCGTAGATCAGGATCGGGTACTTCACCGGATGGCCTCCACGATTTCGTTTCGCGTCGGCATCGACCGTGACGCGCCACGCCCACATCGTTCCGATCCAAGCACCCTGGCCGAGTGGCAGTCTTGGCGCCCGACACCCGAGTCTTTGCGCCACGCCGCATCGCTTTCCACGATCACCGAATGAGGCCGTCCAGCAAAGCGTCGAGGCGGATGCTCACGGCTACGCTACGGCCGAGGAGCGCCCGGCGAAGGTGTGTGATGTTCGAACTGCTCGGTGGTGTTGTGGCGTTCGTCGCGGCATACGCAGCGGCGAGCACCGGTGGCGCGGCGTGACCACGACCGAGGGCTTTGCGATCGCATTCGGATGGCTGATGCTTCTCTTGCTGCTTGCCCTCCTCGGCTTCTTCGTGTTGCGCGGACGCCGGTGAAACCCACCCGACACGCGACATATGCGGCTGTCTGCGCGTTGGCCCTGACCGCGTGTGTCACGCCGGCCACGGGCACCGACTCATATCGGGGCAAGGCGTCGGCCTCGATCGAGGCCGCGATCAGTGAGGTGGAGACGACGCGGATTGCCGTCGACGCACTCCTGGACGACCGGATCATGGTGCCGTACGCCGACGAGACGATCACGGCGGCGGAGAGCACACTCGGCGCGATCTCCGCCGCCTTCGGCTCCGTCCAGCCACCTGACGACCCGCAGGCGGACGAATTACGCGAGACGGTCACTGCTCTGGTGGACGCAGCCGGGGAAGCCGTGACCGATGCACGTATCGCGTCGCGTCGCCCTCAGGACGCGGACCTGCGAGACGCCCTCACGATGCTGGACGACGTAGCCCGGGAACTCGACGCAGCCGAAGCCAAACTCCGATGAGGAGGCTCTTCGCGGTCGCGCTCGGCATCCTGACCGCAATCGGCGGTTTCGTCGACATCGGGGACATGGTGACCAACGCTCTCGTCGGGTCTCGCTTCGGGCTGTCGCTGGTCTGGGTTGTCGTCACCGGCGTGATCGGCATCTGTGTCTTCGCGGAGATGTCGGGCCGGGTCGCGGCGATCAGTGGCCGACCTACATTCGATCTGGTCCGTGAGCGGCTGGGACCCCGGGTAGGGTTCGCGAACCTGGTCGCTTCGATGGCGGTGACGCTGCTGACGTTCATCGCCGAGATCGGCGGCGTCGCGCTCGCTCTGGAGTTGGCGAGCAGCGTCAACTACCTGCTGTGGATACCCCTGGCCGGGTTCGCGGTGTGGTTGGTCCTGTGGCGCGTGAAGTTCTCCCTGATGGAGAACGTTTTCGGACTGTTGGGGCTCAGCTTGATCGTGTTCGCCGTGGCGGTATGGCAATTGGGGCCGGACTGGTCGACGCTGTGGAACGACGCGAGCCGACCGTCGGTGCCGGCGTCCGAGGACGCACCGACGTACTTCTATTACGCGGTTGCGCTGTTCGGAGCGGCCATGACGCCCTACGAAGTCTTCTTCTTCTCCTCCGGTGGCGTCGAGGAGAGATGGGGGCCGCGGGACCTCACCACCATGCGTACCAACGTCTTGGTCGGCTTTCCCCTCGGTGGGGTCCTCTCGGTGGCGATCGCCGCATCGACCACCCTGGTCTTCTTGCCGGTCGGCGTCCAGGTCGACACCCTCGGCCAGGTCGGCCTGCCCGTCGCTGTCAGTCTCGGCAAGATGGGCCTCGCCGTGGCCCTGATCGGCTTCTTCGCCGCGACCTTCGGCGCGGCATGCGAGACGGGTCTGTCCGTGGGCTACAGCATCTCCCAGTACTTCGGCTGGCAGTGGGGGAAATACGTTCGGCCGCGCGAGGCCGCGCGATTCCACGTCGTACTCCTCCTCGCGACGATCACCGGGATCGCCGTGTTACTGACGACCGTGGACCCGATCAAGGTGACGGAGTACTCGGTGGTCTTCTCGGCGATCGCGCTTCCGCTGACCTACTTCCCGATTCTCGTCGTCGCCAACGATCCGGACTACATGGGCGAGAAGGTGAATGGCCGGGTCGCCAACGCGCTCGGCAGCGTGTACCTCGTGATCGTGCTGGCGGCCGCGCTGGCCGCAATCCCCTTGATGATCCTGACGAAGGCTGGGCAATGATGGGCGAATACGTCGCGGGCCGGCGATACGACGCGGCCCTCCACCTGCTTGATCGACAGATCGTCGACCCAGACGGCCGACTGGTGGCGAAGGTCGACGAGCTGGAGCTCGCCGACCGGCCGGATGGACGCCTGGTAGTGACCGCTCTGCTGACCGGGCCTGGAGCACTCGGCCCGCGGGTAGGCGGCCGGATCGGACATTGGATCGTCGCAATCTGGCGCCGACTACGAATCGAGCCCGACCCGATGCCTGGCCGGATCGACGTCGCGGACGTGGTCAGCATCGACAGCGCTGTGCACGTGGGCCGGCGCCGGCGCGCACTGGAGGTCGACGGTCTCGAACGTTGGATGCACTACAACGTCGTGTCTCGAATCCCGGGGGCGGGACATGACCCTGAGTGACCCGCGCCGCCTGCACGACCTCCTCGGCCTGCCGGTCGTGACGGTGGACGGCCGGACGCTCGGCCATGTGAACGACGTCCGACTCGCCCCAGGCCCGGCCCTACACGGGTTGCGGTCGGAGCTGCTGGTGGACGGACTGGTCGTCGCCGACCGGCATGCCGGGTCGCTGCTCGGTTACGACCGCCGCGCGGAGAAGGGCCCATGGCTGGTCCGCGTGGCCGTGCGGTTCCTGCACCGCCGTGGGGGTTACGCGCCGTGGTCCGCGGTCCACTCGGTCGAATGGGGGGACGGAGGCCACGTGGTACTCGCGATCGACCGGCTCGACGACCGCGACGCCACCCTTACCTGACGCCGCGCGTCCGACACAGGGACGCCTCAGCCCGGTGTCACCCGGACGTCGGCTTACTCCGCGTCCGCACCCACATGTCGAAGAACGAGTCGAGGTTCTGGCCTGAGACCTCCTCGTAGACGGCCTGGAAGTCCTCCGTTGTACCGGTGGAGTCGTTGTACAACTCCAGCCATTGCCGGGCACCTGCGTAGAACGCCTCATCGCCGACATTGACCCGCAGGGCGTGCAGGGTCGCCGCACCACGGTCGTAGACCGCGCCGTGGAAGAGACCGAGCGGCCCAGGGTCCGCGATGACCAGGGACCAGAACGCGTCGTCGGCGGGGATGTCCATGACTGCCTCGAAGCTCATCTGGGCCGAGTCACCGCCAGAATCCTCGGTCCACAACCACTCGGCGTACGTCGCCCAGCCCTCATTGAGCCAGATGTCCTGCCAACGCGCGGGGCTGACAGCGTTCCCGAACCACTGGTGAGCGAGTTCGTGAGCGACGGTGGACTCCCGGGCGACGCGAGAGTACACGGGCCGAGTCTGCGTCTCGAGCGCATAGCCGACGCTGTCGTCGTCCACGATCGAACCGTACGAGTTGAACGGATACGGAACGAAGGTCTCCTCGAAGAAGGCGATCATGTCTGCCTGTTGGTCGAGGCTCGCATCTGACGTAGCGGCATTGGTCGACGTCAGGTTGTCGTCGACTGCGTCGATGATCGGCAGCCCGCTGTCCGTCACGCCATAGCGCAGTTCATAATCACCGACCGAAGCCGTAGTCAGGTAGCTGGCCTGCTGGTCCGGGGCGTTCCAATACCAGGTGGTCCAGCCGTTGTCTGTGACCGGGTCATGCGCCGGCAAGCCGTTGGCGACCGCGACCTTCCCGTCGGGCACGGTGATCTGGAAGCTGTACGTCGCCTTGTCCGTCTGATGGTCGCTGACCGGGTACCAGGTCATCGAACCCTCGGGTTCCCCGACCACCATCGCGCCGTCGCGTTGGGTCACCCAGCCGTAGAGGGCGCCCTCGACGTCCGTAGGTCGGATTGTCTCGCCACCGTAGGCGACGACGACCCGCGCCGACTGCCCCTTCATGATCTTTGGTCGAGGCTGGATCGTGAGCTCCCACACGCGGGCCGCGTCGTCCTGGACGTGCCAGTAGGCCGCGCCCTCGACCTCGGCGCCGAAAGCAGGTGGCGTCACGGAGCTGGCACTCTTGCCATTGACCGTGACCGCCTGCACCTCCATGCCGCGCAGGTCGAGGTTGAAGCGGTCCAGGTCCTCAGTGGCAACGAGGTCGATGGTCGCGACGCCAGTCAGCTGGCCGACGATCGGCGCCGGGGCGGGTGCCGGCGGTGTGTACGTGATGTCAAGGTCGTAGTGCCGGACGTCGTAACCGCCGTTGCCGGCGAAAGGGAAGTACGCGTCGCCCGCGCCAGCCGCACCGGCGGTGAAGCTTGTCCCATCTGGAGCGACTGGGGCGGCCGTCGCGCCGCCCGGCACAGCGAATGCCCCCATCCCCACCAGGAAAGCCGCCAATCCACCGATGACTCGGTTGCGAGCACTCAACATGACCACTCCTCCGCTCACCGTGCCGCCCAGTATGGATAACCGCGTCGACTACTGGCAGTGGCCGCTTCATGGAGCAGGGAGTCCAGTCACCTGCGACGAAGCTGGGGGCAGGCGGACAGAGTGGACCAGGGTGCCGGCCACCTCGGTGCCTCGTGCCTCGAGCGGTCCATGCCCTACCTAGATGCCAAGTGCAGCGCGCGAAACCGTCTCCAGCACCTGCTGCTGGTAATAGACCGGGCCGCCGTCGTCGGCGATCACATCGGACGGATAGTGGGTCGAGACGGCAAGCGTGTAGACGTTCGTCTCGGAGATTGCGAGGCCGAAGTAGTCGCCGATGAACGCACGGCTCGTGCACGGGTCGCTGTGCGCGGCGCACGCCATCTGGTCGATTCCGTCGATCGTCTGCCCTGGTTGCTCCGGATCCCAGGTGAACTCCGACACGCGCACGTTGGGCCCCACGAGGACCGCACCGTTGCCGTTGTCCTTGAACGCCTGCAGGGACACGTCGATGCAGAAGTTGGTACGGCCGATGTGTTCGGGCAGGATTCCCGTCTCATCCGGGCAGGCCGCTCGGCGGTCGTAGAAGTTGACCGCGACCGCACCGCCCGGTCCAGCTGCCACCTGGGGCTGGAACTGATCCGAAGCCGTCGGGTTGGCATTGTCGTTGACGACGATCGGCTCAGACCACGTACGACCGAAGTCGACCGACTGCGTGAACTTCACGTCGAACTGGCTGCCGTCCCAGTCCTCCCACACCAGATAGAGGTGCCCCGGGAAATCCGGGCTTGCGGTGAAATGCTCGAGGATGCCATCACGGAACGTCGTGTTGGGCAGGCAGCACCCGGACATTACCGAGGCTTCGGTCACCGGCATGAACTCGGACCAGGTGACGCCGTCGTCGCTCGACCGTGCGACATAGATGACCTTGCGGTCCGGGCTTGGGTGATCGGACGCGATCGTGACATAGACGTTTCCGGCCGCGTCTACCGCCGGGTAGACGAACTCGTTGGTCGGGCCGGTCTGGTTTGGCCTGCTGATCGTGACGGGGTCGGAGAACGTCTGTCCGCGGTCACGCGAGACCGCGACCCGGATCTTCGTTGTGCTGCCGTTGTACACCGCCCAAGCGGCGTAGACGTGGTCCTGATAACGGTTCCCGGGGATGTGGTTGACCGCCACCCACTGCTTGTCCTCGACGAACCCGAGGCTCAAACTGGACCAGTTGGGGGCGTGTTCAAGGGGTCGGCCGCCATTACCGGTGACCCAGTGCCGGCCTAGGTCGTCGCTGTACGAGATGGCAATGTTCGAGTTGGGATGGAGATTCGCCCAGAAAGCATTGAACGGCAGGGTCACCTGGTAGGCACGACCCTGCGTGTCGAAGTCGACGTTCGGGTCGGTGTTGTTGGTCCAACTGGGAGGCATCTCCTGAGTACCGGTCGAGACGCAGTCGTAGCCCTGCACCTGATTCGTAGCAATGGCCGCGCCGTCCTGGATGGTGAACGAGCCGAGGTGGAAGTCGTAGAAGGTGGAGAACGTCTCGAAGAAGAACTTCGACGTGCCGACAAGGTTCTCGGTGCCGGGTTGGACAGCGATCCAGGACTCGGAGAAGTTGGAGTTGTAGAGCCCCTCCCGACACGTGCCCGGATCGGGCGCTGTCTGACCCGGCGGTACGGGGTATCCCCCTCCCACCACGGGACTGCTCACGACATTGTTCGTGGCTGGAACGCTCGCCTGCCACAGCGGTTCCGGCTGAGCAGAGGCGTTGCCTGGGCTGGCGGCCACGAACACGAGCGCAACGGTCACCGCGATCTTTTTCTTCATGTTCCACCCTCCCTTGAACGCGACGATTCTCGTCCCGATTGGGTTGTCACCACAAGTACCTCGCTACGGCGCCCCCGTGGTCCTGCATGTGCACGCATGCCTGCAGCCGTGAGCGGCCTTCCGCTGCCGATGCCGCCGATCAGATTCCCGTGGGTTGCCTCGACCCTTGCACCTCTATGTATGCTTGCCTAACACTTCTAGGTAGAGGTGCCGAACGAGAGGCGGGCCTGGGTGCGTATCGACAAGGACCTGGTCGCCGCGTCGGCGACGCCGTTGGTGCTGGGGATCCTCGCCGACGGGGAGTCGTACGGGTACGCGATCCTCAAGAGGGTCAACGAGCTCTCCGGAGGTCGCATGAGCTGGACGGACGGCATGCTCTACCCGCTGCTGCACCGGCTGGAGCGCCTCTGCTACGTGGACGCGAGCTGGCGTGTGGCGCCCAGCGGTCGGCGGCGCAAGCATTACGCGATCACCCCGGCTGGCGTCGCGGCCCTGGCCGAGCGTCGCCGGCAGTGGGCCGTGGTCAGCGGGACGCTGGAGCGGGTGTGGGCGGAGGCCGGTGCGTTGACGTGGGCGATGCCGCTGACGGGACCGGCACGGTGACAGCGGTGGCGGGGAGCCCAGACGCCGAGCTGGAGGCGCGGATCGGCCAGTGGCGGGGGTACATGCAGCGTCATCGCGCGATCAGCCCAAGGGATACCGACGAGCTGGAGGACCATCTGCGCGACCAGGTCGCCGAGCTCGAAGGCGCGGGCCTAAGCGGCGACGAGGCGTTCCTCGTGGCCGTCAAGCGTATGGGCAGCCTCGACGAGGTGTCCCGGGAGTTCGCGCGCGAGCACTCCGAGCGACTGTGGAAGCAGCTTGTCGTCGGCCGCGGGACGCCGGACACGTCGACCGCCCGGTCGCGCCGTGAGCTGTCGGTGGTACTGGGGCTGGCCGGAGCATCCGCACTGGCGATCAAGGTGCCGGCGCTGCTCGGCCTGGACCTGAGCACGGACGGGGGTTTCTACGCCCGCAACCTCAGCCTGTTCGTGCTGCCCTTCCTGGCCGGCTATTTCGCCTGGAAGCGTCAGATAGGCCTGCCCAGATCGCTGCGGCTGCTGGTACCGCCGTTCCTGCTCGCGGCGGTCGTCGCCAACGGCTACCCGTTCGCCGGCGCCGGTTCCACCGAGGTCCTCACCGCGATCCACCTGCCGATCATGCTGTGGTTCGCGGTCGGCCTGGCCTATGTCGGCGAAGAATGGCGCTCGCACCACCGACGCATGGACTTCGTCCGGTTCACCGGCGAGTGGGTGGTCTACTACACCCTCCTCGCTCTCGGGGGCGGGGTACTCGTCGGGCTCACGACGGCCGGGTTCGACGCGATCGGCCTGGACGAGTTCTGGCTCGTGCAGGAGTGGGTGGTGCCCTGCGGGGCCATGGGTGCCGTCGTCGTGGCCGCCTGGCTGGTGGAGGCGAAGCAGAGCGTGGTCGAGAACATCGCCCCGGTCCTCACCCGCGTGTTCACCCCGCTGACGGTCACGATGCTGCTGGCGTTCCTGGTTGCGACACTCGCCACGGACAGTGTTGTCGAGGTCGACCGGAACCTGCTCATCCTGGTCGACCTGATCCTCGTGCTCGTGCTCGGGCTCCTGCTCTACGCGGTCTCCGCGCGAGACCCCCAGGCATCCCCGGACGGCTTCGACCGCCTGCAGCTGCTGCTGGTGATCAGCGCGCTCCTCCTCGACGCCCTCATGCTCACCGCGATGCTCGGCCGGATCGCCGAGTTCGGCGTCAGCCCGAACAAGCTGGCCGCCCTCGGGCTCAACATCGTCCTGCTGGTCAACCTCGCGTGGGCCGCCGGGCTCAGCGTCGGGTTCCTGCGCCACCGCCGCCCCCCCAGCGATCTCGAGCGCTGGCAGACCACCTACCTGCCCATCTACGCCGGATGGGCCGCCGTCGTCGTCGTCGCCTTCCCACCCGACTTCCAGTTCGCCTGACCGCTCGAGAGGCTCAATACGCGTAGCCATCCCACCTCGGCTCGTAATTGCACCCGCCGGGACGGCTCGTTTGAGGTCGATCGACATCAGTGGCTGGCGGTTGCCAGACGGACGGCGACCGTGACGAGCAGCAGGCCGGTGATTTGTTCGATACGTGCCTTCACCCGCGGCCGGCGAAGCCAGCGGCCGAGCTGGTCGACGGCGGCGACGTACAGACCGAACCAGGCCAGGTAGAGCCCGGCGAAGATCGCCGAGAGCAGCAGCGCCTCGGCGCGAGGCGATCCGGTGTCGGCGGAGAGGAACTGCGGCAGGAGGGTGACGAAGAATAGCGCCACCTTGGGGTTGAGCGCGTTCGACAGGAAGCCCTGCCGCAGATACACCGACCGCCGGTGCGGCACCGCCACGGGCTTGTCCACGACCGGCGAACGCCGGGAACGGATCGCCGAAAGCAACATCTGCACGCCCAGCCACAGCAGATAGACCGCACCGGCGATCTTGAGCGCGGTGAACGCCGTCGCCGAGGCGAGCAGCAGTGCCGACAGCCCAAGCGCGGCGCCGCTCGCGTGCACGGTCAGGCCCATTACGCCGCCGAGCATGGTCAGCAGGCCGCCGTACCGGCCGCCGACCAGAGCGTTGCGGGTGATCAGGGCCTGGTCCGGCCCGGGCAACATGATTAGCACCAGTGCCGCGATCGCGAACGTCGTCATGTCATGAGCGTGACGCCGAACGATCGATAGGTCTAATGTCGATATCTGCGGTAATCCATGCATAGACTCTATGAATGCTGACCCTCGTACAACTTCGCGTCATCGATGCCGTCCGACGAAACGGGTCAGTCACCGCGGCCGCCACAGAACTGCACTACACCCAGCCATCGATCAGCCACCACCTGTCCAGGCTCGAGGCCCAGACCGGGGCCAGGCTGCTACAGCGGGTCGGCCGTGGAATCCGGCTCACCGAGGCCGGTCGCCTGCTGGCGGACCGGGCAGCGGAGATCATCGGCAGGGTCGACTCGGCGACCGCGGAACTGTCCACGCTCGTCGGTCTGAACGCCGGACGGGTCAGGTTGGCCGGCTTCGGCTCCGTCATGAGCTCACTCGTCCCACAGGCAGCCGCCATACTTGCCCGGCAGCATCCCGGCCTCGAGCTCGGCTTGACCGACACCCATCCCGAGGACGCGCTGCAGCAGTTACGGGCAGGCCATGTCGACGTCGCCGTGATCTTCCGGTACGACGACACGGCTCCCGAGGACGACAGCGTCCACCTGATCCACCTGCTCGACGACCCGCTCTTCCTGCTCACGACCGGCGGCGGGACCACACTCACCGAGCACAAGGACACACCCTGGATCGCCGGCTGCGAGCGATGCCGCAGCCACCTCGTCGAGATGTGCGTATACGCCGGCTTCTCCCCGCGCCTGGCCTATACCACGGACGACATGGTGGTCATGCAGACCCTTGTCGCCGCCGGCATGGGCGTCACCACAATCCCAGGGCTGGCCCTGCGCGCCCACCGCCACCCCGCGATCACCGCCAGCCGGCTCTCGGTCCCGCCCCGCCAGATCTACGCGGCCACCTACGGCGACCCGCCCGACCCTCCCGCGCCCGCGGCTCTGGTCGCCGCCCTGACCCAGGCCGCAGCGGCCCACGGCCCCGCAGACTGACTTGCCGGCCGAAAGGCTGGCATAGGTCTATGTGGCGATTGATTGCACACGACCGTGGCGCGGGCTACTGATGAGTCAGGCGCGTGAGGGTGTCGCGACTGCAGGTGGGAGGACCGACATGGCCAACACAGACGTTGTGCGCACATCGTTCACCGCGTACCGCAATCAAGACCGCGAGTCCGCTGAGCGTCTGCTCGACGACGACTTCGTGTTCACCAGCCCTCAGGACGACGATCTGAACAAGGCGGCGTTTCTCGAACGGTGTTTTCCCACAGCAGACCGGTTCAAGTCCCAGGAGATCCTGGTACTGGTGCACGCCGGAGACGACGGCGTATTCGTGCTCTACGAGTACGAGTTGCAGACTGGCGAGCATTTCCGCAACACCGAATACGTCACGGTACGTGACGGCAAACTCATCGAGACCCAGGTCTTCTTCGGCGGCCCGTACCAACCGAAGTGATCGGGGACTCTCGACGGCACAACGCGTTTCGAGCCAACGGCCGACCCTGCCACGACGCGACCAACCGCGATTCACCGTCGCATGGCGGGCAGCGGCAGCCGGCGGACTCCACCGAGCCGCCGGTGAAAGCGCACGTGCTCCGCATTCGAGTCCAACACCCGCCACAGCGCCTTGTGCGCCGTCCACGGTAGCGGCTCGTCACCGTGGTGCCACGAGGCTCCGAAACTGATCCACACCGCCGTCCAGTCGGCGGCGAGGTCCCAATCACCGCGGTGGCTCATGAGCAATCTGCGTCGGATCTGGAAGGCCATGCGCGGTCCATCAACACAGATCGGCGCGGTTGTCACCGGCCACACCCGCAGATCCAGCGTCATCAGTTGGAGCTCGAAGTCGCCGAGAACACGTGGGTCGACCAGCACGGTGGCAACGTTCTCGTGCAGGACCCGTCTCACATCCGGCACGCTAACCCAGCCAGCACCTGACAGATGCCAGCTGGTTTCTTCGACTTGGCGGTCATCCGAGGATCTCGTCGTCGAAGTGCGCCTCGAACTCGGCCACCCGTACTTCGGCGGTTTGTTCGTACCGGGTGATCCGGTTCTCCCAGTCGACCTGGACGCCGAACGCTGCGCCGGCGAAGTTGGCCTCGCGGATGGCTGTGGCAACCTGATCGGCCTGGTCGGGAGTCAGAATCCGCGCTGGTGTGCCGATGGCCAACGAGTGGGGTGGCACAAACATCTCGGCCGGCATCGTGGTTCTTGCGTGCACCAGCGCACCGACCGCGACAACAGCTCCGGCGGCCAGCGTGGCGCCGTGGAGGATCGTTGCGCCGGTGCCGACATACACGCACCGATCCAGTACGCAGCCCAGCAGCGTGGCGTGCGGACCGACGAACACGTGGTCGCCGAGTACGACCGGCCGGTCAGCGTCGCCCGCTGCGGTGGCACGCAGCACCGCGTGCTCGCTGATGACACACGCCTCGCCGACGGTGATGTACGACGCCTCGGCGTCCAGCACAGCCCCGTACATAATGCGGGCCCGCGGACCAACCCGGATTTCACCAACCAGGGTGGCAGTGGGCGCAACATACGCGGTGTTGTCGACTGCAGGCGTGCAGCCACGATGTCTGATCAGCATGCCTAGGATCCTGTCCGCACCACGCCCGACCCCAACACGACAGGGTGCGTTTCGCCCCCAGTGGGGCCATGCCAGGGCTACCGTCGAGCTGTGATCGTCGCCTTCGAGGATCTGGAGCTCGATCTCTCGCGGGTCGAGTTGCGGCGCTCCGGTGTACGGGTGCCGGTCGAGCCGCAGGTCTTCGAGGTGCTCGCATACCTGGTGAACCACCGCGACCGGGTAGTGCCCAAAGAAGAGCTGATGGACAAGGTCTGGGGTGGTCGGTTCGTCAGCGAGACTGCAGTCACCAGCCGGATCAAGCCGGTGCGCCGGGCGATCGGCGACAACGGGCAGGCTCAGCGGCTCATCCGCACCGTGTACGGCCGCGGCTACCGGTTTGTCGGACCGGCCCGGGAGGCGGCGCGCACACCCGCGACTCGACACGAGCCGGTCAACTACGCGGTCAGCGACGGCCTCCAGATCGCATACCAGGTGACCGGGCGCGGCGACCGGGACATCGTGCTGGTGGCCGGGTTTGTCTCCCACCTGGAACTCGACTGGGCCGATCCGCGGCACGCCGGCTTCCTCGACCGGTTGGGTTCTGTGGGCCGTCTGATCCGCTTCGACAAGCGCGGCACCGGCATGTCGGACCGGCCCATTGACCTGCCGGACACGGAGACACGGATGCGCGACGTGCTGGCGGTGATGGACGCCGCCGGCTCCCGCCGGGCGGTTCTTTTCGGGTACTCCGAGGGCGGACCGATGGCGATCCTGATGGCGGCCATGCACCCGGAACGGGTCGAGGCACTCGTGCTCTACGGTAGCTACGCGAGGCGGCTGCGCGCGGACGACTACCCGTGGGCATACACGCCGGAGGAGCGCAGGCAGTACATGGAGCGGCTCGCGGTCGAGTGGAGCTGGGAAGCAGACATGCGGGCCATGTGCCCCTCGGCCGACGACGTGATGGCCCGCTGGTGGGGTCAGCGCGCCCGAGCCGCGGCCACCCCGTCGACGGTACGCGCGCTGATCGCCATGAACTCCTTGATCGATGTCCGGGGGGCGCTCGGCTCGGTGCGGGTGCCGACCCTCGTCATACACCGCAGCGGGGACCAGGACAGCCATGTCGAGGAGGGGCGCTACCTGGCCGAGCACATCCCGGGCGCGCGGTTTGTCGAACTGTCCGGGTCGGACCACTTCGTCGCCATCGATGCAAATCAGATCCTCGACCAGGTGGACGGGTTCCTTGCCGACCTGAGCTCGGCACAGGCCCCGCCCCGTGCGCTCGGCGCAGTGCTCGCCGTCATCGGCCCTGACGCGGTCGCTGGGTCTCTGTCCGCGGGCCGCGCGGCGCACGCGCCCGATGGCCGAACCGTGATCGTGTACGACGGCCCGGCGGCCGCGATCCGCGACGCGCTGTCCGTTCTCAGCGGCCCACTCGGCGGGATTACGGGGTTCGGACTGCAGATCGCCGAGGTGCCGCGGACCGGGCCGGTGGTCGACGGCCCGGGAGTCGAGGCCGCCGTGGCCTTCGCCGAACGGGCAGTGCCCGGCCAGCTGCTCGTGTCGCCAGTGGTGCGCGACCTCGTCGCCAGCTCCGGCCTGTCGTTCTCCCCGGCAGCCGACGACGCGTACCGACCGGCATTGCCGACGCCGAGCCCCGCCTAGCGGTCACCTGGTCGGGGCCCGTCCGTCAAGACACGGAACGGACCGAGTCTTAGGAAGAGCATCACGCCCACGAGCTTCTCCAGGTCGCGGGACGCTCCCAACGGGCCGGCGTCCACGGGATGGAACCCATGTCCCGCGCGATCGCGAACACGATGTCCTTCGCCTGCGGATCGTCGCCGGCGATCAACACCGACGCGGCGACCCCGGCCACCGCTGGGTCGGTCAGATACCTGGCGTGGACGTGGTTCCAGCCCTTGAACACCCTTGCGCTCGGCACCTTCTCCTGTATGACCTCGGCCGTAGAGCGTCCCTTCAGCGCCTCCCGTTCGCGCTTGCTGTACGGGTAGGACACGTCGATCACAATGGACCGAAGCATGTCGCCGAGCTGGCCGAGCGTCTCGTCCATCGCCTGCCATGGCACGGTGAGGATGACGACATCGGCGTTCGCCGCGGCATCGGCGTATGTCGCACTGCCGGCGGCACCGGTCTTGGATGCGGTTGTGGCCGCCTTGTCCGGGTCGCGCGATCCGATGACCACGTCGTGCGTCGGAGCGAGGGCCTGGGCGAACCCTCGACCCATCTTCCCAGTGCCAATGACGGCGATCCTCACGGTTCCGCTCCTGCATTCCTCGCCCCGGCTCACCAATGTCTCAGTGCATGCGATCGGCCTGGGGTGTGACGCCGGACGAGCGCCTGCCGGCCAGACGGGCGACCTTGACGCCTTCGCCGCCACCCTGCGCGAGGTCATCACCCCCCGGGCCTGAGGCTTGCTCTATGGAGGGAGCATGCTGCTGACATACCAGCTTGCCCGCACACGGAGAAACCCATGGCTGTTTCGTCGCGCATCTTCGACCTGCCTCGCGCCAGCCTGGCTACGCTCGCCGGTCAAGGTTTGGAGGACTGCGTACGTGCAAGCGAGGGCCGCACGATGGTCTCGGAGGTGTTCGCTTCAGCGCCCGGGCTTGTCGACGGCGTGCACAACGCGGAGCTCATGGCAACCCACGGCGCCGACATCGTCCTGCTCAACCTCATCGAGGGAGCATGGTCGCCGCCGAGCACCTGGTCCTTCCCGAGTCTCGGACGGATGACCGACCTGCGAGAGTTGGCCGCGACCATCGGCCGCCCCGTCGGTGTCAACCTGGAACCCGACCCGGGCGGTGACCTGATCCCGCCACAGCGACGTGCGACGGCTGAAAACGCGGTCGCATTGCGGGATGCCGGGACGGCACTGTTCGTCCTGACCGCCAACCCCGGTACGCACGCGTCGTATGCCGGTCTGGTCGACGTCACCAAGGATCTGCGTGACGCCCTCGGCGGCGACGCGGCGATCTGGGTCGGCAAGATGCACCACGCCGGACGGCCCGAGCGGATGACTCCCGAAGCGCTGCTGGATCTGGTCGACGCGGGAGCATCGGGTGTGCTCGTGCCCATACCCGGCACAGTCCCTGGGGTGACGCGTGAGCTCGCAACGGCGGCGACCGAAGCGGTGCATGAGCGGGGCGTCGTGGTCCTCGGCACGATCGGCACGTCGCAGGAAGGTGCGCCGGAAAGCCTGGCACACGCACTAGCCCTGGTGGCCAAGGAAGTCGGCGTCGACGCGCACCACGTGGGCGATGCCGGATACCACGGCGTGGGCGACCCACACCTGCTCCAGGCGTACTCGCTCGCGGTGCGCGGACGCCGGCACACTTGGCGGCGCATGGCGCTCGGCTCCCGTACGCCTCAGCGCGATCTCCTCGACTGACCCACCGCCGGGCCAGCTCCCGCGCACAGGGCACGGGAGTTGTAGGTCCTCACCCAGCAGCGTGTCGCTTCAGGGTCCTTGAGTTCTTGAGACAAGGGAACGCGCTCAGTGTTCGTTCCATCGGAGAGCTCTGCGGCCCGGTACTGTTCGACGTCGAACGCCAAGTTTGGGAACAGGCGGGGACCGGCGGCATCTGCAGCTTGGGCCGACAGTCTGACGGCTGAGTCCGTCGAAACCACCGAATTTCAACCTGGACCACATCCAGCATCCAATTCGGCTGTGCGAGGCGGCCCCGCGGTCGGCGTGGTCGTTCACCGGGCCCGGTGGCCGGCGTAGGTGACTGCACGGACGCCGTAGGTGTCGGTGGCGTTGGCTGCCTGCGGCGACAGGGAGTGGTACTGCGGCACGTCCTGGAACTCGCCGGCGGTCAGCCCGGCCGCTGCGAGCCATCTGAGGTAGTCGTTTGCCGGCGCCGCCCCGCCGATGCATGCCGACCAGAGGTCGGCATTGCAGGTGACAGAGTCGGGGAGTGCCCGGGACGCAACGATGTCCGCGGCAGCCAGTCGCCCACCCGGACGCAGCACCCGGGCTGCTTCGCGGAAGACCTGCGCCTTGTCCGGGCACAGGTTGACGACGCCGTTGGAGATGACCACCTCGAACGAGCGATCGGAGAACGGCAGCGCCTCCAGGCGTCCTGGGACGAACCGCATGTTGGTGGCGCCTGCGCGTAGTCGGTCGGCCTTGGCGAGCTGTTCGGCGGACATGTCCACGCCGACGACCCGACCCGTGGGGCCGACGAGTTGCGCGACGGCGAAGGAGTCGGTTCCCGATCCGCAGCCGAGGTCGAGCACGCGCTGTCCGGGTGTCAGTTGCGCCAGCTCTAGGTGGAAACCGACGCCGGCGAACGAGGCGAGGGCATCGTCGGGGATCAAGTCGAGCAGCCTGGCCGGGTAGCCCAGCCGTTCGGCGAGCTGCCTGCCGACCGGGAAGTGGTAGCCCGCTTGCGGGTGCAGCGCCACCTGCGCGTACAGGGCTTGTACCTGGCGGGTCAGCTCGTGGGTGTCCAGGTGTGCGTGGGTGCTCATGGCCTCGGCACCTCCGTTGGTCTAGCCGAACCGTCATGGTCTGCTTTTGAGCAGCCCGTTCAGGGCAAGGGCCGCGCCGACCACGAAGACGAGTACCGCGAGGTAGATGGGGCCGAGGTGGCCAAGGGTGTCGAAGTTGTTCGGGTAGTGCGCCGGCAGCGCCACCGCCAGCCCGAGTACCGGTGCGGCGACCGCGCCCACCCATGCCCACAGCTGGCCGCGCCTGACCCCGTAGCTGACCAGGAACAGCACCGCCAGCCCGGTGGCGGCGATGAACCCGGCGGTGGCAATGTGCAAGTGGCCGATGTACTGGAGCAACGACGGGCTGAACGCCTCGATCTCCTGCCGGCCCACGTCCACCTCGCCGTGCCCGATGCCCAGCTCGAGGAACCGGTCAGTGAAGTTCAGGGCGAAGAAGACCACGGCGTAGCCGATGAAGGCCACCGCCCCCGCGTTCATGAGCCATACCCCCCAGCGCAGGCTCGTCTGGGCACTCCCCGCCTGGGACTCGGTTGCGATCGTCGTCATGTCTTCCCCCTCCTCAGTTGCTGTCACCCATCCAGACGCCCGAGCACACGGGCTGATTGCATTCCCGCTTGCATGCAATAACTTCGCCCTGTCCGACGTCTGTGCCAGCAGGGGCACAGCGTGTGCGGGGACGGTGATGACGGCGACGGTGGACGATCAGACATCCCGGGACAGCTTTCAGACGCTTGCCCGTGAGCACCTGCCGTGCCTGTACGGGCTGGCCCGCCGGCTGACCCGGCACGACCCCGAGGATCTGGTGCAAGACGCCCTACTCCGCGGCTACAGGTCATACGGCACATTGCGCAGCGCCGATGCCGGCTGCGGCTGGCTTCGGGCCATCCTCGTCAATGCCTACCGCGACGGGATCCGCAGGGACGCCCGTACGATCGACGAAATCCCGGTGGAGGACATCGCCGATTTCTCCCTGTACCGGACCCTTGCAGAGGAAGATCCGTTCCCCTACTCGGACAGCCTGCACGTTGACTTCCTGCACGCCTTCGGGCGCGAGGACGTCCGAGAGGTGCTGCTGCGGCTGCCCGCGATCTACCGGGTGCCGCTGGTGCTGCGATACATCCAGGGGTTCGCCACCAAGGAGATGGCGCGGCTGCTCGCGCTGCCGGTGGGGACGGTGCTGGCCCAGCTGCATCGCGGCCGCAAGGCGTTCGAACGAGAGCTGTGGACCTATGCAGCGGAGAACGGATTGCTGACCGATCGGAGCACACGGTGACCGAAGGCCTGCAACGACTGATCCCATGCGGCGAGGCAGTCCGCCGACTGTGGGACTACGTGGACAGCGCGCTCTCCCCGGAGGACGCGGCCGCTGTCGAGGAGCACTTGTCGTTCTGTCGACGGTGCTGCGGCGAGCTCGAGTTCGCCACCGAGCTGCGCGCGCTGCTCCACCCGCACGCAAAGGACGATTTACCACCGCGGGTGCGTCACCGGCTCGAGCGGTTCCTGGAGGAGCTGTGACCACGCTCAAGGATCTGTTCTTCCAGCAGGACATCACCGACTCGGTCCGGCGTGCGTACGCGGCAATCCCGACCGGCGCGGGCGAAGTTGCGGCGCAGCGGCTGTACTCGGCCGACGAGCTCGGCCGGGTCCCGTCCGGGGCCATCGCCTGGGCACTGGGGGTGGCCAGCCCGGTTCGACACGCGGGTCTCCAGCGTGGGGAGACGGTGCTCGACGTCGGCAGTGGCGGCGGCATCGACACGATCCTTGCCGCACGTCAGGTCGGATCCGGCGGCCGCGCCATCGGCCTCGACATGCTCCCGGAGATGTGCGACCGGGCCGAGCTGCACGCCCACCAAGCGGGCGTCGACGCGTGGACCGAGTTCATCCAGGGGCAGATGGAGGCGATCCCGCTACCCGACGGGAGTATCGACGTCGTCATCTCCAACGGGGTACTCAACCTGTCCGCCCGCAAGAGCCGGGCGCTCGCGGAGATCGACCGTGTGCTTCGACCGGGTGGCCGGCTCTGCGTCGCTGACCTCACCGTGAATGACGACCTCCCACCAGGGGTCCTCGGGTCGGAGGCCGCCTGGGCCGGCTGCGTGTCCGGTGCCATGTCCGAACGAGTCTTCCTCACCAAACTCAGTAGAGCGGGTTTCGAGGACATCTCTCTGGGGCAGCGGACACCGTTCGGGCTCGACCACGCCGCGCTTTATCCGCTCTTTACGCCGGAGATCATCACGCTCATGCGCCAGCTGATCCCCGCGCACAAGCACGGGCAGGTCGCTACCTGCGTGATCGCCAAGGCGCGCAAGCCCATCTGACCAAGAGCACAGCGCCTGGACTGAATGGCTCAGGAGTGTGAGGTCTCCACGGGCAGGCCGGCACGAGCCCATTCGGGGAACCCGTCTTCCAAGCGGGCAGCGCGGTAGCCGCGTCGGGAGAGCGCGCGGACCGCATCATCGGCGTACACGCAGTACGGGCCGCGGCAGTAGGCGACGATTGTCCGGTCCTTGCGTACGTCTCGGAGCCGGCGGGTCAGCTCGCTGACCGGTACAGACACCGCTCCGGCGACGTGGCCGGCGGCGAACTCCTGCTCGGGGCGTACGTCGAGCACAACGACCTCACCCTTGCGCAGACGCCGGCTGAGCTCCTCTCGGCTGACGGTCTCCAGGCGCGACCGGTCGCCCAGATATGCGGTGGCGAGCTGGTCGAGCTCGTGGACGTGCTCGGCGGCCACGTCCTGCACTGCCGCCCACAACTCGCCGACCCGTGGGCTGGCCAGGGAGTAGTGGATGCGGGTGCCGTCACGGCGGGTGCGCACCAGCCCGGCCCGAAGGAGCTGCTGCAGATGGTGTGAGGTGTTGGCGACGCTCTGGCCTATCTCGCCGGCGACCTCCTCCACCGACCGCTCCCTCTGGCACAGCAGATCGATGATCTCGGCACGACGGCCGTTGCCGAGTGCCTTGGCTACCCCGGCGAGCCCGTCGAACAGGGCGTCCTTCGCCTGCCTGCCGCGAATCATCCGCTCCTCCGCTGTTCAAGCGATCACTTGACGAGCATACGCACGGTCCAGCACTATTCAAATGACTCCTTGAGCACCGTACGGGAGGACGAATCCATGCGTGACTTGAACGTCGTCTCGGTCGTCGATGAGGGGCTGGGCAACTCGGCCTACCTGGTGGACCTGGGCGATGGTCGGGCACTGGTGGTGGACGCCAGCCTTGACCTGCGTGCCGTCCGGTCCGCCGTCGACCGGCGTCGGCTGCGGGTGGCGTTCGCCGCCGACACCCACCTGCACGCGGACTTCGTCTCCGGCGCTCGTCAGCTCGCCCACTCCGAGGGCGCCACCGTGCTCGCGCCCGCGGCCGGTCGAAGGGAGTTCCCGCACACCGGGCTGGGCGACGGCGACGAGGCCGACCTCGGGGGCTTGCGGCTGCGCGCTCTGACCACCCCGGGCCACACCGATGAGCACGTCGCCCTCGTGCTGCTCGACGGAGACCGGCCGGTCGGGGTGTTCACCGGCGGGTCCTTACTGGTCGGCTCGGCCGCCCGCACGGACCTCGTCGATCCTGATCGCGCCGAAGAGCTGGCCCGCGCGCAGTACCGCTCGCTTCACAGGCTCGCCGAGCTGGACGACGACGTCGCGGTATGGCCCACACACGGAGCCGGTTCGTTCTGCTCGGCGCCTGTCGGCGTCGAACGGACGAGCAGCATCGGGCGGGAGAAGGCCACCAACCCGTTGCTTCGGGCCGGCAACGAGGACGCGTTCGTCGCACAGCTGCTCGCCTCGCTCGGGTCGTTCCCGCCGTACTTCCTGCGCCTGGCCGAGGTGAACCGGCGTGGACCACGCCTGCTCGACGAGGCCCCCACCCTCACGCAGCTTGAACCCGCCCGGGCACGGCAGCTGGTGCGGGCGGGCGCATGGTTGGTGGACACCCGCGCCGTGGTGGAGTACGCGAGCAGGCACGTTGCAGGGTCGTTGTCCATCCCGTTGCGCGACGCGTTCGCGACGTGGCTCGGCTGGATCGTTCCGGACGACGCGCCGCTGGTCGTCTTGCGCGACTCGGACCAGGACCCCGATGAGATCGTGTGGCAGGCCACCAAGATCGGATGCGACAACATCGTCGGTGAGCTATCTGGCGGCATCGACGCCGCGGTGGTGGCCGGGCTGCCGACGATCAGCATCCCGCTGGTGCGCGCCGACAACCCGATCAAGTCGGCACTGGTCGACGTACGGCAGCAGCCGGAGTTCGCGGCCGGGCACGTGCCCGGTGCCCGCAGCGTCGAGCTCGGTGCCGTGCCCGGCGCCTCGTCGTCACTGCCAGCGGAACCCGTTGCGGTGATGTGCGGACACGGCGAA
>DAIUDS010000017.1:0-20633 GCA_036845485.1 Jiangellaceae bacterium
ACGGGGTCCTCGACCTCGAGCGCGTCGCGGTCGTGCTCGAGGAGATCGCAGCCGACGTGCTCTGCCTGCAGGAGGTCGACCGGAACTGGGGCAGGCGCAGCGGCCACGTGGACCAAGCAGGATGGCTCGCCGAGCGGCTGGGCATGCACCACGTGTTTGCCCCCAACATCGAGGCCGACCCGGTCGAGCCGGCGACCGAACGTAGGCAGTACGGCATGGCCACGCTCACCGTCTTCCCGATCCGGAGCACCGTTCGCATGCTGCTCGACCGCCCGCTCGGCGGCGAGCAGCGCGGGCTCCTCGAGGTCGGCATCGTCGTCGGCGGCGTCCCGATGCGGGTGCTCAACACCCACCTCGAGTTCGCCTCTCACGCCGAGCGGGTCGTACAGGCCGCGACGGTCCGTGACGCCGTCCGCAATGGGCCGGCTCCGGTCGTGCTCCTGGGTGACTTCAACGCCGAGCCGGTGTCCGAGGAGATCGGGCTGGTCACGCAGAACCTCGTCGATGCCTGGCGGGTGGCCGGGTCCGGTGACGGCTTCACCTTCGATGCCGCGGCGCCGTTCATGCGGATCGACTACGTGCTGGTGTCCACGGAGATCACGGTGACGTCGGCCGCCGTGGTGCCGACCGACGCCTCGGACCACCTGCCCGTCGTCGTCGACGTGTTCCTGCCACTTCCACAGCATCCAGGCGCTTTGTCGGGGCATGATCGTCGCGACCCGTGATAGCCGAGGGGAGCCGGCCCATGCCTGGTGCGCCACGCCGCGTCGCCGTGCTCGACGACTACCAGGGGGTGGCTGCCGACCTCGCAGACTGGTCGGGATTGGGCGGCATCGATGTGACCTTCGTCCGCGAGGCGCTGCCGGACGAGGCGGCCGTCTTCGACCGGCTCAGGCCGTTCTCGATCCTGGTCGCCATGCGGGAGCGAACCGCGTTCCCCCGCTCGACTCTGCAGCGGCTGCCCAACTTGCGCCTGCTGGTGACCACGGGGATGCGGAACGCTTCGATCGACCTCGGGGGTGCCCGTGAGCTGGGTGTGACGGTTTGCGGCACGGGGTCGCTCGGCCACTCCGCCGCGGAGCTCACCTGGGCACTGATCCTGGCCGCATGCCGCCGAATCCCGCAGGAGCACCAGTCGATGCGAGACGGCGGTTGGCAGACGACGGTGGGCGTCGGGCTCGCCGGCACGACGCTGGGTGTGGTCGGCCTCGGCAAGCTGGGCAGCCAGGTCGCCCGTGTGGGCCTCGCCTTCGACATGGACGTCGTGGCCTGGAGCCCGCACCTCACCGACCAGCGGGCCGAGTCCGCCGGTGTCCGGCGCGTGGACAAGGACCAACTGCTGTCGACGGCCGACATCGTGACGGTCCACATGGTGCTGTCCGACCGGACCCGCGGGTTGATCAGTGCGCGCGAGCTCGACGCGATGAAACCCACGAGCCTGCTGGTCAACACCTCGAGAGGGCCTATCGTCGACCAGTCGGTGCTGCTGGACGCGCTGCGCTCGCGGCGAATCGCCGGCGCCGCCCTCGACGTCTACGATCTCGAGCCGCTGCCCGCGGGCCATCCGCTGCGTGCTCTCGACAACGTCGTGCTCACCCCGCACCTCGGCTACGTCACCCAGGAGAACTACCGCGTCTTCTACGGCGAAGCGGTCGAGGACATCGCTGCGTACCTGCGCGCCGATCCGATTCGGGTGCTGAACGCCTGATGCGGGCGGGCAGTTGGCCACCGATCAGCGGCGGATGACGTTCCGGCCGAGGAAACGGCCGATGTCGGCGACCTCGGCGTCGATCCCTGCCGTGACGGTCTCGCCGAGCCGTGACTTGCCGAACCAGGTGACACTGATCGTGTCGTTTCTCCGGTCGAGTCGCCACGTGCCGGCGACGCGACCGTCCACGACGACCGTCGGCAGGATGTAGCCGCCACCCGTCCAGATCTTCGTCGCGTGCTCAGCCGGGACGACCAGGTCGTGTTGGGCATAGCCGAGCAGGTACGGGTCGAAATGCGGCAGAAGTCGTACCACGCGGTCTGCGGCATGGTCGAGATCGCCGTGGGACGCGCCGGCCAGGCTCCAGGCCTCCCTGGCGTCGGTCACCGACAGGCCGGACCAGGCGGCGAGATCGCGCGGCTCGCTGGGCCCGTATCCCACTCGATACCGCCGAGCGAGTTCGGCGAGCGCCACGGCCCGATCCACCCCGGCGGCGGACCCTGCCGGACGCGACACCCAGGTCGGCTCGTTCCCTCGGTCGGGTCCGAAGCAGACAACGCCCCGAAGCGCCGCATGTTGGACGATGTGGATCCCGCGTTGCCCGGACGGATCGATACCCGCGGCCGCCAGCCGGTCGAACAGCTGCACGCGGGTCAGGGGACCGTCGCCGAGCATGTCCACGAGCACGTCGACGGACCTGCTGAGCGTGCCCTCGTCCAGACCGAGCTGGCCGTACCGGCGGCCGGCCCGCGCGAGCATGGTCGGTGCCAGCACGGCGAGCAACCAGTCGAGGTCGTCGGCAGCGACGAGATGGAGGGTGCGGCGCATCAGCCAGGTCCGCACGACCGATCCGTCGTCGCGCTCCCGATCGACGTCGCCGATGCCGGCTCCCGACGTTCGGGCCCGTGTCACCAGGGCCACCGCCGACGGAATCTGCGCCTGCAGTCCGACTAGATGACGCACGACGTCGACCGGTGAAGCCGCCTCAGTACCCGGCGTGAGCCATTGGGCGCGCATCCGCACACGTGCTATGTCGCTCTCCAACCGGCCCTCCTGCCGACGATGCTTGCCCGCGCGGAGGACTCGGCCGGATCTTCGTTCCCCGTGGTGGATCGTCGGCGTGGTCGGAGCGCTCGTGGCCGTAGCGGCGCTTGTGCTCCTGGCTCTGCGCAGGCGTTCCGCCGCCAGCACCGCTGCCCCAGAGCCGGTCCTCACGGCTGCCGACGAACCGATCCGTGACCAGCAGAGGTCCGGAGAATCCCCGGCGTACGCCCATCCTCCGAGCTGGACGGCGGAGCCGGCCGACGAGTTGAACCCGCCGGCCGACACTCGGCCCATAGAGCCGCCGCCACCGCCGTCCAGGGTCGAGCCATCCGCCACTCGTACGACACCACTAGTGCCACCGGAGTAGGCGGGCGTCAGGCGGCGGTGCCGCCGCCCGTCAGAGCACGCGTCGGCGGCCGACGCTCGAGAACAAGCCGATGCCGATGATCGCGAGGCCGATCTGGAACAGGATCTCGATCCAGTCGATGCCGGGTGTGGTCGCGACGCCAACCTGCTGGGCGAGCCACGTTCCGAGGAGGGCAGCCACGATACCGATGACGATGGTCATCAGCATTCCGATCGTCTGACGCCCTGGAAGGAACAGCCGAGCCAGGACACCTATCACGGCGCCGATCACGATCGCGCTGATGATTCCTTCCGATGTCACCTTGGGCTCCTTTCACGGGGTGTGGTGCCGGAGGATCTAGTAACCGAACTGGGGCTGTGTAAACCTCGGACGCTCCTCGACCGGACGCCGTAGCTCAGTCCGAGGACCGTAGTGGTCCGGACCATGCCCAGTCGCGGATCTCCGGCGCGTCCTCCCCGTGCTCGCGGGTGTACCGCCGGGCCCGGAGCCTGGTGTCGGCCATCAGCTGGCGGATTCCCGCTGCCCGCGAGCCGAGCGACGGCACCCGGTCGATCACGTCCATGACGAGGTGGTACCGGTCCAGGTCGTTGAGCATGACCATGTCGAACGGCGTGGTGGTCGTGCCCATCTCCTTGTACCCGCGCACGTGGATGTTGTGGTGGTTGGTGCGCCGGTAGGTCAGCCGGTGGATCAACCACGGGTAGCCGTGGTAGGCGAACACGACCGGCCGGTCGGTGGTGAAGAGCGTGTCGAAGTCGCGGTCCGCAAGGCCGTGCGGGTGTTCGCGATCGTCCTGCAATCGCATGAGGTCGACGACGTTGACCACCCGGATCCGAAGCTCCGGCAGGTGCTGGCCCAGCAGGTCGACCGCGGCCAGCGCCTCCAACGTCGGGACGTCGCCCGCGCAGGCCAGCACGACGTCCGGCTCGCCGTCGCCGCCGTCAGTACTCGCCCACGGCCAGATCCCGATGCCACGAGTGCAGTGAGCGATCGCCTCGTCCATCGAGAGCCACTGCGGCGACGGCTGCTTCCCGGCGACGATCACGTTCACGAAGTTGCGCGAGCGCAGGCAATGGTCGGCCGTGGACAGCAGCGTGTTGGCGTCCGGCGGCAGGTAGACGCGGATCACGTCGGCCTTCTTGTTGACGACGTGGTCGATGAACCCCGGGTCCTGGTGGGAGAAGCCGTTGTGGTCCTGCCGCCACACGTGCGAGGTGAGCAGGTAGTTCAGCGACGCGATTGGACGCCGCCACGGGATGTGCCCGGTGGCGTCGATCCACTTGGCGTGCTGGTTGAACATCGAGTCGACAATGTGGATGAACGCCTCGTAACAGCTGAACAGGCCGTGCCGGCCACTGAGCAGGTAGCCCTCGAGCCAGCCCTGGCACTGGTGCTCCGAGAGCACCTCCATCACCCGGCCGGATCGGGCCAGGTGCTCGTCGCTGTCGAGGATCTGCGCCTGCCACACCTTGTCGGTGTGGTCGTAGACGGCGTCGAGCCGGTTCGACTCGGTCTCGTCCGGACCGAAGATCCGGAAGTTGTCCGGGTTGGCGGCGACCGTGTCCCCCAACCACCGGCCCAGTACGCGGGTCGCTTCACCCGTTGTCTCGCCAGGCGCGGGCACATCGACCGCGTAGTCCCGGAAGTCCGGCAGCCTCAGATCGCGCAGCAGCAAGCCGCCGTTGGCGTGCGGGCTGCCGCTCATGCGGTGGTCGCCGTCGGGTCCGAGCGCTGTGACGTCCGGGCGCGGCCGGCCGCCGTCATCGAAGAGCTCGTCGGGCCGGTAGGAGCGAAGCCACTCCTCCAGCAGACGCAAGTGATCCTTGTTGTCGCGAACCCCAGCCAGCGGCACTTGATGGGAGCGGTGAGTGCCCTCGACGGCGATGCCATCGACCTCATGCGGACCGGTCCAGCCCTTTGGGGTGCGCAGTACGATCATCGGCCATCGCGGCGCGCCGTCGAGCCTGCCCTCGGCTGCGTCGCGACGGATCGTGGCGATCTCGCCGAGGATTTCGTCCAGGACGGCGGCCATCCGCTGGTGTACGGCCCCTGAATCCTCGCCGTCGAAGCCGCCGCTGACGACGTACGGGCGGTGGCCGTAGCCCCGCATCAGGTCGAGCAGCTCGTCCTCGTCGATCCGCGCGAACAGGGTCGGATTAGCGATCTTGTAGCCGTTCAGGTGGAGGATCGGCAGGACGATGCCGTCGTGCGCGGGATCGAGGAACTTGTTCCCGTGCCATCCCGTGGCCAGCGGCCCGGTCTCCGCCTCGCCGTCGCCGACGACGCACGCGACGAGCAGGTCGGGGTTGTCGAACGCGACCCCGTACGCGTGGGACAGCGCGTAGCCGAGCTCCCCGCCCTCGTGCACGGAGCCGGGGGTCTCGGGGGCCGCGTGGCTCGGAATGCCACCGGGAAAGGAGAACTGGCGGAACAGCTCGTGCATGCCCGCGGCGTCCCGGCTGACGTGGGCGAAGAGCTCGCTGTAGGTGCCGTCGAGCCAGGCGTTCGCGACCATCCCGGGCCCGCCGTGGCCGGGGCCACAGACGTAGACGGCACTGAGGTCACGTTCGACGATCACCCGGTTGAGGTGGGCGTAGACGAAGTTGAGCCCCGGGGTCGTTCCCCAGTGCCCGAGTAGCCGCGGCTTGATGTGGTCGGGCTCGAGCGGCTTCTCCAGCAACGGGTTGTCGCGCAGGTAGATCTGCCCGACGGACAGGTAGTTCGCCGCCCGCCACCAGGCGTCGACCCGGTTCAGCAACTCACCGGAAAGCGGTCCTTCGGAGGCGGTCGAGACGGTCGCGAGATCGGCCATGGGGTCGTCCTTGGAGTGGGCGGGTGCGGGCATCGTCGGCAATGTCGCATGCCACCTATCCATCATGCCGGGCCGTCACACGTCGCATGCCGTTGGACATGGCGCGTTGACCCGACTCTCATACCTGGTCTTCAGCTTCTTCCTCGGTCGTTCTCAGCCTCCGTGTCGAGGATGGCCGCATCGCTTCGAATGCCGACCAGAGAGGACAGTGGCCATGTGGGCTCAGTCGACCGCCTCGGAGATGCTCGGAGTCACCCCGACCGCGCTGCAGGCGGCACTGGACCGCGGCGAGACGATCGCGAGCCTTGCGCATGGGTGCGGCCTTGACGTAGAGCTGGTCGTCGATGCCGTCGTGGCGGCCGAGCTCGGGGACATCGAGGCGTTGTCCCGCATCGCCGGCTTCGGCGAGGCCGACGTCGAACTGTTCGGCCTCGAGGTCCGTGCGTACCTCGGGACCTTGGTCACCAGCGGCGAACGGGCCGCCGAGGCCCTGGTCGAGGGCCGTCAGCCGGTGACGAGACCGGCGTAGTCGGGGTGCCGCTCGATCCAGCCCTTGACGAACGGGCATAGCGGCACGACCCGGTGGCCGGCCGCCCTGGCTTCGTCCAGCAACGTCTCCGCAAGGCGACCCCCGATGCCCTTGCCCTCGGCGGCGGGGTCCACCTCGGTGCGGACGGCCGTGACGACGTCGTCGTGCCTCTCGTAGGCGAGCTCGCCGACCCGTTCGCCCTCGAGGTAGGCCTCGTAGAAGCGCGGCGTCTTTCGGATCTCGATCGTCATGGACGCGGCTTTGGGTCGAGGTCGGCGCTGGTGTGGTGCGGGACCAGAGTCTGCCCGAGTCGTCCGGCCTGGAAGTCCTCGATCGCCTGGATGATCTCGGACCGCGTGTTCATCACGAACGGGCCGTATCGCGCGACCGGCTCGTGGATCGGCAGGCCTCCGAGCACCAGGACGTCCCAACCTGCGCCCGCCGCCTGCGGCTGGCTGTCGGAGGCCCGCATGGTCAGCGCGTCGCCGGCTCCGAACACGGCCAGTTTCCCCTCGTCGAGCGGGTGACCCTGCGGTCCGACGTGCCCGCGGCCGGAGAGCACGTAGACCAGCGCGTTGAAGTCGGCCGGCCAGGGCAGGTCCAGGCGGGCGCCGCTGTGGACCGTCGCATGCAGGTACGTGATGGGGGTGAAGGTCGAGCCGGGACCGTCGTAGCCGCCGAGCGACCCCGCGATCAGCCGCACGAGCGCACCACCGTCGGCGCTGGAGACGAGGCGGACGTCGCCGGCATTGATGTCCTGGTACCGCGGGGGCGTCCACTTCAGAGAACTCGGCAGGTTGACCCAGAGCTGGACACCGTGGAACAACCCGCCCCTGGTGATGAACTCCTGAGGCGGGAGTTCGCTGTGCAAGATGCCGGCACCGGCCGTCATCCACTGGGTCGAGCCATCGATGAGCAGGCCGCCGCCACCGGTCGAGTCCTTGTGCTCGAAGGCGCCGTCGAGCATGTACGTGACGGTCTCGAAGCCACGGTGCGGGTGCCACGGTGCGCCCTTGGCCTCACCGGGCGCGTACTCGACCGCACCCATGTGGTCGAGAAGCAGGAACGGGTCGGCCAGGCTCAGGTCCATGCCCGGGAACGGACGGCGTACGACGAAACCCTCGCCTTCGAGCTGGCGTTGTGCCGTGACGACCTTGCGCACGCCGCGCCGGTCGGCCGTGTCCGGCAATTGCTCGAGGCGCGGCAGTCTCAGCGTGTCAGCCGTTACGGCAGGCATCGGTCCTCCTCGGAAAGTCTGCCACCGGAACGACCGTTGACGCGTCAATCATTCCCGCAGATGGTGCTGAATCACCCGTGAACTCGAGTGCAACCCAGCCGGGGAGTGGCGCGTCCTGCAGCACTTCTCGCCGACGCGCTGGTCATCGGAGGATGTGCACAACCTGACACGCCCGGAACCGACCAGGCCGCAGATGACAACACGACACCTGCAGCCTCGCCGAGGGCGACGCCCACCACGTCCATCCCGTTGCAGAGCAATGCCTTCCTGCGGGTGGGTTTCGTCAACGCCATGGCGCACGACGAGGCGGGCGCATCCACGGTCGAGCGGATGCCGGACACGACCATCGGGTTCACGAACCTGAAGAGCTATGGCTTCGCAGGTGACTTCGAGGGCACGTCACGTACGGGCTGGGAAACCAGGTGCGCCGGACAGCGACCAGGTGCTGATGGTCCGTGCAGGCGAGCTGATGGGGCCGGACGGCTCGGGCGGGCTTTATCACCGGGTCTACGTCGATATGCAGACCGGCTGAACCAGCGCTGTGCCCCGTGACGGCGACCGGGGCGGGTGTGAAGATCGTCGTGCAGAGCAGCGCACGCGGAGATGCTGCTAAGTCATCACGACGATCTTCACGACGCCGAGAAAAGTGGGGCCTTCACGACGCGGGAAATGCGACACGCAAGGCGCCCGGCGCGTGCGCCGGCACGGCCGGGTGGCGCGGGTGGATCACGGCGATCCGCTGGTATGGCGCGCCGAGTGGCGGCCGCGGGTCGGCTTCGCCCCTGTTCGGCCACAGCGCCATCGCCCGCTCGGCCTGTGCGGTGATCGTCAGCGACGGGTTGGCACCGAGGTTGGCCGACACGGCTGAGCCGTCGGCGATGTGCAGACCGTCGTGCCCGAACACCCGCTGGTAGGCATCGATGACGCCCGTCTCGGCTGACTCACCGATAGGGCATCCGCCCAGGATGTGCGCCGTCATGGGCACGTCGAACACGTCGCCGACGGTGCCGCCCGGAACGCCGTCGATCTCCTCGGCGGCAAGCCGGGCCGCCCTGTGTCCGGCCGGAATCCAGGTCGGGTTCGGGGTTCCGTGCCCCTGCCGAGACGTAAGCCGGCCGCGCCTTCGGAAGACCGTCAGCGAGTTGTCCAGCGACTGCATGACGAGCAGGATCACGGTCCGCTCCGACCAGCGGCGCAACGAGAACGTCTGCGCGAACGTAACCGGATGCCTGGCGATCTCGCCGAGAAACCGCACCGGGCGAGGAGGGCGCCCTCCGCCGTCGACGAGCAGCGTCCCCAGCAGGCCCATCGCGTTGCTGCCCTTGCCGTATCGCACCGGCTCGATGTGGGTTGTCGCGTCGGGATGGATCGACGACGTGATCGCCGGTCCCTGCGAGTAGTCGACGTCCACGCGTCGTGAGGTCGCTCCCAGCAGGGCTTCGGAGTTGGTGCGCGTAAGCTCACCGAGCCGACGCGAGAGTCTGGGCAGCACGGCCCCATCTCGCAGCCTGTGCAGGAGCGCCTGCGTTCCGAGCGTTCCAGCCGCGAACACGACCTGGTCGGCGACGAAGGTTCGCCGGGACCGGACCTGCCGCAGCCGATTGTTGATCAGGGACGCGGGACCGTTCGGTGTCCGCTCGACGTCGACCGCGTAGCCGCCGCCGTCGCGCGGGCGTACCGACCTCACCGTCGTCGAGGGCAGCACACGCGCGCCCGCGCGCTCGGCGAGGTAGAGGTAGTTGGTATCCAGCGTGTTCTTGGCGCCGTGGCGGCAGCCCGTCATGCATTCGCCGCGGCGCAGGCATCCGGACCGACGCGGGCCGACGCCGCCGAAGTAGGGATCCTCGACCTCGTTACCCGGCTCGCCGAAGTAGATGCCCATCGGCGCGTGACGAAACGTCTCGGCGACACCCATCCGCTCGGCGATCGACTGCATGACGGCATCGGACGGCGACGGGGTCGAGTCGTGCGTCACGCCGAGCATGCGTTCGGCCTGGTCGTAGAACGGTGCGAGCTCCGTTCGCCAGTCGGTGAGGTGCCGCCACTGGGGGTCCTGGTAGAAGTCGTCGTGCGGTCGGTAGAGCGTGTTCGCGTAGACCAGGGAGCCGCCGCCCACGCCAGCGCCCGAGAGCACGACGACATTGCGCAGCAACGAGATCCGCTGGATGCCGGTGCAGCCGAGCCTCGGCGCCCAGAGGAAGTTGCGAACGTCCCAGCTGGTCTTCGGGAAGTCCTCCGGCCGGAACCGGCGCCCGGCCTCCAGCACAGCGACCCGGTAGCCCTTTTCGGACAGCCGCAGGGCCGCAACACTGCCACCGAACCCGGATCCGACGACGATCACGTCGTAGTCGAGCTCGCCCTCGGGGGCGGTGCTGGTGGCGAGCGGCGGCCGGCGGTTCACGGACGCAGGCTATGCCGTGCACGACCCCGCCGTGGTCGACGGTCAGGGTGCTGTCAGGATGCGGGCATGCGTCTGGACCACGTCTCCTACGCCGCGGGCCCGGAGGGGCTCGACGCGACGAGCCACCGGATGGCCGACGCACTCGGCGTCGAGTTGGTCGACGGCGGGGTCCACCCGCGCTTCGGAACCCGGAACCGTGTGTTGCCGTTGGCGGGTGGGCATTACCTCGAGGTCGTCGACGTGCTGGACCACCCGGTGGCGGACAAGGTTCCGTTCGGCCAGGCCGTCCGGGCGCGTACCGAGGCTGGCGGCGGATGGCTCGGATGGGTCGTCGCCGTCGACGACCTGCCCGCTGTCGAGGCACGGCTGGGCCGGTCGGCGGTACAGGGCAACCGCAAGCGTCCGGACGGGTTCGAACTGCTCTGGAAGCAGATCGGCGTCATGGGACTGATTGCCGACCCCCAACTGCCGTTCTTCGTCTGCTGGGAGTCCGACCCCCGCGAGCACCCGTCGGTCACCGGCGATGGCAAGGGTGTCGACCTGGTGAAGCTCGAAATCGCCGGCGATCCGCATCGGGTCACGGATTGGCTCGGGGAGCCGGAGGACCATCCGCTCGACGACGTCGACGTCGAGTGGGCGGTGCCTCGAGGCCAGCCCGGGGTGCTGGCGGCGCATTTCCAGACTCCGAGAGGCCTCGTCCGGATCTGAACTCGGTGACAGTGGTCAGGCGTCCCTCTTCTGGAACAGCCACCAGCCGACGGCGAGGATGATCGCCGCGAACAGGGCGAAGATCCCACCTGACGTCCACCGGCTGAGGAAGTCGTAGTCGGGCGCCTCCGGGCCGAAGTCCGGCTCTTCCATCGCGAGCAGGAGCCCGCCCGCTGTGAACGGCAGGAACTTGACGACCGGCACCAGCCAGTCCAGCGCGGGAATGTTGGACAGGCCGGTGATCAACCCTTCGACGATCAGCGGGAAGACCAGAAGTATGACCAGGGCTGCCGGGAGGCTTCGGAAGAGCAGTGCGAGCGCGAAACCGAGCACTGCGTACAGGACCGTGTAGACCACGTAACCGGGCAGAGCCTGGTTGAGCGGATCCTCGGTGAGGCTCGGCGCCTCGCCCCAGAAGAGGAGACCGATCAAGTAGTTCACCGCGATCGAGAGGGCGACGGCGAGGACGGCCGTCGCGGCCACGACCAGGATCTTGGCGATCAGCAGCCGGGACCGCTGGGGAATGGCCATCAATGTCGGCTGGATGGTGCCGTGCCGGTATTCGTGGCCGATGGAGAACACCCCGATGATCGCCACGAAGATGGGCACGAACGGGATTGCGAAGGAGCCGCCACCGGTGAGGATGTTCCCGACCGTCACGGCGCCGAGCGCGTCGGCGTCGTCACGGGTCGCGATCGCGATGATCAGGGCGACGGCGGCAGACAGCACGATTGCCAGGCCGATCAGCCAGTAGGTCGACCGCAGGGTGCGGATCCGCACCCATTCGAAGCGGAGCGCGTCGGTCATGCGGCACCGCCAGGAGCGTCGTCGCCGGTTCGGACGTCCGGCGTCGCCGCAGGACTGGTGGTGGACGGGCTCAGCACTTCGGCGACGTCGTGTGCGACAAACTCCTCGGACTCGCCGGTCGCCGACATGAATGCCTGCTCCAGCGAGGCGCTCTGCGGGGCGAGCTCGTGCAGGACGACGTCGTCGCGATGGGCGAGCTCGCCGATGGCCGAGGTTTCGGCGCCGGCCACCATCAGCGCGCCATCGGGCTGCGACTCCACGTCGGCTCCCTCGCGCCGCAGGGTCTCGGCAAACGTGTCGGCTGACGGCGTGCGGACCAGGACGGTCGCTTGGGTGAATTTCCTGACAAAGCTGTCAACGGACCCGTAGTCGATCATCCGGCCACGACCGATCACGACAAGCTCGTCGGCCATCAGGGCCATCTCGGCCAGGAGGTGGCTCGAGACGAACACCGTCCGGCCCTGGCCGGCGAGCGACTTCAGCACGTCGCGCAGCCAGTGGATGCCATGGGGGTCCAGGCCGTTGGCCGGCTCATCGAGAATGAGCGTCTTCGGATCGCCGAGCATGGCCTGGGCCAACCCGAGTCGCTGGGCCATACCCATGGAGAAGCCCTTCGGCTTCTTCTTCTTGACCTCAGCGAGGCCGACGAGATCGAGGACCTCGTCGACGCGCGGGGTCGGGATCCGGTTGGCCGCGGCGAGCATCCGCAGGTGGTTGCGGGCCTTCCGGGTCGGGTGGAAGGCCTTGGCCTCGAGGACGGCGCCGATCTCGCGCATCGGGTCGCGGATGTCACGGAAACGTTTGCCGTCGAAGCGTGTCTCCCCCCTTCCGTGGTCCAGATCGAGCATCAACCGCATCGTCGTGGACTTGCCGGCACCGTTCGGTCCGAGGAAACCGGTGACCACACCGGGTCGGACCTCGAAGGAGAGGTCGTCGACGGCGACCTTGTCTCCGTAGCGTTTTCGCAGCCCTTGCGACGTGATCATGCGAACTCCCAGTCAGAACCGGAGGAACGGGAGTGACGCTAGTGACTTACGGGCACGGGCGTGTACTCCCCCGAGTGGAACCCGCGATAAGATCGCAGGTCGTACCCCGGCTCAGGGCGCGGCGGGTTCGGCGTGGCGGGCGAGCTCGCCGACGGCGAGGGCCAGTTCGGTGGCCAGCTCGAACGAACGCTCGTGGTGCGGGTGGCTTCGCATCCACAGGCACACGGTCTGTACGACGGCACCGGACCAGGCGGAGTCGCGACGCAGCGCGAAACGCACGGACACCGGCCGCGGCGTGAACGAGGTGACGTCGTACCACTGGCCCTCGCCGAACGCGAGCAGCGGGTAGCCGTCGGCGTCGTCGTAGACCACTTCGTACTCGCGGCCGCCGAGCAGACTGTCGTACCAGGACCGGTCGCCGGTGGGTTGAGGCAACGGCATCGGGGACGGAGCAGCGGTACGAGCTGTTAGAGGGGCGGGGGCGGCCGGTGCCGGCGTTGCCCATGGACTGTCCGACGGGGGCTTCTCGGTCAGTACCGATCCCACGACACCGAAGCCGCTCGCCATCTCCTACTCACCCTCCCCGCAAAACGCGGTGCTCGGGCACAACGACCCCCGAGATGCCTGCGACCATATGTGGCCAGGGTGGAGGCACCCATCCGTCGTGCAGGAAGTGGCCACAACCGTACGACACGGTCAGCAGGGTGTGAAGTACCGGGGCGCCAAGGATTCCGTGGCGTGTCGGCGGGCGGTCGGTGCGGATTCGATGACGCTCTCGGACGAATCATCAGGACGGGAGGACGAGGTTGATCACCCAGCTCACGAACGAGATCACCAGGCCACCGAGCAGGGCCGCCCAGAAGCCGTCGACGTGGAACGGCACGTCCAGCAGGTCCGCGATCCACGAGGTGAGGAGCAGCATGAGCGCGTTGACGACGAATGTGAACAGGCCGAGCGTGATGACGTACAGGGGCAAGGAGAGGATCTGGACGATCGGTCGCACCACGATGTTGACCACCGCGAACACCGCGGCGATCGCCAGAACGGTGAGGACTTCGCCGGTGGTCGTCGAAGCCTCGATGTCGATGCCGTCGACGATGAGGGCCGCGATCCACAAGGCGATCCCATTGACGACGAACCGGATGATCAGCTGCACGCAGGGAGCGTAGCGGTCGCCGTCTTCCGTGGGAACGAACAGCCGTGCAGGCTATCGATCAGGCTGGGCCACGGCGACCGATTCGGCCGGATATGGCGCGGGGGTCGGCTCCTTACCGGCGCCGGTGCGAGCGCTCTGCACCAGCGCGATTCCTGCCAACACAACCAGGCCGCCAAGCACCTGCACCGTCGTCAGCGACTGCTGCAGCCAAACCCAGGCCACCACGGCAGCGAGCACCGGTTCGGACATGCCGACCACCCCGGCAGCGGTGGGACCGACGTGTTGAAGAGCCGCGAGGTTGAGCGAGTACGGGGCAACCGTGCCCAGAACGATCACCCAGAGGATCCCGGCCCATACCGGGACGGTGAACGAGTCGAGCGCACCCAGCAAGGGCGTGGCCTCGGCGAGTGGCGCGGCGTCGAAGGCCCACCACGGCTGTACCACCGCCCAGAACAGGGCGCCGAACCCGAACATGTAGAAGGCCGCCGAGGCGGGGTCACGGGTCGCCGTCGTGTGCCCACCCACCAGGAAGTAGGTCGCGACGCACAGGGCCGCCCCGAGTCCAGCGGCGACACCGACCAGGTCGAGCCCCGTGTCCCGCCACACCTGCGCGACCATGGCGAGGCCGCCCATCGCCAGCCCGATTGCCAGCCAGGTGCGCCGCCGGACCTCCTCGCGGCGGATCACACGTGTGTAGAGCGCGACAAGAACCGGGGCCGTGAACTCGAGCAAGAGCGCGATCCCGACCGGGAGCCGGTCGATTGCCACGAAATACAGCCATTGGACGAGAGCTGCACCGGCGACACCGAGCGCCGCCAGGGCCGGCAGCTCGCGGAGACTGAACCGTAGCCGGCGGGGCGCGACGCCCAGGAGCGCGAGCCCGAGCCCCAGTGCTGCTCCGGTGCACCGCAGCGCGGACAGCCGCGCCGGTTCCATGCCTGCCTCCAGCACGACCTTCGCCACCGAGGCGTTGACCGAGAAGAGCACGGCCGCGACGGTGACGAAGACATATCCGCGGTGGAGGTGACCGGTCCCCATGGGCGACGACATTAGCGTCGTCACTCAACGGTAATGACTGCGTCTCGATGTTCGGACCTTCCTCCAGCGTCTAATCTGACCGGCATGGCGAGGACTCCCCGACTTCGCAAGGCGCTGGATGCACTGCCGTCGTACAAGCCCGGTCGGCCCGCAGCCGACTCACGGCAGACATACAAGATCTCGTCAAACGAGAACCCCTACCCGCCGCTTCCCGGCGTGCTCGAGGCGGTGACGCAGGCGGGAGGGACGATCAACCGGTATCCGGACATGTTCGCGACCGGGCTGACCGCGGCCCTGGCCGATCGGTTCGACGTTCCACCCTCGCACGTCGCCACGGGCACCGGCAGCGTCGGTGTTCTGCAACAGATCGTCCAGGCGACGGCGGCCGAGGGCGACGAGGTGGTCTACGCGTGGCGGTCCTTCGAGGCCTATCCGATCGTCGTGGGCATCGCGGGCGCCACGTCGGTGGGGGTGCCTCTCGACACCGATGCGCGGCACGACCTGGAGGCGATGGCGACGGCCCTCACCGAACGGACCCGACTGGTGCTGGTCTGCACTCCGAACAACCCCACCGGGCCGGCCGCGCGAGTCGACGAGATGGCGGCATTCCTCGATCGCGTGCCGGAGGACGTTCTGGTGGTCGTCGACGAGGCCTACCGTGAGTTCGTCCGCGACCCGAAGGCCGCCGACGGCCTGGCACTGTATCGGGACCGTGCGAACGTCTGCGTGTTGCGGACATTCTCCAAGGCCTACGGGCTCGCGGGGTTGCGCGTCGGTTTCGCCATTGCGCACGAGCCGGTGGCTGACGCGCTCCGCAAGACCGCGGTGCCGTTCGGCGTCTCCGGAGTCGCCCAGCAGGCGGCGATCGAGTCGTTGCGTCGCGAGAGTGCGTTACTCGAGCGGGTCGAGGCTCTGGTGGCCGAGCGGTCCCGGGTTCGCGACGGGCTTCTCGACCAGGGATGGGACGTACCCGAGACCGAGGCGAACTTCGTCTGGCTGGCTCTCGGCGACGCCACCGTCGCGTTCGCGCAGGCGTGTGACGACGCAGGCATCGTCGTGCGTCCGTTCCCGGGGGACGGATGCCGCGTGACGGTGGCCGAGCCGGAAGCCAGCGACCTGCTCCTGCGGATCGCCGCAGATTGGCGCGAGAGTCACACCTGACGTGCGGACGGCACCCGGGTTCGGGGGGCGAAACCCGGGTGCCGTCCCGGAATGGCCGTTCTCAGCAGCAGAAGGCCGGGCTCTGGGTCACGCTGACTGGTTCCGACGCGGCTGCGACTACGGGTGTTGCCACGGCAGCCGTCATTGCCAATGCCGTAAGCGTGATGGCGACGAGCCGCCGCATCCGGGTCGTCACAGGTACCTCCGTAGGTAGGACTGGCGCAGGCGTGACACTTCGTAGTGAAATAGCGTCATGGCGATTCGTCAAGCGCATGGTGACCCCAATACCGACTCCCGGACAGCTGTCGGTAGGCGCATCCGCTCCGTCCGGCTCGAAATGGGCCTCTCCCAGGCCGAGGTGGCGGAGGGGATGCTGTCGGCGAGCTACGTATCGCTGGTCGAGAGCGGACGTCGGCAGCCGGCCACCCCGGCGCTCCAACACATCGCCGAGCGGCTGGGCGTCGACCTCGGATACCTGCGCGACGGAGTCGATGCCGAGGTGCGGCGCCGCGCCCGCCTCGCCCTCGGGCACGCCGAGGTGGCGCTGCGGCAGGGCGATGTCGACGATGCCTACCGGCGCTTCCGCGAACTGGAAGACATGCCTGGGATCGGTGAGGACCAGGTTCGTCAGATCCGGATGGGCCTTGCGCTGGCAGCCGAGCGGCGCGGCGACCTGGAGGAGGCGCTGTCGCTCCTTGGCGAGCTTGCCGAGACGGCCCGCCGATCTCCGACCGTCAACCCGTGGATGGACGTGGCCGAGGCTCTGTGCCGCTGCTACCGCGAAGCCGGCGATCTCGACCTCGCTATTTCGACCGGCGAAGAGGCGATGCGCTACGCGGACGAGCTGAACCTCTCGGCGAGCGACGAGTACGTACGGCTGGGTTGCACGGTGCTCGCCGCCTACTTCGAGCGAGGGGATCTGGCGAAGGCCACGCTGATGGCCGCCGACCTGGTCCGGATCGCCGACGCAATGGGCGCACCGCACACCCGCGGTGCGGCGTACTGGAACGCCGCACTCATGGCCGAGTCGCGCGGTGACATCGCCCAGGCGTTGGTGCTGGTCGACCGCGCACTGGCCCTGTTCGGCGAGAGCAACGACCGTCGCAATCTCGGCCGGCTACGGGTCACCTACGCCTGGATGTTGCTCCAGCAGTCTCCGCCCCAGGCCGAGCAGGCGCTGGAGATGCTCGACAAGGTTCGCGGCGAACTCGTCCTGCACGGAAGCACCGTCGACGTCGGTTACTGCGACACCGAACGAGCCCGAGCGCTGCTTGCGATGGGTCGCGTTGCCGAAGCGCGTGCGGCTGCCGAGGCGTCGCTCTCGGGTCTGGGCGAGAAGCCACGGATCGAGTCGGCTCAGGCCGGCCTGCTGCTGGGCCGGGTGCTCCGTGAGCAGGGCAATGTGGCCGGGTGCCTCGAGCAATGTGCGGCTGCGGCCGGGCGGCTCGAAGCCATGGGAGCGTCCCGGCAGGCGGCCGGTGCCTGGCGCGAGCTCGGCGACCTCTACCGCGACCTCGACCGCGACGGCGAGGCTCTCGACGCGTATGACCGGGCGCTACGCGCGGTGCGGGTGACACCCGCGGCCGCAATCAGTCCGGTGGTCGGGCCCGTGGGCACGGATGCCGGGGTGGTCAGCACCATTTGACGGCGATGTAACTCACGAACTTCACTGGTCGTCCGCGCCCCCGGGCGGCCGCGGCGCAGCGCAGGGGAGTGCGCGTGCGGCCCCCCGGGGGCGCGGCATTTCAGCTCGAACGAGCCGGCTCCGGGACGGGCGGTGGCTGTGCCTGCTCGACCTCGGCCGCGCGGGGGCGTTCGCCACTGACCACGAGCGCAACGCCGAGGACAACCAACAGGCCGCCTCCCAGCACGATGGCCGTCACCGGTTCGCTGAGAATCAGCCAGCCGAGGAACACCGCGACGACCGGGTTCACGTACGCGTAGGTGCCGACGAGCGAGAGTGGAGCATTCGCAAGCGCGAAGACATAGGCGGTGTAGCCCAGCAATGATCCCACGACGATCAGGTACCCCAGCGCCAGCCAGCCGCGGGCAGGCACGTCGCCTGGTGTGAAGCCGTTGACTTCCCCCGCGACCAGTGACACGGCGGTCATGATCACACCGCCCATGAGCATCTCGTAAGCCGTCGCGAGGAGGGCACCGCGGGGCAGTCCGAGCCGCGGCGAGAGGAACGAGCCGAGCGCCCAGGACAGTGTGGCCAGCAGGATGACCAGAACGCCCCAGGGCTCCACGTCGTCGATCCCGCCGCGAGGGAGGCTGATCGCGGCGATCCCGCCGAAGCCGACGAGGACCCCCAGCCAGGTCACGGCGCGCGGCCGCTCACCGCCGAACACGCGCAGTAGCACGAACCACAAGGGCACGGCGCCCACGATCAGGGCGGCCAAACCGCTTGGCACCGTCTGCTCCGCGATGGCCACGAAGCCATTGCCCATCAGAAGAAGCAGCGTCCCCATGACTGCCGCTGCGCGCAGCTCGCGCCAGGAGACGCGCAACGATCCGACCCCACGCCGCAGCGCCAGGAATCCGATCAGGAGTGCGGCCGCTGCCAGGAACCGGACACCCATACCCAGCAGGGGTGGTATGTCGGCCTCGACAACGACGCGGATCGCCAGGTAGGTGGAACCCCAGACGATGTAGACCGTGACCAGCGCGGTCCACACGGCGGCCCCACTGGCCCGACCCTCCGCAGGTGTCATCACCGTCTCCTCCCATGGTTGCTGTCACCCATTCTGGTGGTCTGTGCCGTCGCGCGACAGCGGATATCGGCCATGGACCCGGTACATCGCGTCAAAACCGCCGGGCTCCGAAGCGGCCGAGCTCCGTCACAGCTCGACCGGGGTGCACAGCCCGCGCGACCCCGCTGGTCGGGGTTCGGAAGCTAACCTCCTGGCCGCCCTGCTGTTTCCCGGCCGATGCTGGGTACCGTTGAGGCGAGAACCGGTCGTGGCCGATGGCTGGCGCGCTCGTCGTCAGGCACGCGGTCACGGCTCCTCCGTCCGAGCCCGCGTGCCCACCCCTACGTCGTGGGATCGGATGGTCGACGCGCCACGACCTGGCCGTAGCGGCGAACCCGCTGGCCGACGACGCGAAGGAGAACGATGACCGTCGAGAGTGCCGGCACAGCGGCGACCGCGCCGACGGCGCAGGCCGAGTCCGAGCTCGTCCAGTTGTTGACCCCCGAGGGGGAGCGGGTCCCCAGTCCGGACTACGACCGACTGATCGACGACGTCACCGACGACGACATCCGCGGCTTCTACCGCGACCTGGTCCTGGCCCGGCGGGTCGACACCGAGGCGGTCGCGCTCCAGCGGCACGGTGAGCTGGGCCTGTGGGCGTCGCTGCTCGGCCAGGAGGCCGCCCAGGTCGGGTCCGGACCGGCGCTCCGGCCGCAGGACCACGTCTTTCCCACCTACCGCGAGCACGGGGTCGCCTGGTGCCGAGGCATCGACCCTGGCCTGCTGCTCGGCCTGTTCCGCGGCGTCGACCAGGGCGGCTGGGACCCACGCGAGAACAACTTCCACCTCTACACGATCGTCGTCGGAGCCCAGACGCTGCACGCCGCCGGCTACGCAATGGGTGTCCAGCGCGACGGAGCCGTCGGCACCGGCGACGCCGAGCGCGACACGGCGGTCGTCGCCTACTTCGGCGACGGAGCAAGCAGCCAAGGCGATGTCAACGAGGCGTTCATCTGGGCCAGCGTGTTCAACGCTCCTGTCGTGTTCTTCTGCCAGAACAACCAGTGGGCGATCTCCGAACCGTTCGAGCGCCAGACCCGGATCCCGCTGTACAGAAGGGCCGCCGGATTCGGCTTCCCCGGTGTCCGCGTCGACGGGAACGACGTCCTCGCCTGCCTCGCCGTGACCCGCGCCGCGCTTCAACGCGCACGCGACGGCGAGGGCCCGACCATGATCGAGGCGTTTACCTACCGGATGGGCGCGCACACGACCACCGACGACCCGACCCGCTACCGGCTCGCGGCCGATCTCGAGCACTGGAAGCTCAAGGACCCGATCGAGCGGGTCAAGGCTTATCTGACCCGCTCCGGCGGTGCCAGCCACGAGTTCTTCGAGTCGGTCGATGTCGAGGCCGAGACGATGGCCGAGCACCTGCGCGAGTACTGCCGGTCGCTTCCGGACCCGTCGGCGACCTCGATCTTCGATCACGTCTACGTCGAGCCGACCCCAGCCCTGGTCGCCCAGCGCGACGAACTCGGTGCATACCTGGACTCCTTCGAGGGGGCCGACCGATGACGACGATGGCGCTCGGCAAGGCGATCAACGCGGGCCTCCGCAAGGCGATGGAGGGCGACCCCAAGGTCCTGGTGATGGGGGAGGACGTCGGCAAGCTCGGCGGTGTCTTCCGGGTCACCGATGGACTGCAGAAGGACTTCGGTGAGGACCGGGTGATCGACACGCCGCTGGCCGAGTCGGGGATCATCGGCACCGCGATCGGTCTGGCGCTTCGCGGCTACCGTCCGGTCTGCGAGATCCAGTTCGACGGCTTCGTCTTTCCCGGCTACGACCAGATCGTGTCGCAGGTCGCCAAGATGCACTTCCGTTCGGGTGGACGGCTGCGGGTGCCGATGGTGATCCGGATCCCGTTCGGTGGCGGCATCGGCGCCGTCGAGCACCACAGCGAGAGCCCGGAGGCCTACTTCGCGC
>DAIUDS010000018.1:0-20392 GCA_036845485.1 Jiangellaceae bacterium
CTCACCGGCATGCGTCAGAGCATAGTCTCGATAGTCGAGGAGTACGGAACAAACAATATCTATGTCTTTCACCTCTCAATGGGCGGCGGCGGGAATAACCGGGACGAGCGGAATAGAAAACCGCTAACAGACGCGGACGCCGATGCGATCATGAACCAGTCGACGACGATCGACGATATAACGCTTATCAATCCGGGAATCGGAAATTTCGGACCGAGCTTCGACGACAATCTGAAGTACGAGGGCCGCAACTATCGATGGGCAAATGTCGATGGCGTGACTGCCAATTACGACCGAATCCTAAATCTCGGGATCAAAGAAGGACGCTGGCTGACGGAAGCGGAAGACGCCTTGGCCGCGCGACGCTCGTGGCTCGAGCAGGCCGAACGCGCTCTCGACGAGTTCGGCGGCGGCTGACGTTCCTAGTCGTTGATCGTCACCGGGGTCGAACGGGCACTCGTCAGCCGGTACGCGTCGAAGACACCCTCGACTCCACGGACCGCTTTGAGCACGTGGCCGAGGTGCTTGGGGTCGCCCATCTCGAAGGTGAACCGGCTCTTCGCGATCCGGTCCGAGTTGGTGGTGACGGTCGCCGAGAGGATGTTGACGTGCTGGTCGGACAGGACGCGGGTGATGTCCGACAGCAACCGGGCCCGGTCGAGAGCCTCGACCTGCATCGCCACCAGGAACAGGCTGTTCGCGGTCGGGGCCCATTCGACGTCGACCATCCGGCCGTGCTCGCGCTCCAAGGCTGCGACGTTCACGCAGTCGATGCGGTGGACGGACACGCCGGAGCCGCGGGTGACGAAGCCGACGATGTCGTCGCCGGGGACGGGCGTACAGCATCGGGCCAGCTTCACCCAGACGTCGCTGACCCCCTTGACGACCACGCCCGGATCGCCGGCGGCCCGACGTCGTGGCCGCGTCGGGGTGGCTGCCTCGGCAGCGTCGTCGCTCGTGCCCTCCTCGCCGCCGAGCATCTGCACCAGCTTCTGGACGACGCTCTGAGCTGAGACATGACCCTCGCCCACCGCCGCGTACAGCGCCGAGATGTCGGCATAGCGCAGGTCGGATGCGACAGCGGTCAGCGCCTCCTGCGAGAGCATCCGCTGAAGCGGAAGGTCCTGCTTGCGCATGGCCCGGGCGATGCCGTCCTTGCCCTGCTCGATGGCCTCCTCGCGGCGTTCCTTGGAGAACCACTGCTTGATCTTGTTGCGTGCTCGGGGACTGGTGACGAACGTCAACCAGTCCCGGCTCGGCCCGGCTCCGTCGGCCTTGGAGGTGAAGATCTCGACGACGTCGCCGTTGTCCAGCGTGGACTCCAGCGGCACCAGCCGACCGTTCACCCGCGCGCCGATACATCGGTGCCCTACCTCGGTGTGCACCGCGTAGGCGAAGTCAACCGGCGTCGCGTTGGCGGGCAACGCAACCACATCGCCGCGTGGGGTGAAGACGTAGACCTCGTTGGTCGTGATCTCGAATCGGAGCGACTCCAGGAACTCCCCCGGGTCCTCGGTCTCCTTCTGCCAATCGAGCAACTGCCGCAACCAGGCCATGTCGCTCGGTGCCCGCGACTCATCGCCGTTGGCGGCCGCTCCCCGCTCGAGCTCGATGCCCGCGCCCACGTCCTCCTTGTACTTCCAGTGCGCCGCGATGCCGTACTCGGCCCGTCGGTGCATGGCGAACGTGCGGATCTGCATCTCGACCGGCTTGCCGGCCGGCCCGATCACGGTCGTGTGCAGCGACTGGTACATGTTGAACTTGGGCATTGCGATGAAGTCCTTGAATCGGCCAGGCACGGGGTTCCACCGGGCGTGGACGATGCCGAGGACCGCGTAGCAGTCGCGGACCGACTCGACCAGGACTCGGATGCCAACCAGGTCGTAGATGTCGGCGAAGTCCCGGCCGCGCACGATCATCTTCTGGTAGATCGAGTAATAGTGCTTGGGCCGGCCGGTGACCGACGCCTTCAGCTTGGCGGTGCGCAGGTCGCCCTGGACCTGGTCGATGACCGCGGCTAGATAGTCGTCTCGAGACGGCGCGCGCTCGGCAACGAGGCGGACGATCTCGTCGTAGACCTTCGGGTGCAAGGTCGCGAAGGAGAGGTCCTCGAGCTCCCACTTGATGGTGTTCATGCCGAGCCGGTGGGCCAGCGGGGCGTAGATCTCCAGCGTCTCGCGGGCCTTGCGCCGCGCCGACTCCTTGGAGACGTAACGCCAGGTACGGGCATTGTGCAGGCGGTCGGCGAGCTTGATCACCAGGACCCTGATGTCCTTGGCCATCGCGACGACCATCTTGCGGACTGTCTCGGACTGGGCCGCCTGCCCGTACTTGACCTTGTCGAGCTTGGTGACGCCGTCGACCAGCTGGGCGACCTCGTCGCCGAACTCGTCGCGGAGGTCGACCAGGTTGTACTCGGTGTCCTCGACCGTGTCGTGCAGCAACGCCGCCGCGAGCGTCGGCGGCGTCATGCCCAGCTCGGCCAGGATCGTCGTGACCGCCAGAGGGTGAGTGATGTACGGGTCGCCGCTCTTGCGCTTCTGCCCGCTGTGGGCCCGTGCGGCGGCACGATAGGCCCGCTCGACGACGCCCAGATCAGCCTTCGGGTGAGTGGCGTGGATCGTGCGAAACAGCGGCTCGAGGGCCGGATCGGTCTGGTGCCGCTGGGAGGTGAGCCGGGCGAGCCTCGCCCGCACGCGGACTGGCGTCAACGCGCTGGTCGAGGCCGTCTCGTCAGCCAACTGGGCTCCTCGCAGCCTGGCGGAACACCAGTCTACGTGGGTCGACGCGCAGAGTGCCCGCTCGTCAGACCTGGAGCAGAGGGTACAGCTCGACGTCGGCAAGCCGGGTCCGGCCGGCCAGGAACATCAACTCCATGAGCACGCTGACCGCGACGACCTTCCCGCCACCCTCCTGCACCAGTCCGACGGTGGCCTCGACGGTGCCGCCCGTGGCGAGAACGTCGTCGACCACCAGGATCTTGTCACCGGGCCGGAACGCATCGCTGTGGACCTCGATCGTCGCCTCGCCGTACTCCAGCGCGAAGGTTGCGGACAGTGTCTCGTACGGCAGTTTGCCGACCTTGCGGACCGGGACGAAGCCCGCGCCGAGCACGTGCGCGACCGGCGCCGCGAGGATGAACCCCCGGGCCTCGATGCCGACGACCGTGTCGACACGACGCACGCCTGCCTCATCGCGACCGGTCGCAGCCAGCGCCGACACGACCTTGGCGAACGCGTCGTGGTCGAGAAGCAGGGGCGTGATGTCCTTGAAGGTCACCCCCGGCTGGGGCCAGTCCGGGATGTCACGGATCCGGGAGAGCAGGAGCTCGCGCTCGGCTGCTCCGAGCACGCCTTCGCCTGCCATTCGTCCGGTCACAGCGCGAGGCTATCGCGCCGGCCGACCACCGTTGCCACGCCGCTGGGAACGCGTCTGGCGTTGCGGTTGTCGGCGATCGCCACTCTCGACTGGCGACCCGCGTTGCGGCGACGGGCGGCGCGGCGGCGCACCGCCCACGGCGGCCGGCTCCGCCGTTGCGTCTCCCTGCGGTGCCTTCGCACTCGCGCGGCGCGCTTCGACCCGCCGGGTCAGCCCGGCGATCGTGGGCTCGCGGTTCTTCAGGTCCACCAGCAACGGGGTTGCGATGAACACCGAGGAGTACGTACCGACGGCGACACCGATGAACAGGGCGAGCGCCAGATCCTTCAGCGTGCCTGCGCCCAACAGGCCGGCCCCGACGAACAGGATCGAGCCGATCGGCAACAGCGCGATGATCGAGGTGTTGATCGACCGCATCAGGGTCTGGTTGACGCCGAGGTTGGCTGCCTCGGCGTAGGTGAGCTGGTTCTGGGCGGTGATGCCCTTCGTGTTCTCGCGCACCTTGTCGAAGATCACCACGGTGTCGTACAGCGAGTACCCGAGGATCGTCAGGAAGCCGATCACCGTCGCGGGGGTCACGTCGAAGCCGACGAGCGCGTAGATGCCGACGGTGAACACGACGTCGTGGAACAGAGCCACCAGGGCCGCGGCGGCCATCTTCCATTCGTAGGCGATCGAGAGGAACACGACCACGGCGAGCAGGAACATGCCCAGGCCGAGGAGCGCCTGCCGGGTGATCTGGTCGCCCCACGAGGGGCCGATCACCTGGGCCGTGATCTCCTCGGGCGCGACGTCGACGGCTTCGGCGACGGCGTCCCGGACAGCGGTCGTCTCGTCCGGGGTCAGGCTGCCCGTCTGCACCCTGACGCTGTCGTCGCCGACGACCGTGACCCTGGGATCCGCGGCCTCTCCGATCCCGGTCGCGATGACGGCTCCGCGCACGTCGCCCACGGTCGAGTCGGCGACCTGCTCGACCGGGGCCGTGAGCTCGGCCCCGCCCGAGAACTCGACGCCGAGCTGCAAACCGCGCCCGATCAGCCCGCCGAACGCGATGGCCAGCAGGATCGCACTGACGAGATACCACCGCCGCGCATTCTGGACGATCGGAACGGAGACCTCACCGCGATAGAGGCGGTTGCCCAGCGACTGCCTGGTCATGGCGATGCCTCCTTGGCGGCGGGCGCACCGGCTCGTCGGCCGAGGCCGGTGCGACCGGGCGCCCCGAGCCGCACCGGATCGAGCCCGGACCAGGCATGGCCCGCCCCGAAGAAACGGCTGCGGGCCAGCACGCTGAGCATCGGCTTGGTGAACAGGAACACCACGATCAGGTCGACGATCGTCGTCAGCCCGAGCGTGAACGCGAAGCCGCGGACGTTGGCGACGGAGAACACGTAGAGGAAGAACGCGGCGAACAGGGAGACAGCGTCGCTGGCCAGCACGGTCCGGCGGGCTCTCTTCCACCCGGTCTCGACGGCCATCCGGACGCTGCGGCCCTCCCGGATCTCGTCCCGCACCCGCTCGAAGAACACCACGAAGGAGTCGGCCGTGATGCCGATCGCGACGATGATCCCGGCGATACCCGCGATGGTGAGTGTGAAGCCGATGGCCTCGCCGAGCAGAACGATCGCCGCGTAGGTGAGCAGGCCCGCCACCACGAGACTGGCGAAGACCACGAGACCGAGGCCGCGGTAGTAGATCAACGAGTAGAGCAGGACCAGGCCCAGGCCGATGACACCCGCAAGCAGGCCGGCCTCGAGCTGGCTGGCACCGAGCGTCGGCGTCACGGTGGAGACGTCGCTGGGCTCGAACGTCAGCGGCAGCGCACCGTAGTTCAGTACGGTGGCCAGGGCCTGCGCCTCCGGCTGGGTGAACGACCCTGAGATCCGCGCGCTGCCGCCGGGGATGGGTTCGTCGACCGTCGGGAAGGACACCACCCGGCCGTCGAGCACGATCGCGAACGCGTTCAACGGAAAGGTCTGCCCGGCAAGGTTCGTCGTGGACTCGAGGAACTTGTCGGCGCCCTCGTCTGTGAAGTCGAGGTTGACGACCCATTGGACCTCGCCTTGCGGGATGCCCGCCGAAGCACTGTTGACGTCCGTACCGACGACGTCAGCCGGTCCGAGGAGGAACCGGGACGTGCCGCCCTCGTCGCAGGTGATGAGCGAGGCGTCGGGGTCGTCCAGCGAGCCCGTCTGAAGGTTCGCGCAGTCGAAGGCGTCGAGCTGTGCCTGCTCCTCGGGCGTGGGCGCGCCCTCGCTCGCGGGCGGTTGCACCGGCGTCGGAGCCGGGCTCGGCGAGGCCGACGGACTCGGCGTCGGCGTGGTCTGGGCCGCGAGACCCTCGGTCACCGCCCGGCCGGCTGCGGATGGCGATACCGCGGCCGCGGGGGTGGCGGTCGGCGTCGGCGTACTGGTCGCACCCGGCGTCGGCGTCGTGGCCTCGGTCGCCGCGGGCGCCGGCGCGCCTCCTTCGATGACGGCGCGAACCGGCCGGAACCGCAGCTCCGCGGTCTGGCCGACCAGCTGTACGAGCTCGTCCTCGCCGACGTCGGGAACCTGGACGACGATGTTCGTGCTGCCCTGGGTGGTGATCTCGGCTTCGGCTACCCCGCTGCCGTTGACGCGAGCCCGGATGATGTCGACGGCCTGCACCATGCTCTCGTCGGAGGGCGTTCCGCCGTCAGGCGTCTTGGCCGACAGCGTGATGCTCGTGCCACCGCGCAGGTCGAGCCCGAGCCGGGGGGTCCAATCACCCAGCAGTGCGATGGTTCCGTAGAGACCGACCAGGAGAAGAGCCAGCACGCCCAGTGGACGCCACGGGCGGGGTGCATTCGCAGATGCCACTTGTCGGTCTTTCTCCTTCGTGCCGTCGTCACCGAGTCGCGGAGCGGGTCGGCCGCCGGGGATCGGTTCCCCGGGGTCGAACGATCCGCGTCAGCGCTGGGTGCCCGAGGTCTCGTCGCCGTCCGGGTTGTCGGCTGCCGGCCGCGTGGTCGCATCGGTCTGGACGTGGGGACTCACGGAGTCGGACATCTCGTCGGACGTGACGCGCTCGGCGGGCTCCTCGTCGGGGATGACACGCATGATGGCGCGCCGCACATAGCGGTTGGTCACGCCCGGCGCTACCTCGAGAACGACCTCGTCGCCCTCGAGGGCGACGACGGTGCCGATCAGTCCGGCGCCGGTCATGACTCGTGCGCCGGGAGAGACCGTCGACTGGACCTGGGCGATCTCACGCCGCTGCTTCTGCTGCGGCCGGATGAGTAAGAAGTAGAAGACGACGAGCAGAAGGAGAGGGAGGAGGAGGGTCTCCATGGATACGCAAATCCTTCCCCGTGCACCGGACCAGCCGGTCTGCACAGGACGACATTCGGCAGCCAGGCGGCGGCCGCCCGCGCATTCTAATCCTCGGTGCCGGTGAACAGGTCAAGCGCCCCATCGTCCGGCCCGGTTCCGGCGAACGGTGACCGAGGTGGCACCACCAGTCCGAGATGCCGCCACGCACCGGGCGTGGCCACCCGGCCCCGTGGCGTCCGCGCCAGCAACCCAGCGCGGACGAGGAACGGTTCGGCGACCTCTTCCACGGTCTCGCGTTCCTCACCGACCGCCACCGCCAGCGTGCCCAGCCCGACCGGGCCGCCGGCGAAACGCCGGCACAGCGCGTCCAGGACGGCCCGGTCGAGCCGGTCGAGGCCGATGTCGTCGACCTCGTAGACGGTGAGCGCGGCACGCGCGACGTCGCCGTCGACCACCCCGTTGGCACGGACCTCGGCGAAGTCGCGTACCCGCCGCAGCAGACGGTTCGCGACCCGCGGTGTGCCACGGGATCGTCCGGCGATCTCGTCCGCTCCGTCGGTGCCCAGGGTGACGCCGAGCAACCGGGCCGAACGGACGAGGATCTGCTCGAGCTCGGCCGGCTCGTAGAGGTCGAGCCGGCCGGTGAACCCGAACCGGTCACGCAACGGGCCTGGCAGCAGGCCCGTCCGGGTGGTGGCTCCTACCAGGGTGAAGGGAGGAAGGTCGAGCGGGATGGCGGTCGCGCCGGGCCCCTTGCCGACGATGACGTCGACCCTGAAGTCCTCCATCGCGGTGTAGAGCATCTCCTCGGCCGGCCTGGCCATCCGGTGGATCTCGTCGAAGAACAACACATCGCCCTCGGAGACCGAGGACAAGATCGCCGCCAGGTCGCCCGCGTGCTGCACCGCCGGTCCGCTGGTGATGCGCAACGGCACCTCCATCTCGGCCGCAATGATCATTGCGAGCGTCGTTTTTCCCAGCCCGGGAGGGCCCGACAACAACACGTGATCGGCTACCCTGCCCCGGGCCCTCGCCGCCTCGAGCATCAGCGACAGCTGCTCACGCAACCGCTCCTGGCCCACGAACTCGGTGAGGTCCCGCGGCCGCAGCGCCGCCTCGACGGCACGCTCGTCGCCGTCGGCATCTTGAGCGACCAGCCGGGCGACCGGGTCCCTGTCGCTCGTCACGGCCGCGCCAACGTCCGAAGTGCAGCCCTGAGCAGGCCGGGAACGTCGCCGACGTCGACGCCGTCTCCGGCCAACGGGGCGACCTGCTCGAGCGCAGCATCGGCTTCGCGGCTGCTCCAACCCAGACCGAGCAGCGCCGCATGCACCTGACCTCGCCAACCGTCGGTGTCGCGGCCTGCGCCGCTCCGCACGGCGCCAGCCGAGGCTGTAGGCGGACCCAGCTTGTCCTTCAGCTCGATCACGATCCGCTGGGCGCCCTTCATACCGATGCCCGGCACTCTGGTCAGCGCGACGAGGTCCTCGGAGGCGACGGCCCTGTGAATGTCGTCCGGCGTTAGGACGGCGAGCATCCCCTGGGCGAGCCGCGGGCCGATCCCGCTGGCCGTCTGCAACAGCTCGAAGACCACGCGTTCGTCGTCGTCGCCGAAGCCGTACAGCGTCAGCGAGTCCTCCCGGACCACCAGGCTGGCCGGCAGCGTGGCATCGTCGCCGACGCGCAGTGAAGCGGCAGTCCCCGGCGTGCACTGAAGGCTCAGCCCGATGCCGCCGACGTCGACCACCACCTCGCCGGGCCTGACGACCGCGACCCGGCCGCGGACGAAGGCGATCATCGCCGGACCCCTCCGGCCGCCGCTGCGGCCTTCAGCCGGGCCTGGGCAGAGCCGCGCCAGACCTCGCAGATGGCCAGGGCCAGGGCGTCGCTGGCATCGGCCGGCCGTGGCCTGCGGTCGAGCCTCAGCAGACGGGTCACCATGGCGGCCACCTGAGCCTTGTCGGCCGTGCCGCTACCCGTGACCGCTGCCTTGACCTCGCTCGGCGTGTACATCCCCATCGGGAGACCGTGACGCACGGCCGAGAGGACTACCACCCCGCTGGCTTGAGCCGTCCCCATGACCGTGCGCACGTTGTGCTGGCTGAAGACGCGCTCGACGGCCACGGAGTCCGGATGGTGCTGCCGGATCCAGCCGTCGACGGCATGTTCGACCGCCAGGAGTCGTTCGCCGAGCGGTGTACCGGCAGGTGTGCGCACGACGTCGACGGCCACGAGGTCGATGCGACGCCCAGGGAGGCCGTCGACGACGCCAAGCCCGCACCGGGTCAATCCCGGATCGACCCCTAGCACGCGCATGCGCCACCCTCTCGCCCGAACACCTGTTCGGACGACACGGTACCGGCGGTTCCGTCGTGCTTGGCGCCACGACGCGCCGCAGATGCGAACTAGCCGGGAGGCACGGCGCTGCGGTCCGGCCGCAGCTCAGCCGACCGCCTCGATGACCTCGTCGGAGACGTCGTAGTTCGCGTAGACGTCCTGCACGTCGTCGCTGTCCTCCAGCGCCTCGATCAGCCGGAAGATCTTGCGGGCGCCGTCCTCGTCCAACGGGACGGTGACTGACGGCACCCACGAGGACTCGGCGGACTCGTAGTCCAACCCCGCGTCCTGGATCGCGGTCCGGACGGCGACGAGATCGCCGGCCTCACACCGCATCTCGAACGCCTCGCCGAGGTCCTCGACGTCTTCGGCGCCGGCGTCGAGGACCACCTCGAGGATGTCGTCCTCCGTCAACTCACGCCCCTCCTGCTTGCGGGGCACGACGACGACACCCTTGCGGCTGAACATGTACGACACCGAGCCGGGGTCGGCCATCGAGCCGCCGTTGCGCGTCATCGCAATCCGGACCTCCGAGGCGGCCCGGTTACGGTTGTCGGTCAGGCATTCGATCAGCACCGCGACGCCGTTCGGACCATAACCCTCGTACGTGATCGACTGGTACTCGGCTCCGCCGGCTTCCGCGCCGGAGCCGCGCTTCGCCGCACGATCGATGTTGTCGTTGGGGACCGACGCCTTCTTCGCCTTCTGGATGGCGTCGTAGAGCGTCGGGTTGCCGGCCGGATCGGCCCCGCCGGTGCGCGCGGCGACCTCGATGTTCTTGATCAGTTTGGCGAAGAGTTTGCCCCGCCGGGCGTCGACGACTGCCTTCTTGTGCTTGGTCGTCGCCCACTTGGAATGGCCGGACATCGGGCTAGGTCTCCTTCACGATGTCGAGGAACAGGCGGTGCACCCGCAGGTCGCCGGTGAGCTCGGGGTGGAAGGCCGTCGCGAGCAGCGCGCCCTGACGGACAGCGACGATCTTACCGGCGGCCGGGCCGGCGGCGACTGTCGCGAGGACGTCGACGCCCGGGCCGGCGTCCTCGACCCATGGTGCGCGGATGAACACGGCGTGCAGCGCGGGCCCGTCGCCGAACACGCCGACGTCGAGATCGGTCTCGAACGACTCGACCTGCCGGCCGAACGCGTTGCGCCGGACGGTGACGTCCAGTCCGCCGAGGGTGCGCTGGTCGGCGGTGCCTTCGACGATCCGGTCCGCGAGCATAATCATGCCGGCGCATGAGCCGTACACCGCCGTCCCGCGCTTGATCCGCTCGCGCAGCGGCTCGTAGAGGTCGAACGCGCGGACCAGCTTGTCCATCGTGGTGGACTCGCCACCGGGAATGACCACGGCGTCGACGCGTTCCAGCTCAACCGGCCGGCGCACCGGACGGGCGGTGGCGCCGCATGCCTGCAGCGCGGCCACATGCTCCCGGACGTCGCCCTGGACGGCGAGCACGCCGACGACGGGTTCGCTCACGTCTCGGCTTCCGTGCTTCGGCGAATGGTCAGAAGGTCACCAGCCGCGCTCGGCGAGGCGGTGCGGCGCCGGGACATCCTCGACGTTGATGCCGACCATCGCCTCCCCGAGGCCGCGCGACACCTTCGCGATCACGTCAGGGTCGTCGTAGAACGTGGTGGCCTTGACGATCGCCTCGGCCCGGCGGGCCGGGTCGCCGGACTTGAAGATGCCCGAGCCGACGAACACGCCCTCGGCGCCGAGCTGCATCATCATCGCCGCGTCGGCCGGGGTGGCGATGCCGCCCGCCGTGAAGAGAACGACGGGCAGCCGGCCCGCCTCGGCGACCTCGCGCACCAGCTCGTAGGGCGCCTGCAGGTCCTTGGCGGCGACGAAGAGCTCGTCGGCCGGCAGGGACGTGAGCCGCCGGATCTCGGCGCGGATCTGCCGCATGTGAGTGGTCGCGTTGGACACGTCGCCGGTGCCCGCCTCACCCTTGGAGCGGATCATCGCGGCACCCTCGGTGATCCGCCGTAGTGCCTCGCCCAGGTTCGTAGCGCCGCACACGAACGGCACCGTGAACTGCCACTTGTCGATGTGGTTGGCGTAGTCGGCCGGAGTCAGCACCTCGGACTCGTCGACATAGTCGACGCCCAGGCTCTGGAGAACCTGAGCTTCCACGAAATGGCCGATACGCGCCTTCGCCATCACCGGGATCGACACGGCCTTGATGATCCCGTCGATCATGTCCGGATCGCTCATCCGCGACACCCCGCCTTGAGCGCGGATGTCGGCGGGGACGCGTTCCAGCGCCATCACAGCCACAGCGCCCGCGTCCTCGGCGATCTTCGCCTGGTCGGCCGTGACGACATCCATGATCACGCCGCCCTTGAGCATCTCGGCCATGCCGCGTTTGACGCGGGCCGTACCGGTCTCGGGACTTATCGTCGGCATTTCGGACACAGTAAACCTCTTGACAGGAGTGTCGGGTGGTGACTCCTCCATGGTAGGCCTGGTCGCCGCCGCACCGATGAGCCGCCACACGACGCAGGAGGCCGGAACGTCCTGGTTGGTGAAGATCGTCGTGCAGCATCGGCCCGCTCCACATCTGTCCAAGGCTGCACGACGATCTTCACGACGCCGATCTAGGCATCCGGCTATTCCCCGAGGCCGCGAGGCACCCCGTCGTCGAGCTCCACGGTCTCGGGCCAGGACGCTCGACCGCCCAGGCCCAGCCAGCGGACCAGGACCTTGCCGCGCAGGCGGCGCGCGGCGCGGACCGTGTCGTTGTGGAAGCGCCGGGCATGACCGACCCGCCGGCAGGCGGCGCCGAGCTCGTCGAGCGCTGCACCCGCCCCGGCCACCGATCGCAGCGACGCCGTGTATGCGGGGTCGGCCAACGCAGCGCCCAGCGCCTCGGTCAGGTCGCTCTCGGCCTGCTCGCGTGCCGATTCCTCGACGATCCTGGCCCGCGAGGCCGCATCGGCGACCAGCACGGCGCTGGCCGGGTCCAGCAGGCCGCCGCTGGCCAGATCGAGCGCCGCACCGGACCGGCGCAACAACTGGGCGTCCAGCACGGCGCGCGATGCATTGACCCGCCAGTGCAGGCGGTCGAGCCGGTTCGCCGTCCACGAGAGGTAGATGCCGAGCAGAAGCACGACTCCCGCGACGACCCACTCCACGACGACGGAACCTACCGACCCGGTAAGCGGAACCGACCGTGTCCGTGTCCGGTACCGGCCGCGGCTGCCATCTCGTACACGGCCAGCACCTCATCGGCGACGGTCGACCAGTCGTACCGGCGCACGGCAGCCCGGGCCGCGTCGCGCAGCTGGTCGAGCCGAGCCGGATCGGCCAGCAGGTCGAGCGCCGACTTCGCCAGAGCGTCGGCGTCGCCAACCGGTACCAGCGCGCCGAGCCGGCCTTCGTCGAGAACTGCGCGGAACGCCACCAGCTCGCTGGCCAGGACCGGCGTACCGGCCGCCATCGCCTCGGCGAGGACGATGCCGAAGGACTCACCGCCGGTGTGCGGCGCGATGTACAGGTCGCTGGACGCGAACATCGCCACCTTGTCCTCGTCGCTCACGCCACCGAGGAACGTCACGTCGTCGCGACAGTCGGGCGGAATACCGCGACGAATCTCCTCGACGTCGCCCCGCCCCGCGACCAGCAGACGGGTGCCAGGCCGTTCGCGGTGGATCGTCGGCCACGCCTCCAGCAGGACCGGAAGCCCCTTCCGGGGCTCGTCAAGGCGCCCCAGGAACGACAGGGTTCCGCCGTCACCCCGCCAGTCCGGTCGCGGCGGAACCCCGGTGAACCGGTCGACGTACAGTCCGTTCGGTATCACCACCGGGTCGCCGCCCAGGTGCTGGACCACGACCGTCCGTGCCTCCTCCGACACCGCGATCCGGGCCGAGACCTTCTCGATCGCCGACTGAAGGATGCCGAAGGCCGCGCTCATCGCGCGTGAACGAGGGGTTGCCTGGTGGAACGTCGCCACCACCGGCATGTCCGCCCACCACACGGCCAGCAGACCGAGGCTTGGCGAGGCCGGCTCGTGCACGTGGATCACGTCGAAGCGCCCGTCGGCGAGCCAGCGTCGCACCCGGGAGGCCGACAGCGGCCCGAACGTGAGCCGCGCGACCGAGCCGTTGTAGTGGATGGGCACCGCCCGTCCGGCGGAGACGACGTAGGGCGGCACCGGCGTGTCGTCGTCCGCCGCGGCGAGCACCGATACCGAGTGCCCGCGACGCATCAGCTCCTCGGCGAGGTCGCGGATGTGCACCTGGACGCCGCCCGGCATGTCCCAGGAGTACGGGCAGACCATGCCTACCTTCACCGACCGGACCCTCCGGACCCGGTGCGTCGTCGATCGCCTGGCGGCAGGTCGTCGAGGAACAGCGGCTGCATCATGTGCCAGTCGTGCGGATGCGCGGCGATGCCCTTGCCGAGCTCGTCGGCGAGGTCCTGGGTGAACCGGGCGATCCGCTCGAAGCCCCGTGCACCGGTCGGGAGCGGGACCTCGTCGTGGAAGCGGACGACCAGTCGGTGGTCGGGATCGTCGCCCTCGTACCAGAGACTGACGGGCACCAGCGCAGCACCGGTCCGCAGGGCCAGGGCAGCCGGGCCGGCCGGCATACGGGCCGTGTCGCCGAACAGCGTCACGTCGATGCCACGTCGGGACAGGTCGCGGTCGGCGAGCAGCGGGACCAGGCGCGGCTCACGTAGCCGCGCCGCCAGCGTGGTGAAGACGTCATCGGCTCCACCCGTCAAGGGCAGGATCTCCATCCCCAGACCCTCACGGAAGGCCAGGAACCGCTCGTAGAGCTTCTCCGGCTTGAGCCGCTCGGCGACGGTCGTCACGGGCGCACCGGTCACACACGCCCACGCGCCCGCATGGTCCCAGTTGGCCATGTGCGGGAGGGCGGCGACGACGCCGCGCCCGGCGGCGAGCGGAGCGCGCATGTTGTCCTCGCCCTCGACCCGGATCCGGGACACGATCCGGTCAGTGTCCCAGTCAGGCTGCCGGAACGCGTCGCACCAGTACCGCAGGTAGGAGCGCATGCCAGCCCGGGACGCCTCGCGGACAGCCGCCTCGTCCTCGGTGTCGAGGGCTCGGGCCAGGTTCGCCTCCAGCCGCCGCACACTCGGCCCCCGCCGCCGCCATACACGGTCGGCGATCGTCCGGAAGGCGGCGTAGGCCGCACGGTCAGGCAGGTGTCGGACGGCCGACCACCCCGCCGTGTAGCCCAGCAGAGTGAACCGCTCCGTGATACTTGCGCTCATGCCGACTCCAGCATGGCCTGTCGGTGGACCGTGCGGATCCGCTGGAACACGGTCCAGGCGCTCGCGGCCGCGAGCGTCCAGAGCACGACCTCGAGCACCGCGAGCGGCAGGTCGAACCAGCCGACCAGACCGGTGGTGACGAGGGCGGCGACCAGACGGTCCGCCCGCTCCGCAATGCCGACGTTGGCGGTGTAGCCGAGACTCTCAGCCCGCGCCTTCGCGTAGGAGACCGCCGCACCCAGAGCCAGGCAGGCCAGGCACAAGGAGGCGATCCGCAGGTTGTCGCCCTCGCCGGCAAACCACAGCGCCAACCCGATGAAGATTGCTGCGTCGCCGAAGCGGTCCAGAACCGAGTCGAGGAACGCCCCCCACGAACCCTGCCGGTCGGAAAGCCGGGCCATGATTCCGTCGACGTTGTCGGAGAAGACGAACGCGGTGATGACCAATGTCCCGGCCAGGAACTCCCCTTGCGGATAGAAGACGAGCGCTCCGATGCAGACACCGAGAGTCCCCACCACCGTGACGGCGTCAGGACTGACCCGCAGGCGCAGCAGTGCCTTGGCGATCGGCGTGAACAGGCGCGTGAAGAATGCGCGGGCGAAGCGGTTCAGCATCCTGGGCAAGCCGTCCGTTCACGTCGACAGGGCGGCGCCATGCTAGTGGCGCCCCTCCCCTTGTTTCGTGCGGCCCGTCGGGCCAGGGTGGCATAACCAGGTTGTGTGAGTACGCCGGAGCCGTCCCGGCATCACCGGGCCCTCCGGATGTGACGTTCAGGAGGCGATTTCCATGGCGGACAAGACCCCTGTGACGGCCGCCGGCACAGGTACAGGGGCCGACCAGGCCACCGACCCGCAGAGCGTGCGGAATGTCGTGCTGGTCGGCCACACCGGAGCAGGCAAGACGACTCTCGTCGAGGCGCTCCTCGTCGCCACGGGCACAATCCACCGCGCCGGGCGCGTCGAGGATGGCACGACGGTCAGCGACCACGACGAGGCTGAGCTGCGGCAACAACGCTCGGTCAGCCTGGCCGTGGCGCCGATCACCCACCAGGGCATCAAGGTCAATCTGCTCGACACCCCTGGCTACGCGGACTTCGTCGGCGATCTCCGGGCCGGCCTACGGGCTGCCGACTGTGCCCTGTTCGTCGTCTCGACAGCCGAGGCGATCGACGGCTCGACGCGAATGCTCTGGGCGGAATGTGCGGCGGTGAAAATGCCGTGCGCCGTCATGTTGACCAAGCTCGATCACCCGCGCTCCGACTACGCCGGCACGCTCGCGGCTTGCCGGGAGGCGTTCGGCGAAAAGGTGCTCCCGCTCTACCTTCCCGTCACCGGGTCCGACGGTGCGACGACGGGACTGATCGGCATGCTGAGCGGCCGGTTGTTCGACTACACCGGTGGCAACCGGGTGGAGTCGGAGCCGTCGCCCGACGACGATGACCGGCTGGAGTCCGCGCGTGGGGAGCTGATCGAGGGCATCATCGAGGAGTCCGAGGACGAAAGCCTCATGGACCGGTACCTCGAAGGTGAGCAGATCGACCAGAAGGTTCTCATCGACGACCTCGAGCAGGCTGTCGCCAAGGCGTCGTTCCACCCGGTGATCCCGGTCTGCTCCGCGACCGGCCTGGGCACGGCCGAGCTGCTGGAGATCATCACCAGCGCCTTCCCGGCGCCCACGGAGCACCCGATTCCCGACGTCTACACCGTCGCCGGAAAGACGCGGGAGGGTATCGTCTGCGACCCCGCCGGCCCGCTGCTGGCCGAGGTCGTCAAGACGACGACGGACGCATACGTCGGCCGAATCAGCCTGGTCCGGGTCTTCTCGGGCACATTGCGACCCGACCAGACCGTGCACGTCTCCGGGCATTTCCTCAGCGACCGAGGACACGACGAACACGACGAAGACGAGCGCATCGGTGCGGTGACATCGCCGCTGGGCAAGGTCCAGCGTCCGGTCTCCTACTGCGCCGCCGGCGACATGTGCGCGATCGCGAAGCTGTCGAAGGCCGAGACCGGTGACACGCTGTCCAGCAAGAACGACCCGTTGGTCATGCGGCCGTGGGAGATGCCCGAGCCGCTCCTTCCGGTCGCCATCGTCGCCCATGCCAAGGCCGACGAGGACAAGCTGTCCCAAGGCCTGCAGCGGCTGGCCGCAGAGGACCCGACGCTGCGGATCGAGAACAACCCGGAGACTCACCAGCTGGTGTTGTGGACCATCGGTGAGGCGCACGCCGACGTCCTGCTCGATCGGCTGCGCAGCCGCTACGGCGTCGCCGTCGACCAGGTCGACCTCAGGGTCCCTCTGCGCGAGACCGTGGCAGGAAGCGCCAAGGGTCACGGTCGCCATGTCAAGCAGTCCGGCGGCCACGGCCAGTACGCGGTCTGCGACATCGAGGTCGAGCCGTTACCAGAGGGTGCGGGCTTCGAGTTCGTCGACAAGGTGGTCGGCGGCTCGGTCCCACGGCAGTTCATCCCGTCGGTCGAGAAAGGGGTGCGTGCCCAGATGGAGCGCGGCACGACGCCTGCCGGCTACCCGATGGTCGACATCAAGGTCACCCTCGTCGACGGCAAGGCGCACAGCGTCGACTCCTCCGACATGGCCTTCCAGACCGCCGGTGGGATCGGACTGCGTGAGGCAGCTGCGGCCGCCGGGGTCAACTTGCTCGAACCGGTCGACGAGGTCGGCGTCCTGGTACCCGACGACTACGTCGGCAGCGTCATGGGCGACCTGTCCAGCCGCCGGGGACGACTACTCGGCACCGAGCCGGTGGGCTCCGGACGCACCATGGTGCGCGCCGAGGTGCCGCACACCGAGATCATCCGCTACGCGATCGACCTGCGAGCGATGAGCCACGGCACCGGCACGTTCACCCGCACGTTCGCACGGTACGAGCCGATGCCACACAACCTCGCGGCCAAGGCCATGGCCAAGGACGACTAGCTGGGCCACCCGCTCGACAGGAGCTCGCGGGTGTCTGAGAGCAGCTGGGGCATGATCTTGGTCTCGCCGATCACGGTCATGAAGTTCGCGTCGCCGCTCCAGCGGGGAACGACGTGCTGGTGCAGGTGGTCCGACAGCGACCCTCCTGCCACGCCGCCAAGGTTGATGCCGACGTTGAAACCGTGCGGGCGCGAAACCGCCTTGATCGCCACCACGGCGTCCAGTGTCGTGGCCGTCAGCTCCGCGGACTCGTCAACGGTCATCTCCTCAAGGTCCGCGACGTGGCGATAGGTGACGATCATCAGGTGGCCGGGGTTGTAGGGATGCAGGTTGAGCACCGCATAGACGTGCTCGCCGCGGGCCACCACAAGGCCGGTCTCGTCGTCGAGCGTGGGGATCCGGCACAGCGGGCACCCGTCGCCCTCGTCGCGGCCGCTGCCGGGCTCCGCGTTGATGTACGCCATCCGGTACGGCGTCCACAGTCGCTGCAGCCGGTCCACGTCTTCCACGTCGGTATCAAACCTGGATGCGTCGCTCGACGGCATCCACGATCTCGGCCACCGCGTCGGCCACCGGAACGCCGTTCTTCTGTGAGCCGTCGCGGTAGCGGAACGACACCGCGCCCTCTGCCACGTCGTCGTCGCCGGCGATCAGCATGAACGGCACCTTCTGCTTCTGCGCGTTGCGGATCTTCTTCTGCATCCGGTCGTCGGATGAGTCGACCTCTATGCGGATCCCGGCCGCACGCAGCCTCTCGGCGACAGTCGTCAAGTAGGGCACGTGCTCGTCGGTGATGGGAATGCCGACGACCTGGACCGGCGCCAGCCAGGGCGGGAACGCACCGGCATAGTGCTCGAGCAGAATCCCAAAGAAGCGCTCCTGCGACCCGAACAACGCACGGTGGATCATGTACGGTCGCTGCCGGGTGCCGTCGGCGGCCTGGTACTCGATCTCGAACCGGCCGGGCTCCTGGAAGTCGACCTGCAGGGTCGACAACTGCCAGCGGCGTCCGATCGCGTCGGTGACGTGCACGTCGATCTTCGGAGCGTAGAACGCGCCCTCGCCCTCGGCGATCTGGTAGGAGAGGGCGGCCTTCTTCAGAGCCTCCTCCAGCGCCGCCTCGGCCGCGTCCCACTCCTCGATCTTGCCGACGAACTTGTCCGGCCGGGTTGACAGCTCGGCCGTGAACTCGGTCAGGCCGTAGTCGCGCAGCAGCCCGATGACGAAGTCGAGCAGGCTCGCGAGCTCCCCAGCGAGCTGGTCGGCAGTGCAGAAGATGTGGGCGTCGTCCTGGGTGAATCCGCGGGCCCGGGTCAGCCCGTGCACCACGCCGGACTTCTCATAGCGGTAGACGGTTCCGAACTCGAACAGCCGCAGCGGCAACTCACGATACGAACGGCCCCGCGCCTTGAAGATCATCAGGTGCATCGGGCAGTTCATCGGCTTGAGGTAGTAGTCCTGGCCCGGCTTGCGCAGGTTGCCGTCGGCGTCGTGCTCGGCGTCGATCTGCACCGGCGGATACATGCCGTCCGCGTACCACTCCAGGTGTCCCGAGGTCTGGAACAACGCCGCCTTGGTCAGGTGGGGCGTATAGACGAACTCGTAGCCCGACTCCTCGTGCCGGCGGCGGGAGTACTCCTCCATGACCCGGCGGACGATCCCGCCCTTCGGGTGCCAGACGGCCAGGCCGGGACCGATCTCCTCCGGGAAGGAGAACAGGTCCAGTTCGGCGCCGAGCTTTCGGTGATCCCGCTTCTCCGCCTCGGCCAAGTGGTCGAGGTAGCCCTTCATGGCCTCCTTGGATTCCCAGGCCGTGCCGTAGATCCGCTGCAGCTGCGGGTTCTTCTCGTTGCCCCGCCAGTACGCGGCCGCAACCCGCATGAGCTTGAACGCGGGGATATGCCGGGTGGTCGGCAGGTGCGGGCCGCGGCACAGGTCCTTCCAGGCCAGGGTGCCGTCGCGGCGCAGGTTGTCGTAGATGGTGAGCTCGCCGGCCCCCACCTCGGCGCCCGCACCCTCGGCGGAACCCGCAGCCTGCGGCCCCTTGAGGCCGATCAGCTCGAGCTTGTACGGCTCGCCGGCGAGTTCGTCCTGGGCCTGCTCGTCGGTGACCACGCGTCGGGAGAAGGCCTGACGATCCTTGACGATCTGCTGCATCTTCTTCTCAATGCTCTTCAGGTCGTCGGGGTGGAAGGGCTCGGCCACGTCGAAGTCGTAGTAGAAGCCGTTCTCCACCGGCGGGCCGATGCCGAGCTTCGCCTCGAGGAACAGTTCCTGGACCGCCTGCGCCATGACGTGCGCGGTCGAGTGTCGCAGGATGGCCCGCCCGTCGTCGGACCCGATGTCGACCGGTTCGACCTGGTCACCGTCGGCCAGCGGCCGGGAAAGGTCAACCAGTTGGGAGCCCACCCGCGCGGCGATCACCTCGGGCGTGCCGGCGAACAGATCGCCAGCGGTCGTGCCCGCGTCTACCGATCGCTCGCCCCCGGCGGCGACCTGGACGCGGATCTGTGCGGACACGATGCTCCTCAAATGCTGTGAACGGGTGGGATCGCTGGACCCGCCGATCGTACCGACGGCCGTCCGGAGTAGGCGCGGCCGTTTCCGCCACGGATGCCGCCGCCCGGTCGACGGTGTCCGAAAGGGCCGTGAGTCGGTCTGTGCCACGATGCGGGCCATGGCGTACGACGAAGGCCTCGCGACCCGCATCAAGGAGGTGCTCGGTGACGAGCCGAGCCTGACCGAGAAGAGGATGTTCGGCGGGTTGGCGATCATGCTGGACGGCAACATGGCCGTCGGTGTCAGCGGCGACGACCTGATGGTGCGGACGGACCCAGCCCAGCAGGACACGCTGTTGGCGGAGCCGGGTGCCAGGCCGTTCGATCTGACGGGCCGGCCGATGGAGGGGTGGCTCGTCCGTCGACGCAGACGGCGTCGCCGAGGACGCGGACCTGCGCCGTTGGATCGAGCGCGGCGTCGCGTTCGCGCGCAGCCTGCCGCCGAAATAGCGCGGGGCGCGTACGTCGACATCACCCACATGGCGCGTACACGGAACCGGTTTGGCCGGCGTGACGTCGAAGCCACGAAGGTGGGTGGTCGGCTTGTGCATGGGTCGTTTCGGCAGGGTGCTGATACTTCTCGCGGGTGCGGTGGTCGCCATCTTGGTGGCAGCGTGCGGGACGGCGGCTCCGAGTTCGGC
>DAIUDS010000019.1:0-7857 GCA_036845485.1 Jiangellaceae bacterium
GAGCTGGCCGACCGTGATGCCGACCCAGAGCCGCCGGAAGTCCGCTGACTGCCGGAGTGGGCTCAGGTCCGCCACGACGGCGCGCACCAGTCGCCGGCCCCGTCCCACGAGGTGCGAGCGTACGGCCAGGGAGTGGACAACCGTTTGCGATCCGCCGCCGCGCCGCCTACGTTCGGGCGTACACGGGAAGGGAGGTGGTCCACAGAATGCATAGCTCTGGGACTCGTGAGGTGGCTGCCCGCTAGGGCAACCCGACGTGGCTGCCCGGCAGGGCAATCCCAACCAAGCCACCCGACCCGTGGGCTCCCGGGACTTGTCCCCCCGGGCCGCGTCCGTTCAGGACGAGGACCAGCCCGCGGGTCGACCACGTTCCGGCCCGGGTCAGGGCGCGAGCCGCTCCAGTCGCCACTCCGCCTCTTGGCCTCGCACGTACCGCAACCGGTCGTGCAGCCGGCCGGGACCACCCTGCCAGAACTCGACGGATTCCGGTTCGACCCGATAGCCGCCCCAGAACTCTGGCACAGGGACGACGCCCGGGAACCTCACGGCCACCGCCTCGGCACGAGCCTCCAGCTCATCGCGTGACCCGATCACCGACGACTGCTCGCTCGCCCAGGCTCCGAGCTGGGACTCGCGCGGGCGCGTCGCCCAGTACGCCTCGGTCTCCGCGCGGGACACCGGCGACGCTGCACCGCAGACGACGACTTGGCGCTGGATCGCGAACCATGGAAAGCACAGCGACACGATCGGGTTCAAGGCGATCTCCACGGCCTTGCGCGACCCGTAGTTGGTGAAGAAGACGAACCCCACGGCGTCGAGTTCCTTGAGCAGGACGTGCCGCGCGCTGGGTCGTCCGTCCGGCGTGGCGGTTGCCAGCACCATGGCGTTGGGCTCCGGCAGCCGGGCGGCGACCACGTCGGCGAGCCAGAGCCGGAATTGTGCGAACGGCTCGGTTGCCATGTCACTTTCGAGCAAGCGCCCGGAGGAGTAGGGCCGCCGCATCCGGCCGAGATCCTCGGCCACCGTTCACCTCCCGGTCATGGTCCCAGACTGTTGGAAATCGCATACTGACAGCGTCCTGACTTGTCGGAGTCCTCCAGGGGCACGGCACAATGGGTGTTCCGCCTCGCGACCATCCTTGCCACAGACGGTGCCGGCCACGAGCCGACGGCTGAGGGAGTGTGCATGTCCGACGTCAAGCATGGCCTGGAAGGGGTTGTCGCGTTCGAGACCGACATCGCCGAGCCCGACCGGGAAGGTGGGGCGCTGCGATACCGTGGCGTCGACATCGAGGACCTGGTCGGACGGGTCCCGTTCGAGAACGTCTGGGGCCTGCTGGTCGACGGCGCGTTCGAGCCGGGCCTACCGCCCGCCGAGCCCTTCCCCATCCCGGTGCACTCCGGCGACGTCCGGGTCGACGTGCAGAGCGCTCTGGCCATGCTCGCGCCGGCGTGGGGATTCCGCCAGCTGCTGGACATCTCCGACGAGCAGTGTCGCGAGGATCTTGCCCGCGCCGCCGTGATGGCGCTGTCGTTCGTCGCCCAGTCGGCGCGAGGCATCGGGATTCCGATGGTGCCGCAGCGCGAGATCGACAAGGCCCGGACCGTCGTCGAGCGGTTCATGATCCGCTGGCGCGGAGAGCCCGACCCGGCGCACGTCCGCGCGGTCGACGCCTACTTCACCTCCGCCGCCGAGCACGGCATGAACGCCTCGACGTTCACGGCCCGGGTCGTTGCCTCGACCGGTGCCGATGTCGCTGCGTCCCTGTCCGCCGCGGTCGGCGCGATGAGCGGGCCGCTGCACGGCGGCGCCCCGTCGCGGGTGCTCGCCATGATCGAGGAGATCGAACGCACCGGCGACGCGGAAGGGTACGTGCGGGGAGTGCTGGACCGCGGCGAGCGGCTGATGGGCTTCGGCCACCGTGTGTACCGGGCCGAGGACCCACGGGCCCGGACGCTGCGGCGGGTGGCCCGCGAGCTGGGTGCGCCTCGCTACAAGGTCGCCGAGGCGTTCGAGAAGGCCGCGCTCGTGCAACTGGCCGAGCGCAAGCCGGACCGGGTCCTCGCCACCAACGTGGAGTTCTGGGCGGCGATCGTGCTCGACTTCGCCGAGGTGCCCGCACACATGTTCACGTCGATGTTCACCTGCGCCCGCACTGCCGGATGGAGCGCGCACATCCTCGAGGAGAAGAGGACCGGCCGCCTGATCCGTCCCTCCGCCAAGTACTCCGGGCCGGGTCCGCGCAAGCCCGACGGTATCGCCGGTTGGAATCCGGCCTGGTCAGGTAGCGGCTGAGCCGCTCGCCGCTCAACCCCTCGAACCGGAGCGCGCGCTCGCATGACTGCCGCCGCACAGATCACGATCCCCGACGGGCTCCGGCCTCGCGACGGCCGGTTCGGATCCGGGCCGGGCAAGGTCCGCCCCGAGGCGCTGGCTGCTTTGGCAGCGTCCGGGGCCACATTCATGGGCACGTCGCACCGGCAGCCGCCGGTCAAGGGACTGGTCCGGCGGGTCCGCGACGGCGTGGCCGCGCTGTTCGGCCTACCCACGGGGTACGAGGTCGTGCTCGGCAACGGCGGGGCGACGGCGTTCTGGGACGCTGCCGCCTTCGGACTGGTACGCGACCGCGCGCAGCATCTCTCGTTCGGCGAGTTCTCGGCCAAGTTCGCCTCCGTGACTCGCGGGGCCCCATGGCTGGGCGAGCCCACGGTCGTCGAGGCGGAGCCAGGCACGCTCGCCAGGCCCTACGCCGAGCCCGGTGTCGACGTCTATGCGTGGCCGCACAACGAGACCTCGACCGGCGTGATGGCGCCGGTCCGCCGGCTCGAAGGCATCGACCTGGACGCCCTCCTGGTCGTTGACGCGACCAGCGGCGCCGGGGGACTTCCGCTCGACACCTCGCAGGTCGACGTCTACTACTTCGCGCCACAGAAGTGCTTCGCCTCCGACGGCGGCCTCTGGCTTGCGGTGATGTCACCCCGGGCACTCGACCGGCTCACCGAGATCGCCGCCACCGGCCGGTACGTCCCGTCGTCGCTGGATCTCGGCATCGCCTTGGACAACTCGCGCAAGGACCAGACCTACAACACGCCGGCGGTCGCCACGTTGTTCCTGCTCGCCGAGCAGCTCGACTGGCTGAACGGCAACGGCGGCCTACGCTTCGCCGTCGACCGTACGACCGACTCCTCTGCCCGCCTGTACACCTGGGCAGAGAAGAGTCCGTACGCCACGCCGTTCGTCGCTGAGCCGTCGGCGCGGTCGCTCGTCGTCGGAACGATCGACTTCGACAGCTCGGTCGACGCGGCGGCGGTCGCCACCGTGCTGCGCCGGAACGGGATCGTCGACGTCGAGCCCTACCGCAAGCTCGGACGGAACCAGCTCCGGGTCGCCATGTTCCCGGCAGTCGACCCCGCCGACGTCGAGGCGCTGACCGCCTGTATCGACCACGTCGTCCGAGAGCTCGCATAGAGAAGGAGGCGCCCGACCGCGTGGGTGGACAGCGGTCGGGCGCGTCCTTCGTGCCCTGCGCCTAGGGCAGCCCCCTCGAGCCCTCGTACGCCCCCCGCCGAGTTCCCCTGCGCCTGAAGGTATCGGTGCGATCGCGTCGTGGCATCAGCCGTTTGCCTGATTTACGTAGTCCGTGCGGGCATTGATTGCCGACCGACCGCGGCGTCGACCTCGCTGGCCAGCCGCTCGCCCAGCGCCGGACGAACGCCCCAGTCCGAGGTGAGGGCGACATACTCGGCCAGCTGCAGTGGCGCCGCCGGCGACCCGGTGCGGACCGCCCGCAACAGGGTGTTCCGGGGTGTGTGCCTCGATTCGACGAACTCGACGACCTCGACCCGGTAGCCGAGGATTCTCAGTAGGGCGGCGCGTACGGCGTCGGTGAGCACGTCGGCGAACCGCTCACGCAAGATGCCGTAGCGGATCAGCGGGCCATAGGGCTGCGGTGCCGCGACGGATCCGAGCTGGCGCTGCACGTCGTGGTGACAGCATGGTGCGGCCAGTACGACCGGCACCTGCCAGCGCACCGCCCGGGCCAGCGCGTCGTCCGTTGCGGTGTCGCATGCGTGCAGTGCGAAGACGACATGCGGCATCGGTTCCAGGTCGACGTCGGCGATCGCACCCTCAACGAAGCGGACCTTGTCTCCCCAACCCAGCGACTCTGCCAAAGCTGTGTTGCGCTGCCTGGCTTCTCCCCTGAGGTCGACGCCGGTCAGGTGCACATCGAGACCGTGCACGTCGGTCAGCGACCGGTACGCGGCGAAGGTCAGGTACGCGTTGCCGCAGCCGAGGTCGACGACGCGCATCGGCTCGTCCCCCGCCGCCTCGCGGGCCCGGTCGAGAACCGGCTCCACCGCTCGCAGGAACTCCTCGACCTGGCGGTACTTGTTACGGCGGCCGGCTGTGACCCTGCCCTGCTCGTCGCTGATGCCCACGGCGCGCAGGAACGGGTCCGCCGGGTCGAGAAGCCGTTTCTTCACCTGGTCGTGCAGCCGCATCGGGCCAGGGGAGGCCACGGGCGGCGATCGGTGCACCTGAGCCTCGCCCTTCATGGTGACCCGTAACTGCACGGTCGCCTCGGTCGTGTCGACGTGCCAGTTGCCGTACGGCTGACCGAGGAGGTCGTCCACCATCGCAGCAGCACGATCAGGGATGACGTTGCGGGTGAAAGCCTGCCGCCCGTCGTAGGTCACGACCTGCAGCCGACGTCCGTCGCGAAGGTCGACCCATCGCAGTTCGGCCCGTCGGAAGTCGGGCCGCTCGCTCTTGCGCCGCCCGGCGGCGACGGCGCGAACCAGGCGGTCGGAATCGAGCAGGTCGGCCCGAATCCGGTCCAACGCGCCTGCCAACGGCTCTGCCACCCGACCATTGTGACCGCAGCGATCACGGTGTTGGCTGATGCTCATGGACTACACACAGCTGGGTCGGTCCGGGCTCCGGGTGGGCAAGCTGATACTCGGCACCATGAACTTCGGCCCGGTCACGCCGGAGGACGAGGCGTGGACGATCGCCGATCTCGCGCTGGAGCGCGGCATCAACGCCTTCGACACCGCAAACACCTATGGCTGGGGTCAGAACAAGGGCTGGACGGAGGAGATCCTCGGCCGCTGGTTCGCAACAGGGGGCGGGCGCCGGGAAAGGGTCGTGCTGGCGACCAAGGTGTACGGCGCCATGTCCGACTGGCCGAACGACGGCCGGCTGTCGGCGCGCAACATCCGCCACGCCTGCGAGGCGTCTCTGCGGCGACTGCAGACCGACTACGTCGACGTGTACCAGATGCACCACGTGGACCGGGACTCCCCGTGGGAGGAGATCTGGCAGGCCATGGAGACCCTTGTCGTCCAGGGCAAGGTGCTCTACGTCGGGTCGAGCAACTTCGCCGGCTGGCACATCGCGCAGGCCCAGGAGGCCGCACGCTCCCGGCACTTCCAAGGGCTGGTGTCCGAGCAGGCGCTCTACAACCTCGCCGCGCGCTCGGCCGAGTTGGAGGTACTGCCGGCGGCACGTGCGTACGGCCTCGGCGTGATCCCGTGGAGCCCGCTGCACGGGGGAGCACTCGGCGGCCTGCTGGCCAAGGAGCATCGCGGCCGCTCCGCCGGGGGCCGTGCCGCGGACTACCTTGCCGGTCACCGCGACCGTGTCGAGGGGTTCGAGGCGCTGTGCGGGAAGCTGGGTGAGGAGCCAGCCAACGTCGCCCTGGCCTGGCTGTTGCACCAGGACGGCGTCACCGCACCGATCATCGGGCCGCGCACGCCTGCCCAGCTCGAGTCCGTCCTGCCGGCGGCCACGCTGGCCCTCGACGAGTCCACGCTCGAGCGTCTCGACGAGCTCTTCCCCGGCCCCGGTACCGCACCCGAGGCCTATGCATGGTGACCGACCCGGCTCCGCTCACAGCGATGCCAGGACGACCGCGGCGACGAGACCGTCAGGGCCCGAGTCCGAAGGTGGACACGGTCCGGTAGCGCGGACGTCGGAGGTCGCCCATGCCGAGCTCCGACCGGACCAGGGCGACGTCACGTGCGGTCCAGATCCGACCCTCGTACCCGGCCAGTGCCGCAACGTATGAACGCAGGTTCACCGGGCGCGACGAGCGTGCCAGCGTGACGTGCGGGCGGAAACGACGCTCCTCGTCGACTGATGCGCCCACCCGACGACCGGCCGCCCGCAGAGACCGGGCGAGACTGCGCAAGACCGCCACGTCACCGGCGCAGCCCACCCACAGGGCGCGCCCGTCGAACCGTCCGGCGCCGACGAGCCCCAGCTCCAGTGGCGGATATCGCCGGGCCGCTCTCGTCAGCCGAGCCCCGAGGTCGGGGAGCCGTTCGTCACCGACCTCGCCGTAGAAGGCGAGCGTCAGATGCCACGCGTCCGGCGTGGTCCACCGCAGCACGTCGTCGCGCAGCGGGCCCACCTGTGCGTCCAATTCCGCGACGACGTCGGCCGGCGGAACGACCGCCGCGAACAGCCTCATTTGGTGGCAAGGCGCAACCGCGCATCAAGATGGTCGACCGCACCCAGGTCGCCGTCCAGGGTAAGCGGCTCACGCGGCCCACGACCCCACAGCCACAGGTAGAGCGGCAACGGCTCACCGGACACGGTTGCGTCGACCGGCAGGTCGGCCGGCCACCGGTCAAGCCATACCGAGGCCACGACCGCCCACGGTTCCATGACCACCCGCCAAGCCGTGCCGACACAGGCGACCTTGACGACCGTTCCCGCCCGGTCCGTTGCGGGCTCGTCGGTCCAGTCACCGGCCAGGAAGCGGCGGAGCACCTCGTCGACGCCGTCGTGCGCCAGCGCGTCGTCGATCGGCGTCACCTCGTCGTGAGCGAGCTCGACATCGACCCGGTGGATCGCGGCCTCGTGGGCCATCCGCCGACCCCAGAACGCTACCGTCCGTTCGTCCCACCACCACGTCTCGGCGAACTCGTTCTGGTCGCGAACCGTCAGCTCTGTGACGAGCTCGTCGAGGCTGCGCCGCAGGTAGAGAACCGTTGGCTCGGCACCACGCTCGGGCGGCCAGGGTTCGGGCAGCGTCTTCAAGCGCATGCACTGGACCTTGTGGAGGAACACCGTGGCGGTGTGCTCGACGGCATCGCGCACCGTCCAGCCCGGGCACGACGGGACCTCCGCATCGAGACCACGCTCGGCGACCAGCGCCATCCGTTCCCCGTCGGCTTGGACGTGGGCGACGTACTGCTCGTGACTCAGCCTCATGGCGCGGCACCCTACGCGGACGCGCGGACCACCAGTTCGGTCGGCAGGATCTCGCCCACCACCGGCGGCGGCGCGCCGGCCAGGCCGGCTGGCGCACGGTGCTCTATCTGGCGAGGTGCCCGAGGACACTGGGTCCCCGCGCGACGATCTGTCGCGGCCGTCGGTGCGCGCCGGGAGCTCGGCCCCGACTACGAGGACGCGGTTCTGGACGGCTTCCTCGCCCGGCTCGACCGGCAGATGCAGGAGCGGGTCGATGCGACGGTGGCCGAACGGCTCTCCTCGGGCGAGCGTCGTGGTGAGGACGGACCTGCCCCGCGTGATCCGGGACTGACCCTCGGCATCGTTTCGGTGATCGCCGGCATCCCGGTCACGGCGATCACGACGGGCACGGATGAGCTCGCGGCCCTGATCGTTGCGTGGGGCGGAATCGCCGCGGTGAACGTGGCTCACGCATGGGGTCGTCGTCGTCACGCTGGTTGAGCACCACCGCAAAGTGATCGAGCCCTTCCTGCTCGAGCAGGCGAAGGCGGGTGGCACCGGCCCACACCAGGCGCTCCGCCTCGGCGAGGACCCGTCGCCTGCGGACGTGGAGTGGCGCGGTTCGGCCGCCGCTGACGTCGAGGTCGAGGTGGACGC
>DAIUDS010000019.1:7957-20067 GCA_036845485.1 Jiangellaceae bacterium
CGCGACTTGACGGACTCAAGCGGTCGCGGTTGTCAACTAGTGCCTGGTTTAGCGTGATATCGTTCCTGTCCTGCCCTCGAAAGTAGGGGCGGCCCGGCGACGAGGACGCATCCCTCGCCCGCCGGGCCTAGATCCCGGCCTATAGGGGAGGTCGAGATCTGATGCGATTTTACTCAGAAGCAAGATCAGTCAAACCGAGCGCCATCGCGATCGCGGACGAGATCGCCAGAAACGCGCTCGCCGAAGGCCAAGCGATCTGCAACGCCGTCGCCGATCTCCTCCTCGAAGCCAAGAGCCGCGGGGCCGCCACGATCGACCTCCGGGGCGTCGCTCACGTCGGCGCGGACGGGGTCGCCAGAGAGTCCCGATCGGCCGTAGGTCGCCGAGCGCTCACTGACGCGACGGCTGTAACGATCGCCGCTCGTTGGCTCGCCGGCGGCACCCGGCGATGCCGCACCCAGCCCGACGAGACCGTGCTCGTCGCGAACGGACCAGTCCGGTGATCGTCTGGGCCGTGGTCATCGCCGTCGTCGCCGTCCACGTCTTCGCCTTCGCACTGTGCCGGGCCGCGGCTCGCGGAGACAAGCTCATACGAGCGGCGCGCGCCGATGAGTCTCGCGAGATCCGAGCGCCACGGTGAAGTGGTTTGGCGCCGGCGTCGAGAGCCTCGTCGTCCTCCACGGCGTCTCCATGTGGCACCTCGGCTACGACGAGAAGCGGCCGAGGACAGCATCGTCCGTCGGGTTGAATACGGGGCCTGGAAGGTCGTCGGCCTTCGCGGTGGTCTTCGGCCTGGTCTAAATGTCCGCTAGGTCATCGGGGCGGACGCGCGGACCACCAGTTCGGTCGGCAGGATCTCGCCCACCACCTGCGGCGGCGCGCCGGCCAGCTGTTCGACGAGAAGCTTCGCCATCCGCCGTCCCATCTCCTCGGCCGGCTGGCGCACGGTCGTCAGCGACGGGATCGTGGTGCGCGCGAGCACGGAGTCGTCGAAGCCGATGACCGCGATGTCGGCGGGAACGCGGCGGCCGAGCTCGTGGATCATCCGCAGGGCGCCGGTCGCCATCAGGTCCGAGGCGACGAAGACGGCGTCGACATCGGGCCGCCGTTGCAGCAGCCTGGCCATCGCCGAGGCGCCGCTGTCGGCGGAGAAGTCACCATGTTCGACCAGATTGACCGGTCGGCCGGCCCGGGCCATCACGTCCCGCCAGCCGGTCAGCCGGTCCACTCCGGCCGGCATGTCCGGCGGGCCGGCAATGGTCGCGATCACCCGGTCTCCGCGGCGAAGCAGATGCTCGGCAGCCGCCCGCCCGCCCGCGACGTTGTCGGCATCGACGTACGGTACCTCCAGGCTGCCCGGGTCCAGCGGACGCCCACCGAACACGAAGGGCAACCCGGTCCGGGCCAGCTCGGCCGGCAGCTCGTCCTCGCGGTGATGGCTCATGACGAGGGCACCGTCGACGTGGCCCGCGCGCAGGAAGCGCAGCAGCCGGGCGATGTCGCCGACCTGCTGGGCGATGAGCAGGACGAGCTGGAGCTCGGTACCGGCCAGTGCCTTCGTGATCCCCTGCAGGGCGCCGGTCAGGAACGGGTCGGACACGAACCGGTTGCCGGTCTCGGGGACCACCAGGGCGACCGAGTCCGTGCGCCGGGTCACGAGCGTGCGGGCCGCCCGGTTCGGGATGTATCCGAGCTCGGCGATGGCGAGCTCCACAGCCTCTTGCGCGCGGACGCTCACCCGTGCGCCGCCGTTGACCGCCCGCGAGACGGTGGCCCGCGAGACGCCGGCGGCGCGTGCGACCTCTTCGAGCGTCGGCATTCGCTGAGCCGGCGGAACCGCGTTCATCTGGGCTTCACAGGCTCAGCGTAGGCATCAGGGCAGGCTGTTCTGCGAAATGAGCGACGCGTACCAGCGCGCGCTCGACTTTGGGATGCGCTGCTGGGTGTCGTAGTCCACGTACACGATGCCGAACCGACACCCGTAGCCCCAAGCCCACTCGAAGTTGTCCAGCAGCGACCAGGTGAAGTAACCGCGTACGTCGGCACCGGCATCGATGGCCTCGTGCACCGCCCGTACATGTGCGGCGATGAAGCTCAGCCGTTGCGGGTCGTCGATGGTGCCACCACGAACGGAGTCCGGGTAGGCCGCTCCGTTCTCGGTCACGTAGAGCGCGACGCCCGGGTACTGCCCGGAAAGCGACGTGAGCAGCTCGGTGAGGCCCTCGGGGTAGACCTCCCAGTCCATCCCGGTCACGGGCCGGCCCCTGGAGTGGAAGGTGACGTGCTCGGCGCCCACCCACGGCGACGCCGGTGGGCTCGGACGCGGCACACCGGCCGTGGTCAGCGGGGCGCGCTCGGCGCTGTCCGATCGAGGATGCCCGGACACGAGCGTGCCCTGGTAATAGTTGACGCCCAGCAGGTCCACCGGCACCGAGATCGACTCCATGTCGCCGTCGTGGAGGTGTCCGGACAGGCCGTAGGGCTCCAGGTCGGCCACCACATCCGTCGGGTACGCGCCGCGGAGGATCGCCCCCAGGAACAGCCGGTTCTGCAGGCCGTCGATTCGACGCACGGCCTCGACATCGGCCGGGTCGCCAGGTTCCAGCGCCCCTACCGGCGAGAGGTTGAGCGTGATGCCAAGGGTCGTACGAGGGTCGCGCGCCCGGATGGCGGCGCTCGCAAGACCATGTGCCAGCAGCAGGTGATGGGCCGCGGCGACGGCGGCCCGCGGTTCGGACCGGCCGGGAGCGTGCTCGCCGCTCGCATAGCCGAGAAACGCGGAACACCACGGTTCGTTCAGCGTCGTCCAGTACGGCACCCGGTCGCCGAGCGCGGCGTGGACGGTGTCGGCGTAGGCGGCAAATCGCTGCACCGTATCGCGCGAGGTCCAGCCGCCCTGCTCCTCCAGAGCCTGGGGAAGATCCCAGTGGTACAGCGTGACCCACGGCGCGATTCCGGCCGCGAGCAACTCGTCGACAAGGCGCCGATAGAAGTCCAGCCCGCGCTCGTTGACCGCGCCCCCGTCCGGGCGCACCCGTGGCCACGCCACCGAGAACCGGTACGACGTCAATCCGAGCTCGGACATCAGCGCGACGTCCTCTCGCATCCGCCGGTAGTGGTCGGCTCCTGGTTCGCCCGTGTGGCCGCCGACGATCACGCCCGGCCGGCGGCAGAAGGCGTCCCAGATCGAGTCGCTGCGTCCGTCGGCCGTCGTCGAGCCCTCCACCTGAAACGCCGCGGTGGCCGCGCCCCAGACGAAGCCGGCCGGAAAATGCCGCGTGGCGGCAGCGGCGGCGTTGACTGTCCCCGGCTCGACCACCGCGATCCCTTCGACAAGCTCCACACAAACGCTAGGCCCGCTGCTGACGGTGTCGGCTGGGAGCGCTCTCACGCCATCGTGGCATGCCGGTCGGGCGGAATGACGGCGGCATCATGCCCATTCAGGCGGCCTGCGGCCTCACGTCGTGCGACGTGTCCCGCGGCGGCGATGTGATGCGGACGCCCGGTCGCGGGCGCAGCCGAGGGCGCACGACGATGCCGTTGCGGCGGGCGAGCAGCAGAGTCACGGCCAGCGTCCCCGCTCCGGTCATGAGTCCGCCCCCCAGGAGCGACCACCTCGGCCCCAGGACATCGGCCACCCAGCCGATGACGGGCGCGCCGACGGGCGTTCCGCCCATGAAGACCATGAGGTAAAGAGCCATCACCCGCCCCCGCACCTGTGGGTCGACCGACGTCTGCATGTACGCGTTCGCGGTCGTGATGATCGTCAGGGCTGCCATGCCGAGCGGGATCAGCGTAAGCGCGAAGATCCAGAAGGCCGGGCTGAGCGCCGCCAGCACCTCCATCAGGGCGAACACGAGTGTCACGCCGACGATCACCCGGCGTCGCGGCGCGGCCCGACGCGCGGCGAGCAGGGAGCCGGTGAGTGAGCCGATCGCCATGATCGACCCGAGGATGCCGTATTCGCTCGGCCCCTTGTCGAACGCCCCGGTCGCCATCAGCGCCATGGTCATCTGGAAGTTCATGCCGAATGTTCCGACGAAGAACATGATCGCCATGACCATGACCAGATCGGGCCGGCGGCGAACGTAGCGCACGCCGTCGACAAGGCGACGTTGGCTGCGTGGGACCGCACGTGGTTCCTTGATCACGTTCTTACCGATGACCAACAGCATCACGATCGGAGCAGAGAAGGTCAGCGCGTTCAGCAGGAAGACCGGTCCGGTGTCGAATGCCGCGATGAGCAGGCCGGCGACACCCGGCCCGATGAGCCGAGCGGCGTTGAACGACGCGCTGTTGAGCCCCACCGCGTTGGCCAGGTCGTCGGGTTCGACCAGCTCCGCTGCGAATGTGTTTCGGGCCGGGTGGTCCAGCGCCGTGCCGACGCCCAGCAGGAATGCCAGGACGTAGACATGCCAGATCTGCGCGAGGTCGCTGACGACGAGCAGCCCAAGCGTGACGCCGGTGATGCCGAGGAATCCGTTGGTGAACATGAGCAGCTGCCGCTTCGGCAACCGGTCGGCCAGCAACCCGCCGAACGGCGCGACCAACAGGAACGGTAGGAACTGCAGGCCGGTGGTGATTCCGAGCGCCGCCGGGCCTCCGCCGAGCGTGACAAGGACGAGCCAGTCCTGCGCTACCCGCTGCATCCAGCTGCCGATGTTCGACACCAGCATGCCGGACCAGAACAGCCGGTATTCGCGGTAGTTGCGCAGAGAGTGGAAGGTGGGGCTCACAACGTCGCCAACTTCTCCAGCACTGGTGCAGCACGGCGCAAGGCTTCGTGCTCGTCTGCGGTGAGCTCGCGCAGCCGCCTCGCCAGCCAGGCGTCACGCCGTCGACGGTCGGCCGCCAGCAGGGCGGCTCCATCGGCCGTGATCCGTACGACGACGAGACGCCGGTCGGCCGCGTCCGGCTCGCGCACTGCCAGGCCGCGGTCCTCGAGTCCGGACACGATCCTTGTCATCGACGGCGGCTGCACCCGCTCGTGGGCGGCCAGGGCACCAAGCGTGATCGGCCCGTGGCGGTTCAGAGTTCCCAGCGTCGCGAGCTGATTGAGCGTCAGGGAGTCGTCCTCGCGCTCCACTCGCAGCCGCCTCGCCAGCCGCATCACGGACAGCCGGAGGGTGCTGGACAAACCCGGGTGGGTGCGGCGGACGACCGGTTCGGCGAGGGACACACCATTAGCATACGTCATTACCCTTGCTAAGGGCCTTCTTCCAATAGCACGTTGGCTGATGACACGGAACCATGTGGATCCTCAGCGGCGTCGGGCGCGGCGGCCGCGGTAGCCAGACTCGCTGTCAGTGGAAGGCGCGTTCTTCCTCGTGGCCTCGCGGCGCGCCCGCCGCCCACCGACACGATGGTCACCGGTCTCGTCGAGGTCATCGGTGTCGTCGAGGCGACCCGGTTCGTCCAGGCCAATGGCTTCGTCCCGCGGGCGGGTGAAGTCCCAGGCGCGAGTCTGCTCCAGGTCACCCGTCTCGATGATTCGATTCGGCATGTCCAGCAGGCGGTCTTCGTCGGGCTCACGGGCCACGTCGGGCTCACGGGCCAGGTCGGGCTGAGGGACCAGGTCGGGCTGAGGGACCAGGTCTGGCTCAGGGACCAGGTCGGGCTCGTCAGGTTCCACGAACTGCGGGGCCGGGACCGGTTGACCGGAAGCCCTGGCCGCCCGGCGGGCTCGGCGTCCGGTCGGCGCCGGTATCGGCGGGCCCACGTCGAGCGCCTCGATCTCCCCGCCCGCCTGCACGTCGCCGACGTCGTCGGCCTGATCGAGCGGCTCGACATCGTCGGGAAGGTTGGCCTCCTCCTCGAGCCGGGCCAGGGCAATGGCGTCACGGCGCCTACGGGTGTAATCAAGGCCGAGCAGGCCCAGCCCTACGCCGGCCAGGCAAGTCCACAGCCACCAGCCGTGGCCCCGCTCGTCCAGGCTGTCCTTCCGCAACGCGAGCAGGACGAAGGCCGCCACCCAGAGCACAGTGCCGATCGCGACGGTTCGGACGCCGTCTACGTCGAGGGGAGCCACCTTCGGCGACCACCCGGACCTGCGGCTTCGCTTCACCATGATTTCAAGAGGTTACTGGCAGTCGTGACGGCGGAGCGAGCCGGCCGAACCGGTGTGAGGGCGGCCATGGTGCGGCAAGCGTTCCGCGGTCTCGGCCGTGTCCCCTGTCGGTGCGCTACCGGTTCTGGCATTCTCACGCCGCGGGGACACGCCGGACTTCCACCCCCTGGGAGCAGCGAATGACGCAGACGTCCGCCAAGAACACCCAGCCCTCGAATGGCTTCGACCAGTACTTCAAGATCAGCGAGCGTGGCTCGACCATCGGGCGCGAAATCCGGGGCGGGCTGGTCACGTTCTTCACCATGGCGTACATCATCGTGCTCAACCCATTGATCATCGGGACGCAGCCGGACGTCGATGGCGACTTCCTCGGCGGCGGAAGCACGCCCAACCTGGCCATGGTCGCAGCTGCCACCGCCCTGGTCGCCGGCGTCATGACGATCGCCATGGGGGCGTTCGCCAACTATCCGCTTGCGCTGGCCACCGGACTGGGTCTGAACGCCTTCGTCACGTTCGCGATCGCCAGCCGCATGACGTGGCCCGACGCGATGGGACTGGTGGTGATCGAAGGCCTGGTCATCCTGATCCTGGTGCTCACGGGCTTCCGGACCGCTGTCTTCACCGCCGTCCCATCCCAGCTGAAGGTCGCCATCAGTGTCGGCATCGGCCTGTTCATCGCGCTGATCGGCCTGGTGGACGCGGGGGTCATCCGTAGCACCTCGGTGCCGGTGCCACCGATCGAGATGGGTATCGACGGCTTCCTGGCCGGCTGGCCGGTGCTGGTCTTCTGCCTGGCCTTACTGGCCCTGATCTTCCTGTACGTCCGCAAGGTCAAGGGTGCGATCCTGTGGACGATCCTCGGTGCGACGGTGCTCGCCATCCTGTTCGAGGCATTGTTCGACATAGGGCCCTCCGTCGGCGAGGACGGCGACGTGAACCCCAGGGGATGGGGTCTGAACGTGCCGGTGCTGCCGGACCGCATCGTCGACGCCCCGGACTTCGGGCTGCTCGGCCAGTTCAGTCTGCTCGGATCATGGGAAGCCGTCGGCATTCTCACCGCGGGACTGTTCGTGTTCACCCTGCTGCTGGCCGACTTCTTCGACACGATGGGCACGATGGTGGCCGTCGGCGCCGAGGGTAATCTGCTCGACGACGAGGGCAACCCGCCGAACACCGAGCGCATCCTGATCGTCGACTCGGTCGCAGCCGCGGCCGGCGGCGCGGCGTCGGTCTCGAGCAACACGTCGTACATCGAGTCGGCGGCGGGTGTCGGCGACGGGGCGCGTACGGGCCTGGCCAGCATGGTCACCGGCGTGTGCTTCCTGCTCGCGACCTTCCTCGCGCCCTTGGTCGAGATCGTGCCGTACGAGGCGGCGACACCGGCCCTGGTCCTGGTCGGGTTCCTGATGATGGCCCAGGTGCGTGGCATCGAGTGGGGCGACGTCGAGATCGCGATTCCGGCGTTCCTCACCATCGTGCTCATGCCGTTCACCTACTCGATCACCGCTGGGATCGGTGCCGGCTTCATCACTTACGTCTTCATCAAGCTGGTGCGCGGCAAGGCACGCGACGTCCACCCGCTGCTTTGGGTGGTCGCAGTGCTCTTCGTCGTCTATTTCGCAATCGGACCCATCGACCAACTGATCAACTGAGCAACCGACGCACGCGATCGGCGACCGAGCGCAACTCGGCCTGGTCGATGGCGGGGAAGTCCTTGCTCACCAGCGAGACCGCGCCGGTGGGCAGGGGCTCCTCGACGACCTCGCCCTTCAACATGGCCGAGTTGAGGGCGTCGCCTTCGCGGTGCGGGGCCAGGTGGAGGTGCAGGTGCGGGATGTGGCCGCCGAAGACGTAGACGTAGACGGCCTCGCTGCCTGTCGCCTGCTTGAGGGCCTTCGCGCTGCGGGCAATCGCCAGGCCGAACGTGACGGCCTCACCGCCGTCGAGGTCGGCGATCGACGGGATGTGTCGCTTGGGTTCGAGGTAGGAGAAGCCCGGTGTGGGATCACCGGGCCCGATGCTCGTGGTCAGCCGCCAGTGGGCGTCCTCCCAGACCTGCTCGCGACCCATGTCCGGGTCGACTTCGCGGCCACGACACAGGGGGCAGGTCTCATCAGGCATATCGCCAGCATTCCCCGTCTGCGCCGACCACACCACCCTGAGTGCCCAGGTCGATCGTCAGGCGGCGACGGCGTCGATCACTCCGGCCAAGGCTCCAAGCGCCTCACGCTGCACGCGGTAGTAGGCCCAGACGCCGCGCTTCTCGCGGCTGAGCAGTCCTGCGTCCAGCAGCACCCTGAGGTGGTGGGAGATCGTCGGCTGCGACAGGTCGAATGCGGCGGTCAGGTCGCAAACGCAGGCCTCGTCGTCCTCGCACGCCAGCACCAGCGAGAGCAGACGCAGCCGGACCGGGTCCGCCAGAGCCTTGAAGCGCACCGCCAGCGCAGCCGCCTCCACCTCGGCCAGCGGCTCGCGTGTCAGCGGCGTGCAGCAGAACGGCTCCAGGACTGGCAGCGGCGTGCGCAACATCGACATGGTCGATATTGACATCCGTCGATACGAAGAGCAAGCTCCTGTTCGCAGGCATCGAAACTCGTCGATGTCTTCGAGAGAGGTTCGCCATGGACGAGCTCGACCTGGCCAGCTGTTGTACCGAGGACTGTTGCGAGGTCGCAGACTGCTGCTGACCAGGAACGTGGAACCGTACGACAGGAACAACGGCCCGCTGCGGCCCGGCAGAACTGGACAAACGTGGCGGCCTCGGGTCGTCGTTCCTGTCGTTCCGGCCGTCGCCCGCGGGCAGAGATCATCCCCGCGCGTGACGACCTAGTGGGGTTGCTCGAAGGCCAACTCGACGCAGTCGGTAACCGCGCGATAGCCGATCCTCTGATAGATCGAGTTGGACGTGGGGTTGCTAAGGTCGGTGAACAGGCACGGCTGGGCTCCGGCGCTCAGGATTCCTGCCGTGGCGGCCGCCGTGGATGCCGTGCCGTAGCCCCGCCCGCGCTGCTCGGGCGGGGTGTAGACGGGTCCCACCCGAACCACGCCCGAGGCAGGCACCGTCCAACCGGCAAGGGAGACGGGACGACCGTCCACGTGCCACAGTCCCAGTCTTCGACCGTCGACGCGGGCAACGACATCACGCCGCTGCGGCGGCGCACTCGCGGTGGTCTCCGCCGCGAATGCCTCGAACCAGCGGAAGCACAGGTCACCGTCGTCGCGGGTGGCGAGCCGCCACGCGCCGCCCGGATCCGACGGCGGGTCCAGCCTGTCCAGGCGGTAGAGCCGCAGGTTGGTTTCGGTGCGCACGTCGCAGCCGGTCAGCTCGGCCCATCGGTCGGCGAAGGCGCGCGCCGCCTCGACCGGCCCGTTCACGCCGGGGAGGTCCTCTCCCTCCGATCTGTCGAACATGAACTCAGCGAGCACGCTGGCGAGTTCGGTCGGGACAGCGGGCACGACCATGTTCCGCGGCGGAGTACGCACGGCGGCCCCGATCGGCTGGTGGTCGTCGGACTCGATGGTGATCCACACGGGCGGCGCCCAGTCACCCCGATACAGGCCCGCCATCACCGAGCGTGCGATCGTCGCAGGAAGGGTGTTGAGCAGCGGATCCCGTTCCATCCAGGCAAGCCCCCGGTGCTCGAACACCTGGACGTCCGGCTCGATCACGAATCGCATGCTCCAGCCTGGCCGGGGACCTGAGGCACGAGCAACCGTGGGCGCCGGTTCACCCCCGGTGAGGCTCGTAGGCCTGCTCGGTCAGCAGCGCCGGCACGGCATCCGGGTCCCGGAGGGCCTCGGCGAGGAGGAACCGGAGCTCCCAACGGCCGGTAGCCCAGGCCAACCCTCTGGCGAGGCCGTCGGGCGTGGCCGCGTGCACCGTGCTCTCGCCGTCGACCCACCAGTCGACTGCCCGGTCGGCGACCACCAGGTCGTCGTGCTCGACGTAGGTCGCGGGTGCGTCCGGCACGAGCGCGGACACCACGTCCGGAACGTGAGCGACGACGCCGCCCGGACCCGGTGCGCCGTCGTAGACGTCCGCGGCCAGGTCGATGTCGAGTAGGTCTGCGAGCGCACGTCCTCCCGGCACGACGGCCGGCAGGTCGAGCTGCAGCCAATGCGGACCGTCCGCGACGACCGCATCCGCGGCCGGGACAACTCGCGATCCGAGTCCGGCGGGCACCCGGATCCGTCCCGGCGCCGGCACCATGCCGGTGTCCGTAGACGCCAGCACCGCGTACACGTCGGCGAGATCGGGCGCGGACAACGTGCGCCCCGGATCGGCCAGGCGGTCGAGCAGCAGGCCGGTGTCCAGATCGGTCAGCGTCCTAGGCAGCCCGAGTGACCTGGTCACGGTGTCGTCGAGACCGAGATCGACAGGATGTAACAACGCCCGGACGAGCGGGTCCGCATCGGCCGGACACAGCTCCTCCAGCGCAAGCCCGCCGATCCGGGCGTGCTTGCGCAGCCACCAGACCGCGTAGGGCACAACCGTGCGCCGGGTGCCGTCGGCCAGCAGGGCGTACGCCGGTTCCACCAGGGCGGCACGTGTTGCCGGGTCGCCGGCCAGCAGACCGAGGGCGGCGGGCCAGGCGTCCTCACGCACCAGGTCCAGGTCCCGTACCGCGATGAGCTCCACGATCAACGGCGGCAGGTTCTGACCCGGGAGTCCGGCGAGCACGGCCTCGGCCCACCGATCCTCGTCGTCGAGGTCGTGCCAGCTCTCGTCGTCGAGTGCCAGGTCGGCGTCGCGGACGACGCCGAACCCGTCTCGCACGCCGACCGCGCGAAGTACCGGTTCGCCCCACCGATCGACCGGCTCGGCCGCCACGGTGTACTCGGCTGGATCGGCATCGAGCAGGTCCAGGGTCGGTGATCCGGGCAACAGCAGTTCCTGAGCGGGAGCCACCTGTCCGCTCGCGTCCGGCAGTGGCAGGCGTCCCAGCCACGGCTCGTCCTCGACCGTCACGCCCGATGCGGCCACCAGGCGGAGGACGGTCTCGACCAGTTCCGGCACCGCTCCGGCGGCGACATCGTCCGCGGCCAGCGCCTCGACGGCACCCCGGACGGCCGGATCACGCAGCACGGCGGCCGGGGTCGCTTCGACGGCACCCAGGCGGTGCAACACGGGATGATCCGCGTCCGGATGGGCCACCCGCAGAGCCAGCGGCTCCAGCATCTGTGGGCCGACCTCGCCGGTGGGCACCAGGACGCCGCGCGGACCGCGTACGACCCGGCCGTCGGCGAGCGGCACCGGAAGCCCCGCCAGCACATCGCGGTCCGACCCCTCCAGGGCGCCGTAGAGCGCACGCCACTCGGCAGGTGGGAGTGACAGCTCGGTCAACCGGTCGACGACTTCTGCCAGCGGGACCTCCCGCGCACCGAGTCGCCGCAGCGCTTCCGGCCGCCACCAGGCCGCGGCCGGCAAACCGGCGACCACCAGGGCCAACGCGTCCGGATCGGCCGCGCGCTCCAGGCCCGGCACGAGCACGACCCGGTCTGGACGCAGGCGTCCCGAGCCGTCGGCCGCAGGGACCAGCGGCGTCCGGGCCAGGGCGTCTACGACCGCCCGATGGAGCGCTGCGTCCAGCTCGCCCGCACCCAGAGGGCCCGGCACGAGGCCCAGCACGGCCGGGCCCGCCACCTGCGCCGCGAGCGCCGCGTACGCGACGGCGACCTCCCTCACCACGAGGTCGGCCAGCGGTCCCGGTGCGACTCGGCGCCGGGAGGAATCCATGGGGAATGTCGCCATGACCAGGGCCGGCAATGCGGTCGGCTCGTCGGTCGGGGTCGGAGCGTGGACGACCCGGGGTACGGAGGCCGGAAGAGCCACCGGGGCGCCGTCGTCGTCGACCGGAACCGCAACCGTGACCTCCCAGCGCGGTCGGCGCTCTTCGACCGGCCGGTCGGCCAGCAGGTCGGGCGCGATCGGGCCGGTCCCGTGGGCGAGGTGCCACCGGGCCCGCCGGCCGTTGTCGTCGACGACGACCTCCGGACCCGCTCGGTCGGCGGTCAGCGTCCGCCGTGCGCCGGCGAGCTCGAC
>DAIUDS010000020.1:0-17249 GCA_036845485.1 Jiangellaceae bacterium
GCGATCTCGGTGACCGGTCTGGCCTTCATCGGCCTGGACTTCGTCACCAAGCTGGGCATCGGCAGCGCCCTCGGCGTGCTGACCACGGTGCTGATCGCCAACTCGCTGCTGATCGCGGTGCTGGCGCTGCTCGGTCATCGGATCGACCGGCTGAAGGTGCCCTTCCTGCGCCCGGCGGACGACTCCGAGGCGGCCCGCGAGAAGACCCTGGTCGCGCGGTGGGGTAGGTTCGTGACCGCGCACGCACGGGTCGTGTTCCCGGTCGTGCTGCTGATGGTCCTGGGCTTGGCGTCGACTGCGTTGCTGCTGCGCCTGGGCGCCGCCGACCAGGGCACCCAGCCCAAGGATCAAACCAGCCGCAGAGCCTACGACCTGCTCGCCGAGGGCTTCGGGCCCGGCTTCAACGGCCCCATCCCGATCGTCGTCGATGTCAACAACGACGTGCAGGCGCCGCAGGAGATCCACGACGGTGTGCAGGAACTTCCGGGCGTGGCGTTTGTGGGCGAGCCGATACTCAACGACGAAGGCACTGTCGCGATCGTCTTCGTGACCCCGCAGTCCGCTCCACAGGACGAGCAGACCGACGCGCTCGTCAACCAGCTGCGTGGCGATGTCGTGCCTACCGCGACCGCGGGCGGCGACGCGGCCGCCTACGTGTCCGGCCAGACGGCGGCGTTCAAAGACATCGCCGACCAGATCATGGAGCGGATGCCGCTGTTCCTGCTCTACATCATCGGCGTCACGCTGATCCTGCTGACGATGGCGTTCAGATCGATCGTGATCGCGGCGAAGGCGGCCGTGACGACGATCCTGTCCGCCTTCGTCGGCTTCGGCGTGCTCACGCTGGTGGTGCAGGAAGGCAACCTGCTCGGCCTGACCGGGCTGGATCAAACCGGCCCGATCGAGACCTTCGTCCCACCGATCGCATTCGCCATCCTGTTCGGGCTCTCGATGGACTACGAGGTCTTCCTGATGAGCCGCATCCGGGAGGAGCGCGTCCACGGTCTGAAGACGCGCGAGGCGGTCGACCATGGCATTGCCGCGATTGGCCGGGTGATCGTTGCGGCGGCGCTGATCATGGGCACTGTATTCGCGGCCTTCGTCCTCAGCGCCGATCGCATCCCGAAGGAATTCGGGCTGCTGCTCGCAGTCGCGATCCTCACCGACGCGCTGATCGTTCGGATGACGCTTGTACCCGCGTTCCTCACCCTCCTCAGGGAGAAGTCGTGGTACATCCCGCGTTGGCTCGACCGCGTCCTGCCCAATGTGACGATCGAGCCGCCGCACGACGGCCAGACCTTGCCAACTGCCGAGATCGAGCAGCCGGCTGTGGCACCAAGCAGGCACTAGGGCGGCCGGTGAGCCGATCCTCGCCGCGTACACCGAGTTCAACGCACCGATCACCGATGCCGCCCATATGGCCGCGGACCGAGCCCGGATGCGGGACCTGCTCGAACGGCTCGGCGTCTAACTACGCAACACCCACGGTGCGCTGCGCCGCTACCAGACTCCGAGCCCGCAGCGGGCGTGGCTGCCGAAGAACCGCTCTCTCGTCGGGACCGTTTGTTTCAGTCAGGCGTGACTACCGAACTTATCTGCTCAGCATGAGCGTGTCGTCCGGGTCGCGGCGATCTGATCAATATCCTGGCAGGGAAGAGCCCGGGTCGCCGGGTTCACGGAGTGCCGCGAGGTGGGCGTGGCCCCATCGTGGAAGATACTCGTCACCGGTGTCGTGGTGAGTCTCGTGTTCGTAATCGACAACGCCGCTGGCGGCAATGTCAACAACGTATCCGCCGCACGCGAACTGGCCGCGGCGGATCAGCTTTCCGAGCCAGCCGCTGCGCCAGCGTCGGCCGCCGCCGATCCGGTTGTGCTTCCCCCGCAGCGCGACGCGCTCGGGGTCATCAACACCACGGGCACGCCCGGCCGAACGGTCGCCCTGACCTTCGACGACGGGCCCTCCCCCGTTTACACCCCACAGGTGCTCGACGTCCTCGACAGGCATGGCATCACGGCTACCTTCTGTGTCGTCGGAACAGCCGCGCAGGCCCAACCCCAGGTGATCGAAGACATCGTCAACGGTGGTCACGCTCTCTGCGACCACACGATCAGCCACGATCTCAAGCTGTCGACCCGCGACGAGCAGCGGGTACGAGCCGAGATCGAGGGGACCTTGGACAGTATCCACGCCGCGGTGCCCGAGATCGAGGTCCCGTTCTTCCGGGCCCCGGGCGGCAACTTCTCGGCCGCTGTCAACACAGTGGCGGCGTCCTACGACCAGGCACCGCTCGGGTGGAGTGTCGATCCGAAGGATTGGCGGGAGCCCGGCGCACACCGCATATATGCGGCGGTGATGGCCGGTGTGACACCCGGCTCGATCGTGCTGCTGCACGACGGTGGAGGTGACCAGTCGGACACCGTTGCGGCTCTCGGCGAGATCATCTCGGCACTTCACGACGCCGGCTACGAGTTCGTGATTCCGAAGACCTGAGCGAGCCTGCCGCTGCGATGTGACCGTGTTCGCGGCTCGACGTCGCAGCAAGGCGTGAGCTCAGTTGTCGACGGCGGCTTTGCGGGACCCGCGAAGCACCGATGCCGACCGGCCCCAGCTGGTGTAGGGGGTTTGCCTGGTATGACCAGGGACACGGGGCGAGGAGCGGCAGGAAGACGCGCGATGGAAGGGCGGCTGGACGCTTAGCCGCGGCGGGCCCGGGCGCGCCGCTTGCCCTCATGCATCGCCTGAACCCGGGCGATTGGGATCGCTCGGCCTTCCTCGATCAGCTCAGAACTCAACGACTGTGGGGGAGGCATCCCTACGGTCCACGGATCGCCCTCGCCGAGCATGCGTGCGGCGGTACGTACGGTGAAATCGGCCGGCACAACGCGATCAAGCTCATCCCAGGCCACCGGGAACGACACCGGCACACCAGGCCGAACGCGCGGGCTGTAGGCCGACACCACCGTCGCCCCACCGGATCGGGTCGAGTCGAGGAACACCTTGCCTCCCCGTTCGTCTCGGACGTACGCCGTTGTGGCGAGTGACGGATCAAGGCGCTCGGCGCGCGCGGCGACCGCCCTGGTGGCAGCGGCGACATCGTCAATCGTCGCCTGGACATTGATCGGCACGAACACGTGCACGCCCTTTGCGCCACTGGTCTTGACCGCACCCGCCAACCCGACCTCGATCAGGACCGTACGAACAAGCTGCGCCGCATGTACGGCCTGTGCGAAGGCATCCACCGACGGCGGGTCGAGGTCGAGCACGAGGTGTGTGACGCGATCCCATCGGTCGGCACGAACCAGGGTCGGGTGGTACTCCACCGCACGTTGGTTGGCGAACCAGAGCAGCGTACGACGGTCGTTGCAGAGCGCGTACGAGATCTCACGCTTCGATGCCTCTGCCCACAACGGCACCGTCCGCACCCACGGTGGCGTGTATTTGGGGACGTTCTTCTGCATGAACGGCGTCTGACCACGGAGCACCCGCACGACCGACAGCGGCCGGTCCCGGAGCTGCGGGATGATCTGGTCACGGACGGCGTCCAGGTATTCCACGAGATCCCGCTTCGTCGCGTTCGCCCCATCGAAGAGCGGTTGGTCGAGGTTGGTCAGCGTTACCTCGTCCCGCACCTCATCGCTCATCGGACCACCTTCCCACTCCGACGCCGGCCTATCGGAGATCCTCACGTCCCTCGCGTTGGTCGCGAACCGTCACGGGTCCCTCTCTGCGGCCGCGAGGGTCAGCCGTCGGGTGCCTCTCGGAGGCCAAGAGCATCAGCGGATTTCGTCTCTCGCCGGCAAAGATCTGCTCGACCTAGTCGTGCTACCCGCTGGGCTCGCCGGTTCAGGTACACGACTGCTCCGCGGCTAATGTGGGCAGCTGCCACCTCCCTGGACCGATCGGATGGTCTGGTTATGCAGATCGTGGATCTGTTCGGCGGTGGTGGGACTCGTGGTCTCTTCCGCTGTCGGTTCGGATCGGGGGTTCCGTTCGGTCGAGGCCGAGGTCAGCCACCAGCCGAACGGCACCGGCCAGCGTTGCGAGATCGTCGGTGCGCCACGGTGTGCTGCTGACGAAGATCAGGTGGTCGATGCCCCAGGCGTCCAACCGCTCACAGCGCCGAGCCAAGTCGTCGCTGGACTCGTCGGCACCCAGCCGCGTGCTCAGCGTCGTCTCTATGGCAGTTGTACGACCGACGTCATCGCAGTGGCCCTTGAGAACGTCGAGCTTGTGCCGCACCGTCTGACCGTCGTCCGGTACGTCGAACAGGTTGCACGCGTCGGCATACCGTGCCACCAGCCGCAGCGTCTTGCGTTCGCCCGTGCCGCCGACCAGAACGCGAGGCCGCCGGGCGGGACGCGGGCTGTCGAGCGGGTGCGCGAGCTGGTAGTGCCGGCCAACGAACGGTGACTCATCACCGGCCCACACCTGGTGTGCCAGCTGCAAGGTCTCCTCCAGCCGTTCGAAACGTTCCCCGACCTCGGGAAGAGGCACGCCCGTGCGTCGTGCCTCCTCCCCGGCGTACCCGGCACCGACGCCGAGCCAGGTTCGCCCTCCGGAGAGTGCGTCGAGCGTGGACACCGCCTTGATGAGCAGCGCTGGAGGGCGCAGGGTGACGTTGCTGACCAGCGCGCCCAGGCGCACCCGGCTGGTCTGACCGGCGAGGAAGCCGAGGAGCGCGTAGGCCTCCAGGATCTCGGTGTCCTCGTCGGGGACCGTGGGGTCCATCTGGAGCAGGTGGTCGGGCACCCAGACGGTGTCGAACCCAGCGTCGTCGGCTCGCCGACCGAGCCCGGAGAACTCCTCGGGTGGCGTTCGACCCCCGCGCCAGGACTGGTTCGTGACGCTGACACTGATCCGCACCTGATCATCTCCATAATCGCTTAGAGTCACTCTAAAATTAGAGTTGCACAAACTTGTCGTCAAGTGAGCGAGGGCTGCCATGGCGCTGCGTCAGGAGAATAAGGAGCGCACGCGGGAAGCGATCGCCGACACGGCTTGGGCGTTGTTCGCCGACCGTGGTTTCGACGCTGTCACAGTGGCCGATGTCGCCCGCGCGGCGCACGTGTCGCAGGCGACCGTGTTCAACTACTTCCGGACGAAGGAGGATCTGTTCTTTTTCCGGCTCGAGGCCTTTGGCGAGCACCTGGTGGCCGCCGTAGTAGAGCGCCCCGCGCGTGAGAGCGTGCTCGACGCCGTACGCCGCGTCCTTCTGCAACCCGGGGGCCTGCTCGCTCAGGTGGATGCCGGTGACCAGCAGGCGCGGGATCGGCTGCACACGGTGCACCGTGTCATCAACGAGAGTTCCGCCCTGCAGGCCCGGGAGACGATCTCGCTGACTCGCACCGCCGACCTGCTAGCCGCACACTTGCTCGCGGAATCCGGTCGACCGAACAATCTCGGCGCACGTGTCGACGCCCAGGTTGTGGCGCACGCCCTGCTCGCGATCCAGCGGGCCTTGGTGGGGATCGTTCGGGACATTGTGCTGGCGGGTGCGGTCCCGCCGAGCTTCTCTGCGCAGCTTGCGGAGATCGGGGCGGATGCGTTCACCCTGCTTGCCGACGGCATAGAGCACTACGGATCCCAGGGCGCCCAGACGCAGGCCTCAACATAAGTTCGCCCTCCCCGAATTGCACCCCGCTGAGGCGTTCCCACAACCATCGGGTGTGCTCTGGATCACATCGTGGCGCCGACACCTCCACGGCGTCGTCGTCGTAGCTGGTTCGCACTCGCCCACACCTTCGACGGCGGCTGCAGCGCTTTCGGTGATTTCGTCGACGACACACCCGCGGAGAAGGTCCCAACGAGCGGCTGCCCTGCCGGTGGGACGAAAGACACGTGCCCGCGTGACCCCGGGTTTCATCCGATCCACAACTTCATGGACTACTCGTACGACCAGTGCTACACGGAGCTGACCCAGGGTCAGGCCGAAAGGGCGCACGACTACTGGCTCGCGTTCCGCGCCTAGCACTCAGACGACCCAGCGACCGGCGCGCATCAGTGTCCGGCCGCTGAGTTCGTTGCTTTCCCGCCAGGCCTGGATGCGTTCAGGTCGAAGCACGACGTACACGTACTCGTCGGCGGTGCGGGGATCCCAGTCGGCCTGGGCCGCGTACCCGTCGGCGAGCGCCGACGGTGCCTCCGCGACGCCGATCATGTCCTCCAACACGGCGTCCATCATCACCACGTCACGGGTGGGACCGAGCCCGAGCCGGGCCGTGCCATGAACGCGGATGTTGCGCGCCGTGGCGCTGTCTGAGCCGACCGCGATGACCACACGCCCGTCCATCCACGCCAGCGACAGCGGAACGAGATGTGCGCGCAGTGCTCCCTTGACGATGTCGGCCGAGGCCACCCAGACGTCGATGGCCGGTGTGCCGAGCATGGCCAACGTGTCCGCCTTACGCTCGGTCACCGTGCGTGGTGCCGCAACAGGCATGGCCCAAACCTACTGACCTCACGGCGACCCGCCTCACACGCGCTGCCGGCCACGGTGAGGGGCCAGTTGATCGATGATGGGTGATTCTGCGGACGTGCGCCGCTCAGGAGAATGGCTACCGTGAATGCGACCTGTCAACCAGATCGAGGTGCGGCATGGCCGACACTCGCAGCGAAAGATCGCGGTCAGTTCGCGGCAGGACGGACGATCACGAACGTCGCCGTTGGGATCGGAAGGCCGGGCTGGCACCCGAGCGTTGGACCCTTGGCGGCAGTCGACAGTGGATCTGCTCGCGCGCTACCGGCAGAGTGCTCGAGGTCGCTATCGGTAGTGGCCTCAACCTGGCTCACTACCCGGATCATGTTGGTCTGACCGCGGTCGACCGCGACTGGCAGATGCTGTCGATGGCCCACAGGCGCGTTGACGTGGTTCGACGGGTGTCGCTGCTGCAGGCGGATGCCGCACGGCTCCCGTTCGCTGCGGCGAGCTTCGACTCTGTGGTCTGCACACTCGCCATGTGTGAGTTCAGCGATCGAAGCGCAGTTCTCGCGGAGATGTACCGGATCCTTCGCCCGGGTGGTCGGCTGCTGCTGCTCGACCACGCCCAGTGGCGATGGCCGCTGCACGGACGACCGGCGACACTAGCGATCAAATTCGGCTTCGTTCCGCACCGACATGAACGCTTGCGGTTCGGCCTCATCGAGCGGCTGGATGCACGCAAGCCCCGGGCGGACGCCCCGCCGATCGTCGATCCAGGCTCGCCTCCCCACCAGCGGTGAACCCAGCACTCGCGTGATCCCGCTCGGGCTACCAGACCACGTGGGTCGCGCCCGATCACAGTAGCTAGCTCAGGCCCGAGAGCGTGCACCCTTCCGGGCCGGTACGGTCTCTGCGTGGCCGGCGAGCCGACGTCGGACGAGGTCCGGACTGCTGAGGTGATCGGGTCACTGTGCCTGGCAACCGATCTGGGCATGGGGCTGCCGCTGGATTACGGGCTGTGGAGCACGCTGTTTGCGATGCGGCTGGCAGACGTACTACGTGTGCCTGCTGTTCCATTTGGGATGCACCGTTGATGCTGAGATTGCTGCTGGGCAGTTCAAGGGCAGCCTGCTGCGTCATTTCAGCCCGGTGATGTTCGGGACGCCGACCCAGACGTTGGCCGGCGTCATGCGTGCCCTAGCCAGCCCGGACAGCGCGGCGCCGGTGCGTGCCCTGCAGGCGGTGGGCGGGCTGCCCCGGGCACTTCGCGGGCATCGCGATCACATCATCGCGTTGTGCGAGGTTGCGTACATGTTGAGTGGACGGCTTGGTGTGCCCGCCGAGGTGCAGCGGCTGTTCGCCCACTTCACCGATCGTTGGGACGGCAAGGGTCCTTCGGATGGCATGAAGGGTGAGGAGATTCCGCTGTCGCTGCGCATCGTCCACGTGGCGCGCGACGCCGCGTTGCAGCACATGCTCGGAGGGGTAGATCACGCCGCACGGGTCATCGGGGACCGAGCCGGCGGGGCATTCGATCCGACGGTAGCCGCGCTGCTGGTGGCTGACGCACCCGACATTCTCGCAGTCGACGAGGAACGGTCGGTATGGGGCGACGTTCTCGACGCGGAACCCGCGCCTGGCCTGATGTTGCGGGGCGAAGCGATCGATGTCGCGCTCGCGGCGATGGGTGACTTCGCTGATCTGGCGTCGAAGTACTTGGTCGGGCACTCCGCGGGTGTGGCGCAACTGGTGACAACGGCGGCGCAACGTGGCGGCCTTCCGGCCGACACGACCGCGGTCCGCCGGGCAGCGCTGGTCCATGACGTGGGGCGCGTCGCCGTGTCCGTGCTCGTCTGGCAGAAGCCAGGACCGTTGTCGCCCGACGAGTGGGAACAGGTCAGGCTGCACGCGTATCACACCGAGCGTGTCCTCCGCCGATCGCCGTTCCTTGCCGCTCTCGTGTCGGTTGCAACGTTCCACCATGAACGGCTCGACGGCGGTGGCTACCACCGAGGGGTGGCTGCGGGCGCGCTCTTTCCGCAGGCACGACTGCTTGCCGCCGCCGATGCCTACCACGCGATGACCGAGCCGCGGCCGCACCGCGACCCACTGACCCCGAAGGAAGCGGCTGACCTGCTCGGCGAGGAGGCTCACGCCGGACGGTTGGACGGCGACAGCGTCGCAGCGGTGCTCGAGACTGCCGGCCATCCCGCCAGCATGTCACGCGGCCGGCCGGGTTGACCGACCGCGAAGCCCAGGTGATCGGCCTGGTCGCCCGCGGTCTGCAGACCAAGCAGATCGCCCGCACGCTGGGAATCTCGCGCAAGACCGCCGACCGCCACATCCAGAACGCCTACGCCAAGATCGGCATCTCGACCCGTGCCGCGGCCACCTTGTTCGCCATGCAACACGGGCTGGTGGCCTGGGGAGTAGTCCCGATGGTCCGGGCAGGCACCGGCTCCTAGCGTCACCGACGAAGCACCCGCAACAGCGGTCGTGCCGCTCGAGGAGGCGGTCATGAGCGAGACGCCAGCCAGATGGACCCGGCGCCAGGATTCGGTCGTCGACCGTCGGGAAGCAGCCGAACCGATCCGTAACCCTACCGGCGTGGGCGGGGATCCTCGGTCCCGTCCTGTTCACTGAGGCTTCCTCGCCCAGGAGGCATTCCGCCGGGACGGGTACGACCCGCTCGCCGAACCTGTCAGCACGCTGGAAGCCGGCCCCAACGGGTGGGTCCAGCAGACCAACGGGGGGTTCACCTCCGCCGCCAACGACACCCCCGAACAGCTTTACGCGCTGTGGGACGGAGCCGTCGAACGGTCCCGTCCCCGGCTCGACGCAGCCATCGCCGACGGCGGACTCGACCAGCTCGTCCACGTCTCCGACGCCGACGCCGACCATGCCAGCCTGCGCCGGCTCCTCTGTGACCTGATCGAGGAATACGGCCGCCACACCGGCCACGCCGACCTGCTCCGAGAGGCGGTGGACGGTCTGGTCGGTGACGACCCTCCGGAAGGCTGGCGGCCACGCGCGGGCCGGCCACCCTGGAAGAGCTGACCCTCTCCAGGGCAGAAAAGCCCTGACAACGCACGCCAACCACTGCCAGGTGGGCACAGCATGCATGCGTCGGACGGCATGCCGCGTCACCGGCCGCGCAACCGATCGCGAAGTCGGGCTCGATGAAGCGATACCCGTGACCAGACCGCCTGTTGGATCGCCAGCGTGACCCATCCCGCCATTGCCATGCCTGTCAGGTTGATCAGCAACTGCAGGATGCTTCCCCAGATCTCGTCGCCGACACCGAAGGCGATCCCGAGAGCGACGTTGCCGGCCGCAGGGATGGTCGTGACCGAAATGAACACACCGGACAGGCCGCCGACCCTTGCTGAGGTCAGCGCCAAGACCCCCGCCGACGCGGCGATGAGTGCAACCAGGAATGACCACCTGTCCGGCGTGTAGATGAACCCCGTATCTGGTCGGGGATCTGTGACGTCCTCGATCGTCACCCAGCCCAGCGCGCGTCCGGCCAGCGCCGCCAGCGTCGTAACGAAGATGCCGACGGCAAAGCCCAGCATCAGTGTGCGAGCGGCGGATGCGAATAGGGCCCTGCGTCGGCGGACGAGAGCCACGCCCAACGCGGTGACTGCTCCGAACTCAGGGCCGATCACCATGGCGCCGATGACCAGGATCTGTGAGTCAAGCACGATCGCGATGCCGGCGATCAACGTCGCCAGACTGATGAGGCTCATGAACGTCCAGTTGGCCTCGGAGTCCTCGTACGCCTGCTGTGTCACCTCCGCCCATACGACGGTGTCTGCGCTGCTTCCAGGCGCTAGCTCTTGTGCCTCGAAGCCGCGTCGGGACATCCACGTACGCACCGGCTCGAGATGAATACTCCCGTGATTGTGCAGACCCAGCTCGCGCAACCGATCCACCACGTCGTTGGCTGCCTCGCGTGCTACGTCGCCAAGCACGACATCACCAACCGGGCGCACTGACACACCACGCATCACAGCAAGCTCGCTGACCGCCGGATCGCTGGACAGAACGTCAACGACGTCAGTCGTCATCTCCGGAGGTGAGGTGATCCTGATATGCAGCATCCGCACAGTCTGTCGCGCAAGCTACGTGGCCAACTGCGTGTGATGACGGCGTTGCGTGCGGCGGGATGGTCGGGCTTTGCGCAGCCGACCTACATCCCCGGTCCGCGCGCCCCGTCGGACCTCGCGACGAAGTACGCGGTGGACTCCTGGCGGTAGAGAAGCCAGAGGATCGCGCCGGCGAGGCAGATCGAGACGATGCTGACCACAATGCCGAATCCCGTCGTCTGGGTCATGCCGTAGAGGGTCACGATCACGTTCAGCCCGAACAGCACAGTGGCGACCATCCGTGCCCAGCGCAGACCGCTGAGGTTGGTCTGTGCCATCCACAGCCACATCCCGAACGCGATCAGACCGATCGTCACGCCGATGCCGGTCTTGACGTCGACTGCCAGAGCGAGTTCCGCCTCGGTCTGGTCAGGATCGGCGGCGGCCAGCTGCTCGCGCGTGTGCACCCGGGTCGTCAGCCCGTAGAGCATTCCCAGCAGTGACAGGCCGGCACCCACGTACATGAGCTTTACCGCAGCAATGACCGAAGACGGCGGCGCCGACGGGGGACGGGGAGGGATGATGGGCTCTCTCGTCGGCCGGGATGCGGCCGGATCGTTGGCCGGCAGCAGTTCGCTCCCAGGCGACCAGGCGGCGCCGGCGTTGCTGTTCTGTGCCGCCTGCCTGCCGGCGGACTCCCCTGGCGGGGTACCCATGGAACGACCTCCATCGCGCCGTCACGCGAATGTCGACGTCAAGATCCCCAGCCACTCTAGGGCTCGAACGGTGGCCGCTCGATCCATCCGGCCATGCTATTGATCCGATCGCAGGCAACTGTCCCTCCGTGGCATTGGGCCGGCGAGCGCTTTGCGACGGCGTCAGCTATCGGAACACGCGGGAACGAACCTCATCGGTGACCGAGTGCGAGGGCGAAGAACTCCTGCCGGGAGCGGTCGTCGTCTCGCAGCGCCCCATGGACAGCCGATGTGACCGTGTGGGCTCCGGCGGCGCGGACACCGCGAAGGGACATGCACAGGTGCTCAGCTTCGATCGCAACGCCGACGCCCTTGGGTGCGAGGTGCTCCTGCAACCAGTTGGCGACCTGTTGGGTCAGCCGTTCCTGGACTTGCAGGTCTCGCGCGAACAGTTCCACTACCCGAGCCAGTTTGGACAGGCCCAGGATCCGCTCGCCGGGAAGATATCCGACGTGGGCGACGCCGTGGAAAGGCAGCAGGTGGTGCTGACACAGTGAGTGCACGGGGATCGCGCGGGCCATGACCAGCTCGTCGTACTTCTCGTCGTTGGGGAACGTGGTCAGGTCGAATGTGGGCGGCGTGAGCAGCTCGGCGTAGGCATCGGCGACTCGTGACGGTGTCTCGGCCAGCTGTGCGTCGTTCACGTCACGGCCCAGCGCGATGAGCAGATCGGCTACGGCCCGCTGGGCGGCTTCCCGGTCCGGTTCCCGCCGCGCGCCAACCACTCGCAGCCGGTGACTCCCGGCGCGGGTAGGCGCGAGATGTGCCGCCGCCGTCATCAAGCCCCGCGTCCGATGGCGTCCTGCGCTACCGCAAGCCTGGACAGCGCCAACGCCCCGACGAGCAGTCCGAAATCGCGAAGGGCGATGTCGTAGTAGTCGGGAATCAACAGCAGGTTGACGATGATTCCGGCAAGCCAGGCGGCGACCAGCAGCCCGCCGTACCGCGGCTTCAGCGCGACGGCGACGCCAGCGAGGATCTCCACCACGCCGACGGCGTACATCGCCTGCTGCGCCGTGCCGGGAACGATGTCATTGATCACCGGCGCCAGATAGTCGGGCCAGTCGGTCAGCACGTTCGCGAACTTGTCCAGTCCGAAGATGATCGGTGCCACGGTGAAGACCGACCGCAAGAGCAAGAACGCCTGACGCGCCGGCGCACCTGCCAGGTCGCGGCGGGCGGCCACGTGGTCGGGGCCTGGGATGGTGGCCATGATGGCCTCCTCTCTAAAGTTGCCTTCACCCGCATTAGACTCTGCCCGGGTTCTTTCGTCAAGAGATTTCTGCTTTACAATGTGGCCATGGAGCATCGGCCGTTGGCGGATCGGGTGGCGGCCATCGGCGCGCTGGACGAGCCGATCCGGCGGGACTTGTTCGAGTACGTCTCTCACAGCGACGCACCGGTCAGCAGAGACGAGGCCGCCAAGGCGTTGGGGCTCACGCGAACCACTGCCGCATTCCACCTGGACCGGCTTGCCGACAAGGGCCTTCTGACGGTGCAGTTCAAGCGGCTCACCGGCCGGACCGGGCCTGGCTCGGGACGCCCCTCCAAGCTCTACAGCCGAGCGGCCGGCGAGGTTGCGGTCACCGTTCCCGAACGTCGCTACGACTTCGCTGCCGAGATCCTGGTGACCGCGATCGAGGAGTCGACCCGGACCGGTGACCCGGCGGCGGAGACGCTGCTGCGAACGGCCGGGGACATGGGCCGGGCCATGGGCTCCTCCGCCCATTCACTGGAGAAGGTGCTCGAAGACCATGCGTACGAACCCCGAATGGACAGTGACGGCGCGATGGTCCTGGCCAACTGCCCATTCCATCGGCTGGCAAGGGAGCACACCGACACCGTTTGCCACCTGAACCTGGAGCTTCTGCGTGGGATCGCGGAGGGTTCGAACGACCGGCGGTACACCTTGGTGCTCGACCCAGGGTTCGGGCGGTGCTGCGTCCGAGGCCTGGTCCGCCCGAACGCCGACCAGGGTCCGCATAGAACGGCCGAAGGGAAGAAGCCTCGATGACCAAGCTGCAACGCCTGTACGCCGACTATGGCCAGAGCCCCTGGCTCGACAACCTAACCCGCGGTTACCTGCGCGACGGCACCCTGGCTCGCATGGTCGCAAACGGGATCCGCGGCGTCACGGCGAACCCGACGATCTTCGCCAAGGCCATCGATGCCTCGGATGACTACGACGACGAGTTCTCCACTCTGATTGTGGCCGGCCGTTCGGTGGAAGACGCCTATTGGGAGATGGTCGTCACCGACATCCACGCCGCCCTCGCCGTCCTGCGTCCCGTTTTCGACGCCGCCGACGGAACCGACGGCTTCGTGTCCGTCGAGGTCGCACCCGACCTGGCGCGTGATACCCGGGCCACGATCGACGCCGCCCGCATGCTGCACCGACGCATCGACCGGCCCAACCTGTTCGTGAAGATCCCGGCGACCGAGGAGGGTGTTCCCGCCGTCGAGGCAATGATCGCCGAGGGCAGCAACATCAACATCACCCTGATCTTCTCCCTGACCCGCTACGCCGAGGTCATCGATGCCTACCTGTCCGGGCTCGAGACGTTCGCCGCCGCCGGCGGTGACCCCGCGACGGTCCACAGCGTCGCCTCGTTCTTCGTCAGCCGTGTCGACACGGAGGTCGACCAGCGACTCGAACGCATCGGCACCGACGAGGCGCTCGGGTTACGCGGCCAGGCCGCAATCGCCCAGGCGAAGCTCGCATACGGTCTGTTCAAGCAGCAATTCTCGGGCGAGCGGTGGCGGCGTCTGGCCCGCCTGGGCGCGCGCCGGCAGCGGCCGCTGTGGGCCTCCACGTCCACCAAGAACCACGCCTACCCGGACACCCGGTACGTCGACGAGCTCATCGGGGACGACACCGTCAACACCCTGCCCGAAGACACCATCGCCGCCTTCGAGGACCACGGCAGCCTGGCCCGCACCATCGACGTCGGCGTGGACGAGGCAACCGAGGTGATGCGGCGGCTGGCCGACGTCGGCGTCGACATGGACGACGTCGGGCTGACCCTCGAGGAGAAGGGTGTCGCCGGCTTCGAGGAATCGTTCCAACAGATGTTCGCCGGCCTCGACACCAAGGCCCAGCAGCTCAGCCGGCGCTGAGATGGACTGGGCCGGATGGGCACTGTTCGGGCTGGTCGCCACCTCTGCGCTCACCGCCGTGATGATCGCCGCCCAACTGGCCGGGCTCACCCGCCTGGACCTTCCTCTTGTGCTCGGCACCATCGTCACCGAGGACCCCGACCGGGCCAGGGTCGCCGGCTTCTTCATCCACCTCTTCGTTGGTCAGGGCTTCGCCCTCGGCTATGCGGCAGCGTTCGCCTTGCTGCACCGCGCGACGTGGTGGCTCGGCATGCTCCTCGGTCTCCTGCACGTCGCCGTCGCCCTGACGGTGCTCCTGCCGCTGCTGCCGGGCGTCCATCCGCGCATGGCATCGCACCGGGCCGGCCCGTCGAGCACGGCGGCGCTGGAGCCGCCTGGCCTGCTCGCCGTCAACTACGGCCCCCAGACCCCGGCCGTGGCGGTGGTCGCCCATCTCGTCTACGGAGCAGCCCTCGGACTGCTCCTGCAGGCCCGCTGACATGCACCCGCCGACAGTGCCCGGTGGAGGGTCGTTCACGCCCATCGGGGACTACGGGCTGCTGGGTGACACCCGGACCGCGGCCCTTGTCTCCAGCGCCGGCGCGATCGACTGGATGTGCGTGCCGCGATTCGACGGGCAGCCCGTCTTCGGCCGGCTCGTCGGCGGGCCGTCGGCCGGAACGTTCCGGATCGGCCCTGCCCAGGTCTCCCGGATCATCGAACGTCGCTACAAGAACCACACCGCGACGCTCGAGACGACCTGGGCCGTGGGCGGGAGTCGGCTCACCCTGACGGAGGCGATGGTGGCCGAGGTAGCCGGACACCTGTTGCCCGCGACACTCCTGGTGAGGCGCCTGTCGGTCGCGGGCGGATCCGTCGACGTCATGGTCGAGTTCGACCCGCGCCTCGGGGAGGGTCATCGCCGGCCGAGTATCAGCCGCCGGGAGGACCTCGTGTGCACGTGGGGATCCTTGGCCGTGTCCCTTGGGAGCGACCCAAGACTGGGCATCGAACCCGGTCGGCCCGTCTCGACCACCGTCACCCCGGACCAGCCGATCACCCTCGTGCTGGCGGTGGCCCATCGCGAACCGCTCGTCCACGTCCACCCCGCGATGGCGTGGGAACTACTCGCGGGAGACGAGGCCCGCTGGCGGGCCTGGACCGCGCAGATCGACGACACTCTCCCGTTCCGGGAGGCCGTAGTGCGCAGCCTGCTGACGTTGCGGCTCTTGACCTATGCACCCTCTGGGGCCGCGGTCGCCGCAGCCACCACGTCGCTACCCGAGGAACTCGGTGGCGTGCGGAACTGGGACTACCGCTACGCCTGGCCGCGTGACGCCAGCATCGGTGTCGCCGCGTTCCTCGGAGTCGGCAAGCTCGCCGAGGTGCGAGGCTTCCTCGGATGGCTCCTGCACGCCAGCCGGCTCGACCGGCCACGGCTACCGGCCCTCCTCACCCTGGACGGCCGCCACGTACCGAAGGAACGCGAGGTCCACGGCTGGGCCGGTTACGCCGCCAGTGTTCCGGTGCGGGTCGGCAACGGCGCGGCCGACCAGCACCAACTCGACGGCTACGGCTGGGTGGTCGACGCCGCCTGGGTGCTCGTGCAGGCCGGGCATCACCTCTACTCCGAGACCTGGCGGGCGATGCGCGGTTTCGCGGACTTGGTCGCCAGGCGCTGGCAGCAGCCGGACGCAGGCATCTGGGAGATCCGCGACGACGTCGCCCACCACGTGCATTCCAAGCTCATGGGCTGGCTCGCCCTCGACCGTGCCCTTCGCATCGCCGACACCCACCGACTGCCCGCCCGACAACGCCAGCGGTGGCTGACAGCACGAGAGGCTCTCGCCGCCGATGTCAAGGCACGAGGTTACGACCCGGCCCGAGGGAGCTACACCCGCACGTACGGATCCGCTGATCTCGACGCAGCGGTGCTCGTCCTGCCGCTGCTCGACATCGAGGACATCGACTCCCCCCGCGTGCTGGGAACGATCGACGCCATCCGCGACGACCTGTCCGCCGGCGGGCCGCTGCTGTACCGCTACCCGCCCGGGCAGGACGGGCTCACCGGCGCCGAAGGCGCCTTCCTACCTTGCTCGTTCTGGCTCGTCCAAGCCCTCGCCCGGACCGGAAGACACACCGAGGCCGTTGAACTGTTCCAGGCCCTTCTCGACCACGCGAACCCGCTCGGCCTCTATGCCGAGGAGATGGACCCCTCGACCGGAACCCACCTCGGCAACTTCCCGCAGGCCCTTACCCACGCCGCGCTCGTACAGGCTGCACTCGCGATCCGAGACGCCAGCCAGCCTCAGTTGTCCAGCTCGCGGTAGTTCTCCGTGCGGGTGACGAACAGCGCTGGGGAAACGGTCGCGACCGCACACTGGAACCTGGAGACGCGAGTGGGCGCCGCTAAGCTCCAATTCCATGCCGATCGAGTGGGCCGGTTTGACCCCGGGCCTGCTACTTGCGCTGGACCCACGTCGTGGCGTGCCGCTGCGGTCTCAGCTCGAGGGAGAACTGCGCCAGGCGATCCGGTCCGGGCGCCTGACGGTTGGGGAGCGCCTTCCGTCCTCCCGGGCATTGGCGCACCAGCTGGGCGTCTCCCGAGGACTCGTGCAGGAGTGCTACGGCCAGCTCCAGGCAGAGGGCTATCTGACCACTCGGGTGGGCTCGGCGACCCGGGTTGCAGCGGGCGGACAGGTCGCAACCGCTCCGCTGGCTCCATCCACCAGCCCGCCTCGCCTGATCGCCGACTTCCGTTCCACCGTGCCCGATCTCTCGAGCTTCCCGCGAGGCGACTGGGCCTGGGCTGTGCGGGAGGTCTGCCGCAGCATGCCCACCGCGTCATTCGACTACGGCGACCCGCGCGGCAGCGCGGTCCTTCGTGAGGT
>DAIUDS010000020.1:17349-19951 GCA_036845485.1 Jiangellaceae bacterium
CTCACCCCGGCCCATCAGTGGCCCACCGGCGTCGTGCTGGCACCCGAGCGCCGGCACGCGCTCGTTGCGTGGGCGGCGACACATGACGCGACGATCGTCGAGGACGACTACGACGCCGAGTTCCGCTACGACCGTGAGCCGGTCGGTGCGCTACAGGGCCTGGCCCCGGACCGGGTCGCCGCCATCGGCACTGTGAGCAAGTCGCTGGCGCCGGCCGTGCGGCTCGGCTGGGTGCTCTGCCCGGCCACCCTCGCCGAGGAGGTCGCCGAGGAGAAGCGCCGAAATGACCGCGGGTCCCCCGTGCTGGACCAGCTCGCCATCGCGACACTGATCGAGTCGGGTCGCTACGACCGGCATCTGCGCCGCATGCGCGCCGAGTACGCCCTGCGCCGTGGCGCCCTCGTCGATGCCCTTGCCCGGCATGCGCCCGACGTCGAATTAACCGGACTTGCCGCCGGCTTCCACGCGGTCGCCCAGCTCCCGGAGCCCGCCGAGGAGCAAGCGGTCATCTCGGCCGCCCAGGCCCGCTCGGTCGGCCTCTACGGCATGAGCCCCCAGCGTTTCTCCAAGGCGACCACACCGGCACAGCTCGTCCTCGGCTTCGGTGACCTCGGCGAGCGCTCCATCCAGGCGGGCATCGCGGCCGTCGGCGACCTCCTGCAGGGCATCGACGGGGCTGGCCCCGGGAACGCATGAGCCGCTCCCGGGTGCATGGGAGGCTTCCGGACATGGCGGCGGACATGTGGATTCGGAGCGGCGGGACGGGCCGGCCGACACTTCTGCTGGTGCATGGTCTCGGCGCGACCGGCGACGTCTGGAATGGCTGGTGGCCGCTGCTCGCCGAGCGGTGGCGGGGGCGCTGGCTCGCTCCGGACCTTCCGGGACACGGACGCTCCGGACCGCTCCACGCGTACTCGTTCGGTGCCCTGGCGGCCAGCCTGTCCGACGTCGTCCGAAGCGAGGACGGGCTGGTCGTGCTCGGTCACTCGCTGGGTGGCGTTCTGGGGCTGACGCTTGCCAGCGGCTGGTTCGGCGTGTCCGTCGAAGCCGTCGCGGGCCTCGGCATCAAGGTGGACTGGACGGCCGACGAACTGGACAAGGCTCGCGCGCTCGGTCAACGCCGCGTCAGTTGGTTCGGAACCCGTGAGGAAGCGGCCGTCCGGTATCTGCGTACCTCCGGTCTCACCGGCCTGATCACGACCGACGACGCCGCGGTTGATGCCGGCTTGCACGAGGAGAACGGGGTGTGGCGGCTGGCCATGGATCCCGCCGTGTTCGGCGTCGGCGCCCCGGACATGCCTGGGTTAGTTGCCGCGGCTCGATCCCGGGTGGTTCTGGCCAGAGGAGAGCACGACCGGATGGTCACCGACGAGCAGCTCACCCGGCTGTCGCAGGCTGCACCGCTCACCCTGACCGGTCTCGGCCACAACGCGCACGTCGAGAACCCGCCGGCGACCCTGGCAGCGCTCGAGCCCTACCTTCGGTGACGGGACGAAGATCGGCCGACGAGGGCACGCACCTCGCAAGCGCTTGCTCCAGCTCACGGATGCGCTGCTGGACCAACGGCACCGCACGACGAGGCGCTCGATGGCCAGTTCTCACACATCATCGACCCTCCGGCCTCGTCGGGGTAGTCGTCAGTGAGCAGCGAGACGAACTCGGCGAGATCCACGTCGGGGCAGACGCCGTCGAGGTAGGGCCGCAAGTCGGTGAACGAGTCGGTCAGGCGGATCGCCTCGATACTGCTGTGGACGGCGCCGCCCCGCGTGCTTACGTATTCGATCGTCCGTTGGTCTAGCGCAGGGAAGTTCGTTATCCGCTGGATGACTGGTCCCTCGTCACGCTCAACCACGGATTCGGACTTGATGGTGAACCCATCTCCGGCGGGGTCTCTGAGTGGGCCGATTGTGTCCGCCAGGACATCCAGCAGTATGGGAGCAGTCGGTGGCTCCTCGGATTGAACCTCGCAACGCCGGGCGTCGAGAAACCGTGCAGTGTCGACATCGACGCGCCACGCGGTCGCCTGCGTGAGCGCCCCAGTGGCCGCGTCGACTGTCGCCGAGGACAGCCAGAGAACTTTCCCGTCGGCGTGCTCGATGTTCATGTGGACGCACTGCGTCCCGGCGGCAGGGCCCGCATCTGGCAGCGGCGTTGCCGAGGACGCGTGGCTGACCAGCGTCAAGGTGAGACCGGTCTTCGGGCCTTGCAGGGCGCGTTGGACCACCGGGTCGTCAAGCGGTGTACTAATCACGGGATCGTCCTCCGTTGAGGACACGCAGGCCACCGACATCCCCAGCAGCACGCCGAGGACGACCGCAAGAAGCAGGTGGGCGATCAGTCGATCCCCCACCCGGGTGCGGATCAGCACGAGAACCTGTTTTGGGCGGACGTGGAGGCGTAGTAGTAACGCCCGCCGTCGTATACCCGGTGAATCGCTCCCAGCTACGGGCATGCGCGCTGCCCGAAAGATGGCTGATTCCCGGCTCCCCGGACAGATCGTCGTCCGGCAGGTGAGGTAGGTACGGCGCGACGCTAAGCGGGTGGTCGGGTGACCATGCCGACGTCATGGGCAAAGTCATCGACCTCGGTAGCACCCGGCAAC
>DAIUDS010000021.1:0-483 GCA_036845485.1 Jiangellaceae bacterium
TCCAGCCTGCATCTGTTATTCTATGCTGTCGGATTCCTGCTGCTCATCGCGTGCCTGGGCGCGGAAGATATCCGCGGGACGGCCATACGGCAGTATCGAAGGGCTCTGCCTCGCTGCGGACGAGGCCCTCGCCGCGTTGAGCGAGAGCGAAGTCGACGAAGCGCTCGCCGGCCACCCGCGGATCGGGGACCGGCCCGCCGACGAGTCGTCCCGGCTGGAACAGTCCGGCGTCGCCAGCGCTGATGAACGGACATTGGCCGCGTTGGCGGAGGCCAACCGTGTGTACGAAGAGCGGTTCGGGCACGTCTACCTGGTCTGCGCCACCGGCAAGGGCGGCAACGAGTTGCTGACGATCCTGCGCGATCGGCTGGGCAACGAGCCGGCGGAGGAGCGCCGGGTTGTCCGAACGGAATTGGGAAAGATCAACCGGATTCGCCTGGACAGGTTGCTGCGAGAAACGGAGCGTGACCATTGAGCACCGGA
>DAIUDS010000021.1:583-13815 GCA_036845485.1 Jiangellaceae bacterium
ACGGCGACGCGCCGAGCGAGGAACGAGCGAGTAGCGGAGCGTGACCATTGAGCACCGGAACGGCGACGCGCCGAGCGAGGAACGAGCGAGTAGCGGAGCGTGACCATTGAGCACAGTCTCGACCCACGTCCTGGACACCGCCCGCGGTCGCGGGGCCGTGGGCGTCGCGGTCCGCCTGGAGCGCCTGGTCGACCGCGCCGCGCAGGTGGTCGACGAGGGGGTCAGCGACGGCGACGGAAGGGTGCGCGACCTGGGCAACGACCTCGTGCCGGGTACATACCGGCTCGTCTTCGCAACAGGGGACTATTTCGCCGGCCTCGGTCAGGACGCGCTGTTCCCGCAGGTGACGGTCGAGTTCGGCCTGACCGACCCGGCTCGGCATTACCATCTGCCACTGTTGCTGAGCCCGTTCGGCTACTCGACCTATCGGGGGAGCTAGCGTGGCGATCGTCCTGGGGCCCAACCGGTATGGCAAGGCCGAGAACCGGCTGCTCCGCGTCTACCGCGACAGTCCTCGCCACGACATCCGCGACCTCAACGTCTCGACCTCCCTGTGGGGTGACTTCGCCGATGCGCATGTTCGCGGCGACCAGGCCAAGGTGCTGCCCACCGACAGCCAGAAGAACACGGTGTTCGCCTTCGCGAAAGAACACGGTGTCGGCGAGATCGAGGACTTCGCGCTCACCCTCGGTCGGCACTTCGTCGCCGACGTCGACTCCGTCGACGGGGCTCGGATCGACGTGGAGGAGTACGGCTGGGAGCGGATCGAGGTCGACGGGCGCGGGCACGACCACGCCTTCATGCGCACCGGCAGCGGGATTCGCACCACCTCTGTGACCGTCGTAGAGGGCGGCGCCTGGGTGGTCGCGGGTCTGAAGGACCTGACGGTGCTAAAGTCCACGGGCTCGGAGTTCGCCGGATACCTCAGGGACGGCTACACGACGTTGCCGGAGACCCGCGACCGGGTACTGGCCACATCACTGGAGGCTCGCTGGCGGTATGCGTCGCCCGATGTCGACTGGTCGGAGTCCTACGCCGCGGTCAGGACGATGCTGCTGAGCACCTTCGCGGCCACCCATAGCCGTGCGCTGCAGCAGACCCTGTGGGAGATGGGACGCCACGTGTTGGAGGCGCACCCGGAGATAGCCGAGGTGCGGCTGACGGCGCCGAACCGTCACCACTTCGCCGTCGACCTGACGCCCTTCGGGCTGGCGAACCCCAACGAGGTGTTCCACGCGGCCGACCGCCCCTATGGCTTGATCTCCGCGTCCGTGCTTCGCGACGACGCACCTGCGGCCGGTTCAGCCTGGGACGCCTGATCCATCCCTACGAGGGAAGCGAACGCAGCGCCAGGAACAGGTCGACCCGGTCCTCGATGCGGGCGAGATCGCGGCCGCTGAGCTGTTCCACCCGGCCGATGCGGTATCGCACGGTGTTGACGTGCAGGTGCATCGCCGCCGCGCAGCGGCTCCATGAGCCGTCGACGTCGAGGAAGGTCCGGAGCGTCTCGAGCAGGTCGGTGCCGTGACGCGCATCGTGGTCGAGCACGGGCTGCAGGACTCGCCCGGCGAACGTGCGGCGGACGTCGTCGGGCACCGCGGCGAGCAGCAGGACGTGTGAGGTGACCTCGTCCGCCGTGACCATCGACGCCCTGCCACCGCGAAGCGACGCCAGGTGCTGCGCATGCCGTGCCTCGTCGAGCGCTCCGGTCAGTGCGGCGAGCGTGCTCGGAGCGGAGACGCCGACTGCCAACCGGTTGCGGTCCAGGCCCGGCGCGAGCCGGGCCAGGCCGGCCCGCAGCCGGCCCACCTGTTCGGGACCGGAGGCCGGCACCAGGCTGATCACCCGGTCCCCATGCAGACCGGTCAGCGCACGGTCGGACAGTCCCAGGGTGACGTCGTGCAGAACCGCCCGAGCCACGTCGGGCGGGGCGCGACGGTCGGTCGCGCCGGCCACCACGGCGAGGAACGGCCCGGCAGGATCGATGCCGAGGTCGCGCATCCGGCTCGCGGTCTCCGGACGGGCCGCGCTGCCCGCAACCACCAGGGCGATGGTCTCGTCGGCGATTCGGCGCTCGATGCGCTGGTCGTCGAGACGCGTGCGCTCCAGGGCGACCGCGTTGGCCAACTCGTCGACGGTGCCGCGTGCGTCGCCGCTCCACTCCCGGTGGTTTCCCGAGCAGACGAGGAACCAGCACGTCACGCGGTCACCCAACCGGGACTCCACCGGCACCACGGAGTAGACGCGGTTCGCCGTCTCGACGACTGTGGGCAAGCGTTCGGCCACCAGGAATGCGCGGGTGAGCGCGTCGACGTCGGCAGAGGACAGGTGCGGTCCGGACGCGGCGACGTCGCGCCCGGTCGGTGTCATGACCCGGCAGACGACCCCGACCGCGTCCTCGACGAGGGCGAGAAGGGCACCGACACCCTTGCCTTCGGCGACGGCCGAGAGCATCCGACGCTGCCGGTCGAGTGCGGTGGCGAGCCGGCTCTCGCGTTCGGCATCGCGACCGGCGGCGATCGCGTCGGTCACCTGGCTGAACGCGACCTCGACGGGCACCTTCAGCAGTGCCAGGCCGTGCCAGCGGCAGGCGTCGACAAGGTCGTCGGGGATCGATCCCAACGCCGCCTCGCCGGCGGCGAGCGCGACCACGTCGTACTCGGTCAGGGCCTGGACGAAGGCCTCGCTGTCGGCCGGGTCGCGGTGCCACATCAGGCCGGTGAGTACGAGTGCGCCGGGCCGCAAGTACCGGCGTGGGTCGAGGAGGTCGATCGTCGTGACCGAGAGCAGCGGCCGGTCCAGGCCGCGCTCGCCCGAGAGCACGGTGAGCCGCAGCGCCGGGTTCGCCACCAGCTCGCGCAGCAGCATTGTAGGATCCTACAAGGCCAGTGGGACCGACGACCCCGCGTTTCGTGTTCCCTGTGGCTATGTGGCCGGGCAGTGCGAGCGGTGTACTTCAAGGACCGACGGGGAGTACGAAATGGAGTTCCTGCAGCCGCTGACTTGGGCCGACGCCCTGGCGGTCAAGGCAGGACGACCTGACGCGGTGCCGCTGGCAGGCGGCACCGACGTCATGGTCGACCTGAACTTCGACAGGTCAAGGCCGGCTGCTCTGCTCGACCTGACCCGGGTGGACGACCTGGCCGAGTGGGCGAACGACGGGGACCACGTACGGCTGGGCGCCGGGGTGTCGTACACCCGGGTCATCAACGAACTGGGGCACCTGCTTCCCGGCTTGGCCAAGGCGTCGCGCACCGTCGGTTCGCCGCAGATCCGCAACCGGGGCACGGTCGGCGGCAACCTCGGAGCCGCGTCGCCGGCCGGCGACGCCCATCCGGCGCTGCTGGCCGCCGACGCTGTTGTCGAGGTCGAGTCGACGAGAGGCGTCCGGCGCATCCCGGCGACGGACTTCTACACCGGCGTGAAGCGCAACGCCCTCGCCGGCGACGAGCTGATCAAGGCGATCCTGATCCGGCCCGCCACCGGGCCGGAGGAGTTCTCCAAGATCGGTACGCGCAACGCGATGGTGATCGCGGTCTCCTCGTTCGGGTTGGCCTTGTTCCCCGACGACCATCGGGTCGGCACCGGGATCGGATCGGCCGCTCCGACGCCGCGCCGGGCCCTCGAGGCCGAGCGTTTCGCGGCCGAGGCACTGGACTGGTCGGGCAGGAGCCCGCTCGACGCCGACATGGTGGATCACTTCGGCGAGCTCGTGGCAGCAGCCGCGTCACCGATCGACGACGTGCGCGGCACCGCCCGTTACCGCATCCACACGCTGTCCGTGATGGCCAGGCGCACGCTCACCTGGGCCTGGGCCGCATACCGAAGGACCTGAGCCGCACATGCGAGTCACCGCCATCGTCAACGGCGAGAAGCTGCAGGTCGACGACGTCTGGGAGGGCGAGAGCCTGCTCTACGTCCTGCGGGAGCGAATGGGCCTACCGGGCTCGAAGAACGCCTGCGAGCAGGGCGAGTGCGGATCGTGCACGGTCTATCTCGACGAAGAGCTCGTGTGCGCCTGCCTGGTAGCCGCCGGACAGGCCGAGGACCGGGAGGTCCGCACGGTCGAGGGGCTCGGCACCGACGCCGGACTCGACCCGGTGCAACAGGCGTTCGTCGACGCGGGGGCGGTGCAATGCGGCTTCTGTACACCCGGCCTGGTCGTCGCGACCCACGACCTGTTGGCGCGAAACGACCGGCCCGGCGACGCAGAGATCCGTGAAGCGCTCGCCGGCAACCTGTGCCGTTGTACCGGTTACGAGACCATTCTCGACGCGGTCCGGCTGGCCTCCGCCCGGAAGGCAGGCTGATCCGTGCGCCCGACCCGCGATCTCGAGACAGGCACGAAGGTCCGACCGGCGCACCAGGCTCGAGATGTCCCGGGCGGAGTCGGCCAGAGCGTGCCACGCCCCGACGGAACGCTCAAGGTCAAGGGTGAGTTCGCGTTCTCCAGCGACCTTTGGGCCGACGAAATGCTCTGGGGCGCGACGCTGCGCAGTCCGCACCCGCACGCGCGCATCACCGCGGTAGATCTCGGCGTCGCATTGGCCACGACCGGGGTTTATGCGGTGCTCACCTACGACGACGTGCCCGGCGCGAAGCTCTACGGGCTCGAGCGGGCCGACCAGCCGGTGCTCTGCGACGGGACCGCCCGGTTCCATGGCGAACCGATCGCGATCGTCGCGGCCGACCACCCGGAGACCGCGAGGCGCGCCGCCACCCGTATCGGTGTCGAGTACCAGGTGCTGGAACCGCTCACCGATCCGCGGCGGGCCATCGACGCCGTGGCACCGCCCCGCGTCCACGCGTCCGGCGACGTGGTGCGTCATCTGACGATCCGGAAGGGTGACCCTTCCGCGGCCGCCGACGTCGTCGTGAGCGGCGAGTACCAGGTCGGCATGCAGGACCAGGCCTTCCTCGGCCCGGAGTCCGGCCTCGCGGTTCCTGCCGAGGACGGCGGCGTCGACCTCTACGTCGCCACGCAGTGGCTGCACGTCGACCGGTCGCAGGTCGCGGCCTGTCTGGGGTTGCCGGAGGAGAAGGTACGGATCACGCTCGGCGGGGTCGGCGGCGCATTCGGCGCCCGCGAGGACCTGTCCATGCAGATCCACGCCTGCATGCTCGCCCAGCGAACCGGCAAGCCGGTCAAGATGGTCTACTCGCGCGAGGAGTCGTTCTTCGGCCACGTGCACCGCCACCCCGCCGTTCTCCGCTACGAGCACGGAGCGTCCAGCGAGGGGCGGCTGGTCTACGTCCGGGCCGAGACGATCCTGGACGGCGGCGCCTACGCGTCGAGCACGCCGGCCGTCGTCGCCAACGCCGCCACACTCGGCGTCGGGCCGTACGACGTGCCGAACGTCAGCATCGACTGCTGGGGCGTCTACACGAACAACCCGCCGTGTGGCGCCATGCGCGGGTTCGGCACCGTGCAGGCCGCCTTCGCGTACGAGTCGCAGATGGACCGGCTGGCGACCGAGCTCGGTCTCGATCCTGTGGACTTCCGCCTGCTCAACGCCATCAGCGAGGGGTCGACGATGCCGACCGGCCAGGTCGTCGACTCCACCGCCCCGGTCGGCGAGCTGCTCAAGCGGGTCAAGGACGCGCCGCTGCCGGCGGAGCGTACGGTCGACGACGCCGTCGACATCCGGCTCCTGCCGGGGGGCGTGTCGAACACCACCCATGGCGAGGGCGTCGTACGCGGCGTGGGCTACGCCGTGAGCATCAAGAACGTCGGCTTCTCGGAGGGCTTCGACGACTACTCGACGGCTCGGGTGCGGGTGGAGGTCGTCGGTGGCGAACCGGTCGCCAGCGTCCACACCGCGGCGGCCGAGGTCGGCCAGGGACTGGTGACCATCGTTGCCCAGATCGCCCGCACCGAGTTGGGGGTCGAGCAGGTGACGATCCTGCCGGCCGACACGTCGGTGGGAAGCGGCGGCTCCACGTCGGCTTCACGCCAGTCCTACGTCACCGGCGGTGCCGTGAAGGCGGCGTGCGAGACGATCCGAGCCCGAGTGCCGGACCTCGGCGCGCTCGCGGAGGGTGACGTCGTGTCGGAGACCGTCGAGTGGCGGCACCGTCCCACCTTCAAGCTGGACGAGAACGGCCAAGGCAACGCGCACGTCCAGTACGCGTTCGCCGCCCATCGTGCCGTGGTCGACGTCGACGTCGAGCTGGGCCTGGTCAGGGTCGTCGAGATCGCCACCGCGCAGGACGTCGGGAAGGCCATGAACCCGGGTGGGGTCCTCGGCCAGATCCACGGCGGGACAGCGCAGGGGCTCGGCCTGGCCCTGATGGAGGAGGTCCAGGTCGTCGACGGCGTTGTCCGCAACCCGTCGTTCACCGACTACCTGATCCCCACCATCCTGGACATGCCGCCGATGTCCGTGGACGTGCTCGAACTGGCCGACCCGCATGCTCCGTACGGCCTGCGCGGCGTGGGCGAGCCTCCGACCATCTCGTCGACACCCGCAATCGTGGCAGCTGTCCGAGCTGCGACTGGACTGCCGTTGGCTCGGATTCCGATCCGCCCCGAGCACATCACCGGCACCCTCTAGCAGTAACGCCCATTCAGTCCCAGCCGTACCTCTGCCGAAGGCCGGCGGCCACACGGTCGAAGCGTTCGGGGTCCAGCGACGCGGCTTCCCGGCGCATGCCCTCTTCGTGGACTCGGAGCACCCGGCTCAGGTTGGCCCAGGACCGCCGACCCTCGCCGTCCCACGCGCCGGCACCGACGGGCACCCAGCCCACGTCGTCGTCGTGAGCCTGGCTGGAGAGCTGGACGGCGAGCACCGTAACGGCGGGCTCGCGCGCGACGACCAGCACCGGGCGGTCCTTGCCACGCCCGTCGCTCTCTTCGTAGGGCACCCAGGTCCAGACGATCTCGCCCGGATCCGGGTCGCCGTCGGTGCTGGGGTTGTAGGAAGTCGCGACACGTCCGACATCGTGCGCCTGCGTCGTGGCGTACGGTCCGGCCCGGCCGGGCACGAGGACGGGTTCCGGGCGACCAACGACCGCGCAACCGCGACGGCAACGCCGAGCGGACGATCTGGTTCACGACGTCCCGCACTGTCGACACGAAGGGCACGCTGCCGACCCGGCCCACGATTGGTTGGACGGTCGCCGCGGTGCCATGATTCGCGCGTGACACTGGGCCCGCCAGATCCGCGCAGAGCCTTCACCGAGGTCGACGAATCTGCGTTCGTGCCGGCGCTGATGGCGTACCTGGAAAGGGTTGCCGAGCTGCCGGAGATCCGGGCCTGGCGGGCGATCGCCGTCGAGCTCATGGAGCTGGGTCCGGGAATGCGAGTTCTCGACGCCGGCAGCGGCCTGGGCGAGGCCGCACGAGAGCTGGCCGAGCTGGTCGAACCGGGCGGCGAGGTGACGGCGATCGACCTCAGTGCGCAGATGGTCCTGGCCGCAGCGGCCCGTGGCGGTCCCCGGGTCAGCTACGAAAAGGCAGACGTGACGGATTTGCCGTTCGCGAGTGACTCCTTCGACCGGACCCGCTGCGAGCGGGTCCTGCAGCACCTGTCCGAGCCCGACCTGGCGTTGGCCGAGCTCGCCCGTGTCACCGTGCCCGGCGGTCGGGTATGCGTGCTCGACCCGGATTGGCGGTCCCTGGCGATCGACGTCGACGACCCGGCCCTGGTCGCGATGATCGCCGCCGACTTCGACGCAAAGGGGGCACAGCCGGACATCGGGCGGACGTTGCGGCGACGGCTAGTACGGGCCGGCCTCATCGACGTCGACGTTCGGGTCCATCCCATCACCTACACGTCGGCGCAGGCCGCCGGCAACGTCTTCCCGTTCTTCGACGAGAGCATTCCGCGGGAGGCACGACTCGTGCCAGACGAGGTGCGCGACCGCTGGTTCGCGGCCGTGCGCCGGGCCGACGCCGAGGGAACATTCTGGGTCGCTGGCCTCGGCTACGTGGCGTGCGGCACCGTGCCCGAGGCTGCGGCCTAATGACCGCGCCATGGGATGATGGCTCGATCCCATCCCTCTGACGAGGATCTCCGTGCCGCCCACCTCGACCGCCCTGCCGCCAGCCGCGACACCGCCCGAGCTGATCCGCAACTTCTGCATCATCGCCCACATCGACCACGGAAAGTCGACACTGGCCGACCGGATGCTCCAGCTCACCGGCGTGGTGGACGAGCGCGCCATGCGCGCGCAGTACTTGGACCGGATGGACATCGAGCGCGAGCGCGGCATCACGATCAAGAGTCAGGCGGTCCGGCTGCCGTTCGCCAGCGCCGACGGCCAGACCCACGTGCTCAACTTGATCGACACGCCGGGTCACGTCGACTTCACCTACGAGGTCAGCCGCAGCCTCGCCGCGTGTGAAGGTGCCGTCTTGCTCGTCGACGCCGCGCAGGGGATCGAGGCGCAGACGCTGGCCAACCTGTACCTGGCGCTGGAGAACGACCTGCACATCATCCCGGTGCTCAACAAGATCGACCTGCCGGCGGCCCAGCCGGAGAAGTACGCCGCCGAGCTCGCCCATCTGATCGGTTGCGACCCGTCCGACGTCCTGCAGGTGAGCGGCAAGACCGGCGAGGGCGTCACCGAGCTGATGGAACAGATCGTCGCCGACGTACCCCCTCCGGTCGGCGACCCCACGGCACCCGCCCGTGCGATGATCTTCGACAGCGTCTACGACACCTATCGCGGCGTGGTCACCTACGTCCGGGTGGTCGACGGCCACCTGTCGCCGCGCGAGCGCATACTCATGCTCTCGACACGCGCCACACACGAACTGCTCGAGATCGGTGTGATCTCGCCGGAGATGAGCCCGAGCCAGGGCCTCGGCGTCGGCGAGGTCGGCTACCTCATCACCGGTGTCAAGGACGTCCGGCAGTCCAAGGTCGGCGACACGGTCACCAACGCCGGAAAGCCCGCAGCGCAAGCGCTCGCGGGCTACCGCGAGCCGAAGCCGATGGTGTTCTCCGGGCTCTATCCGATCGACGGGTCGGACTACCCGGCTCTGCGGGAGGCGCTGGACAAGCTCAAGCTCAACGACGCGGCCCTGGTCTACGAGCCCGAGACCTCCGGCGCCCTCGGCTTCGGCTTCCGATGCGGCTTCCTCGGCCTACTGCACCTGGAGATCGTCCGGGAGCGGCTGGAGCGCGAGTCCGGTCTGGAGCTGATCTCGACGGCGCCGAACGTGGTGTACCGGGTGGTTCTGGAGGACGAGACCGAGCACGTCGTCACCAACCCGAGTGAGTTCCCGAGCGGCAAGATCGCATCGGTGTACGAGCCGGTCGTCCGCGCGACGGTACTGGCACCGAGTGAGTTCGTCGGCACGATCATGGAGCTTTGCCAGACCCGGCGCGGCACCCTCCTGGGCATGGACTATCTGTCCGAGGACCGGGTCGAGCTGCGCTACACGATGCCGATGGCCGAGATCGTCTTCGACTTCTTCGACGCACTCAAGTCGCGGACCCGGGGCTACGCCAGCCTCGACTACGAGCCCACCGGTGAGCAGGAGGCCGCCCTGGTCAAGGTCGACATCCTGCTCCACGGCGACCCCGTCGACGCGTTCAGCGCAATCGTGCACAAGGACAAGGCCTACTCGTACGGCGTCGCATTGGTAGGCCGGCTACGTGAGTTGATCCCGCGTCAGCAGTTCGAGGTTCCGATCCAGGCGGCCGTCGGGTCACGCATCATCGCCCGGGAGAGCATCCGCGCCATGCGGAAGGACGTGCTTGCCAAGTGCTACGGCGGCGACATCACCCGTAAGCGGAAGCTGCTGGAGAGGCAGAAGGAGGGCAAGAAGCGGATGAAGATGGTCGGACGCGTCGAGGTCCCCCAGGAGGCCTTCATCGCAGCCCTCTCGTCCGATTCCGAGGGCGGGCAGACCGCGAAGCGCTAGCACCCGGTGCAGGGCAGGTCAGCTCGGGCTTTCGCGGATCGAACCGGCCGGCTCCGCGGAGCACCCGCAAGGCGTTCAGCGTGATCATCTCGTTGGGCCCGGCCCGGCCCCAGTCGACGGCTTCGATACCGGTGCCGTCGCCACCGGGTGGCTTCCACCAGTAGCCGCCGGGCCGCCACCGGCCATCGCGAAGACGACGCCGCTCCAGCAGCTCCAATGCGTCCGTGCAGCGCGGGTCGCGGAGCACGCCCATCCGACCGAGGACCAGCAGCGCCGCCAGCACGTCGTAGTGCCAATAGGGCGGGTAGTGCAGCGAAGCCCAGCTGGGATGGACGACGTCCCCCGCCCGGCGGGAACGGAAGACCCTGCGGGACAACACCAGATCGGCCGTGCGCAGCGCAGCTCGCCGGGCTTCGCCGTCGCCGGTTGCGCGGGCGTACTCCCACAGACCCCGGGCCGGCCAGATCGACTCATGGAACGACGAGTGACGCGCTGCCGGGCGCGGGTCGCAGTTCCAGCCGCCGTCCGGCCACTGCCATTCGACGAGCTGGCGCGCCATGAGTGCGGACGTCGGCTCGGCAGCGAGGCCCAGCCGCGCGCAGACACCGACCATGAGTCCTTCGTGGGCCGCGTGCCGCCGCTCCCGGCCGGACACCAACCCGGCCCCCGCATGACGATCTGGGCTGGTCACCCAGCCAACGGCGTGTCGCGCTGCGGCGACAGCACGTGGCTCGCCGGCCTGCACACCGAGCTCGACCAGCGCGATGACCCGCCAGAACGAGCCGGTCCATTTTGCATACGGGTGGTTGCCGAAGCCACCGTCCGTGCGCTGGCCGGCGAACAGGCCACGCACGAGTGGACCCGCCAGCACGTGTTCCGTCGACTCGCCATCGGGCATGTCGAGCAGGTCTTGTCGCACCAGCCGGCGGATTGCCGGTTCGCCGGATGCCAGCAGCCAGCTGACCGGATCGGCCGGTTCCGCGGTCTCCTCCCGCCGGTTCGTCGGCACAGCATCCAGCGTGCCGCACCGCGACTAGGCTGGTGCCCGAGATGCTCGTAGTGCGCGAAATGAGCACAGTTTCGCCCTGCGGGGCTGCCAACTCGACCGCGACGCAATAACGTTCCCCACCTGGACCTCATCGCCCGCGGTCCCGGATCTGGAGGAGACCCATGACCGATGTCGCGACCGATCGGGCCGAGCTCGTCAAGGATCGGCCAGCCTCTGTGGGACGGATGTTCCTCGACCGGGTAGAGGCCACCCCGAATCGCGAGGCACTCCGTCATCGCGTCGGAGACGAGTGGATGTCGCTGACCTGGCAGGAGACCAAGGACCAGGTGTGGCGCATCTCCGCGGGGCTTCTGTCGCTCGGCGTCGAGGCCGAGCAGCGGGTGGCGATCGCGTCGTCCACGCGCGTGGAGTGGATGCTCGCCGACCTCGGGATCATGTGTGCGGGCGCTGCGACCACCACCGTGTACCCGTCCACCGCGCCCGACGACGTCGCCTACATCCTCGGCGACTCCGGGTCGCGCGTGGTGTTCGCCGAGGATGCCACCCAGGTGGCCAAGGTCCTCGAGCACACCGACCAGTTGCGCGACCTCATCAGCGTCGTCGTCTTCGATGGTGAAGGCGACGGGGATCGGGTGATCACGCTCGGCGAGCTCGAGGAGCGGGGGCGTGCACTGCTGGCGGAGCGGCCGACCGCCGTTGACGACGCTGTGGCCGCCGTCGGGCGGGAGGACCTCGCGACCCTGATCTACACGTCGGGCACCACCGGGCGACCCAAGGGGGTCCGCCTGGTACACGACAACTGGACATACGAGGGTGTGGCGATCGACGCGCTGGAAATCCTGCACCCCGACGACGTCCAGTACCTATGGCTGCCGCTGTCACACTCGTTCGGCAAGGTTCTGGAGGCTGCTCAGCTATGCGTCGGGTTCGCCACCGCGATCGATGGCAACCTCGACCGCATCGTCGACAACCTCGGTGTCGTCCAGCCGACGTTCATGGCCGGCGCGCCGCGCATCTTCGAGAAGGTGCGCGCCCGGGTGATCACGACGGCACATGGCGAGGGCGGCGCCAAGGCGAAGGTCTTCGACTGGGCGTTCGGGGTCGGCCACCGGGTAGCGGAGATGCGCCGCCGGGGGGAGGAGCCCAGCGGCATCCTCGCTCTCCAACACCGCCTCGCCGACAAGCTGGTGTTCCACAAGATCCGCGACCGGCTCGGCGGGCGGGTCCGCTTCTTCATCAGTGGCTCCGCGGCCCTGTCCCAGGACGTCGCGGAGTGGTTCGACGCGGCGGGCATGACGATCGCCGAGGGCTACGGCCTCACCGAGACCAGCGCGTTCACGGCCGTGAACCTGCCGGAAAGCGTGCGCTTCGGCACCGTCGGGCCGCCGGCGCCAGGCACCGAAGCCCGCATCGCCGACGACGGCGAGTTGTTGTTACACGGGCCGGGTGTAATGCGCGGCTACCACAACCTGCCCGAGCAGACCGCCGAGGTCTTGACCGACGACGGCTGGTTCCACACCGGCGACATCGGCGAGCTCGACGACGGCTACCTGCGCATCACCGACCGGAAGAAAGACCTGATCAAGACCTCGGGTGGCAAGTACGTTGCCCCGCAGAAGGTCGAGGTCATCTTCAAGGCGGTGTGCCCGTACGCGAGCCAGATCGTCGTGCATGGCGACCGCCGGAACTACTGCACCGCGATGATCACACTCGACCCGGACGCGATCGCGGTCTGGGCCGAGCAGAACGACATGGCCGGCGCCTCGTACGAGGAGCTGACGAAGGCGCCTCAGGTCAGGGCGGTGATCGGCACGCACATCGACGAGCTCAACACGCGGCTCGACCGCTGGGAGACGATCAAGAGGTTCGCCATCCTGCCCCAGGACCTCACGGTCGAGGCCGGCGACCTCACGCCCAGCCTGAAGGTGAAACGCAAGGCCGTCGAGAGGAAGTACATGGACGTCCTCGACAGCATGTACGACAGCTAAGCATTCACGCCCGCGGTTTGATCACGTCAGCCACGCCTGGTGAGGGCCGGCGATGCCTTCCACGTTGCCCGACGGTGAGCCTGCGCCGGCCGATGGGGCGCTGCCGCCGTCGGCAGTAGCCGGCGTGGGCCGGCGGCCGTTCGGCGTGTACCTGCATGTGCCGTTCTGCACGACCCGGTGCGGATACTGCGACTTCAACACCTACACCGCCGACGAGTTGGGGTCCGACCCAGGTGCCTCACGCGCGTCGTGGGCGGAGGCCGCCATGGTGGAGCTGCGCCTGGCGCGCACGGTGCTCGGTGAGGCGGACGTCAAGGCGGCGACCGTGTTCGTCGGCGGCGGAACGCCCACGCTGCTCCCG
>DAIUDS010000021.1:13825-19767 GCA_036845485.1 Jiangellaceae bacterium
GTGCTGCGCGCCATCGCCGACGAATTCGGCCTCGAACCCGGCGCCGAGGTGACGACCGAGGCCAACCCGGAGTCGGTCACGCCGCGATCGCTCGACGCCTTGAAGGCGGCCGGCTTCACGCGGATCTCGCTGGGGATGCAGAGCGCCCTTCCGCACGTGCTCGCCGTCCTCGATCGCGTGCACACGCCGGGCCGGCCCGTCGAGGCGGTCGCCGAGGCGAGAAGGGCAGGCTTCGACCATGTCAACCTCGACCTGATCTACGGCACGCCGGGGGAGAGCCTGCGGGACTGGCAGCAGAGCGTCTCCACCGCGATCGACGCCGAGCCGGACCACATCAGCGCCTACGCCCTCATCGTCGAGGAGGGCACGAGGCTCGCCTCCAGGATTCGTCGCGGAGAGCTACCGATGCCCGACGAGGACGACCAGGCCGACAAGTACGAGCTCGCCGACGACCTGCTGTCCGGGGCCGGCTTCGCCTGGTACGAGGTGTCGAACTGGGCGACATCCGCAGTGGCACGGTCCACGCACAACCGCCTCTACTGGACCGGGTGCGACTGGTGGGGAGTGGGGCCGGGCGCGCACAGCCACGTCGGCGGGACGCGATGGTGGAACGTCAAGCATCCGGCCGCTTGGGGCCGGATGCTCGTGGCCGGCCGGAGTCCGGCCCACGCCCGGGAGGTCCTCGACGCGGAGACCCGGCGGGTCGAGCGCGTTCTCCTGGAGACCAGGTTGGCCGACGGGCTCGACGCCGGCATCCTCCGCCGGAACGGGCGCATCGCGGCCGCACGCCTCGCGGCCGATGGCTTGCTCGACCCGGAACCGCTCGGCGCCGGCCGCGTGGTCCTGACCCGAACAGGGCGCCTGCTGGCCGATGCCGTGGTTCGGGATCTGGTGGACTGAGGGGCTGCTACCGCACGAACCGGATCGTGATCGGGTAGCGGTACGGCCGGCCGGCACTGGCCCGGAAAGCACCGGTGATCACGGTGACGAGGTAGATCAGCCCGAGCACGATGAGCATGGGAATGCCGATCAACACGAACGCCAGCACGGTGCTGATCGCTGCGTAGATCAGCACGCTGAGGTTGAAGTTCAGCGCCTCGACCGAGTGGTAACGCACGAACGGCGATCGCTCCCCTCTGACCAGCAGGATCACCAGCGGACCGATGAACCCGAAAGCAAACCAGGCGGTCAGGAACGCCGTGAGATGGGCCAGGACTGCCCAGGTGCGGTCCTCCTCAGGCACTGGGGCCGGCGTCGGCGGCAGGTCGTTGTTCACGGCTCGGCTCCCAGGTTCGAGGGGCGGGACCTCACAGGTTAACTCGGAGGACCTGCTCCTCGGTGTGGTCGCGCGGCGCAGCTGAGTGCCCTGACCACGTAGACTTGGCACTCACGAAAACCGAGTGCCAGGCGACGAGGAGGTGGGCCGCGATGTCTCTCGACGACCGCAAACTCGACGTCCTGCGGGCCATCGTCGAGGACTACGTCGCCACCCAGGAGCCGGTCGGCTCCAAGGCCCTGGTCGACCGGCACCATCTTGGCGTCTCCCCGGCCACGATCCGCAACGACATGGCCGTACTGGAGGAAGAGGGGTACATCGCCCAGCCCCACACCAGCGCAGGGCGAGTCCCCACCGACAAGGGGTACCGGCTGTTCGTGGACCGGCTCTCGACGGTCAAGCCGTTGTCGCCGGCCGAGAGGCGGGCCATCCAGACCTTCCTCGACGGCGCGGTCGACCTCGACGACGTCGTGACCCGTACGGTGCGGCTGCTCGCCCAGCTCACCCGGCAGGTCGCCGTCGTGCAGTACCCGTCGTTGACCCGGTCGACTGTCCGGCACGTCGAGCTGGTCCCCTTGGCGGCAACCCGGGTCCTGCTGGTGCTGATCACCGAAACCGGAAGGGTGGAGCAGCGGGTGGTCGAGCTGCCACACGAGACCGACGACGTGCTTCTGGCCGACCTGCGTGCTCGGCTGGGCCAAGCCGTCGCCGGACTGGACACGACGGCAGTGGCGAGCGCTGTCGAGAGGCTGCCGGAATCGTTCTCGGCGACGGATCGGAAGGTCGTCGCCGCCGTCGCCGCCACGCTGTTGGAGTCGCTGGTCGACAAGCACGACGAACGCCTCGCCGTCGCAGGAACGGCAAACTTGGCTCGCTACGGCCAGGGCTTCGACCAGGTGCTCGAGCCGCTGCTCGAGGCGCTGGAAGAGCACGTGGTTCTGCTCCGGCTACTCGGCGAGGCGACCAGCCCCAGCACACTCACGGTCCGGATCGGGCACGAGAACGCCGGCCTGTCGGCGGCGTCCGTCATCACCACCGGCTACGGTCCGGGGGAGCGGGCACTGGCGAGCATGGGGGTCGTCGGGCCGACCCGCATGGACTACCCCGGAACAATCGCCGCGGTGGGAGCCGTTGCGCGTTACGTCAGCCAGATCCTGGCTGGGAAGAACTAGGACTGGAATCCTTTGGTGTCCACGACCGACTACTACGAGGTGCTTGGCGTCACGCGCGACGCGTCGACCGACGAGATCAAGAAGGCCTACCGCAGGCTCGCGCGTCAACTGCACCCCGACATCAATCCCGACCCACAGACGCAGGAGCGGTTCAAGGAGGTCACGAACGCCTACGAGGTCCTCGCCGACGCAAGGAAACGCGAGATGTACGACCTCGGCGGCGATCCCCTCGCCAGCGGGAACGGGGCGGGCGGCGGCTTCGGCGCCGGGTTCTCCTTCACCGACATCATGGACGCCTTCTTCGGAGGCGCCTCCACCTCGCGCGGCCCGCGCAGCCGGGTCCGGCGTGGCCAGGACGCCCTGGTGCGCCTCGAGGTCGAGCTGGCCGAAGCGGCGTTCGGGGCGACGAAGGACCTCCAGGTCGACACCGCGGTGGTGTGCCGCGCCTGCCATGGCGCCGGCACGTCCCCGGGTACCCAGCTCCTCACGTGCCCGACCTGTTCGGGCCGGGGCGAGATCAGCCAGGTGCAGCGCTCGTTCCTCGGCCAGGTCATGACCACGCGGCCATGTCCGCAGTGCCACGGGTTCGGCACGTACAACCCGCGGCCGTGCGTCGAGTGCGCGGGCGACGGCCGGGTCCGCACCCGCCGTAACCTCACCATCAAGATCCCGGCCGGTGTCGACGCGGGTACCCGCATCCAGCTTGCCGGCGAGGGCGAGATCGGCCCCGGCGGCGGCCCGCCCGGGGATCTCTACGTCGAGCTGGCCGTCCGGCCACACGCGGTGTTCGCACGCAGCGGCGACGACCTGCACTGCACCGTCGCACTGCCCATGACCGCGGCAGCACTGGGCACGACCATCGAGCTCGAGACGCTCGACGGCACCGAGACCATCGAGGTCAAGCCCGGCGCCCAGCCCGACCAGACATTGACCGTTCCGGCGCGTGGGGTCCCGAGGCTGCGCGGCACCGGCCGGGGCGATCTCGTCGTCCACCTCGAGGTGCGCACGCCCACCAAGCTCGACACCCGCCAGGAGGAACTGCTGCGCGAACTTGCGCGGCTGCGCGACGAGGAGCGCACGCATGGCCCGGTCTCGACGCAGGTGTCCAACCTGTTCACTCGGCTCCGCGACGCGTTCAAGTAGATCCTCCTGGGACCCGGATGAGCGCCGCGAGGTACCTGATCGACGGTGAACGGCTGCGTTCGGGTGAGCGCATCACGCTGGACGGCGAGGAGGGGCGGCACGCGTCCGTCGTTCGGCGGATCGGTCCGGGTGAGGCCGTCGACCTGACCGACGGGCGGGGCCACGTGGCCCGGTGTGTCGTGGCAGCCACCGACCGGTTCGGGTTGGTGTGCGACGTCCGGGAGCGGGACGACGTACCAGAGCCGGCCCAGCGCCTGGTCGTAGCGCAGGCGCTGCCGAAGGGCGACCGGGGCGAGCTCGCCGTGGAGACCATGACGGAGGTCGGCGTCGACGAGGTCGTGCCGTGGTTCGCGCAGCGTTGCGTGACCCGCTGGCAGGGCGACCGAGGTGCGAAGGCGCTGCGCCGCTGGCGGACGACTGCGCGAGAGGCAGCCAAGCAGTCGCGCCGCGCCTGGCTGGCAGACGTGGCCGAGCCGGCGACGACCGCTCAGGTGGCGGACCGGATGTCCGCCGCGGCACTGGCCATCGTCTTGCACGAGGAGGCCAGCGATCCGCTCGGTGGGGTCGAGCTGCCGTCCGAGGGTGAGATCGTGGTCGCGGTCGGCCCGGAGGGTGGTGTCGCACCGGACGAGCTGGGCGCGTTCACTGCGGCCGGTGCCCGGCTGGCCAGCCTGGGGCCGACCGTGCTGCGAACGTCGACGGCCGGCACTGTTGCCGCCGGCGTCGTGCTGTCCCGCACCCAGCGCTGGCGTTGAGCGCGGACCGGTCTGAGCGTCGCGGGGTCTGCACGCCCTACTCGACGGTGAAACTGCGGGAGTCGGTCATCGGCGGACGGCCTTCGCCGCCCGAAGCGTCTTCCTCGCTCACCACGACCTCGTAGGAGCCCGGCTCGAGCTCGACCGAAAACCTGAATGGCGAGAACTGGCAGCACGTCTTGGCCATGGTGGAGCCGCTCTGCACCTCGTTACCGGCGTCGTCGAGGATCTGCCAGAGGACGTTGGCCTCGTAGACCGCGGCCTCGCCGTCGACAGTGACCGCACGGCCGACGATCGCATCTTCGGCAGGATTGTTGATCTGAACGTGTTGCCGGACGTCGAGCTGAGGAAGCCGTTCCACCGGCTCGGAGACATCCACGTCGCCCCAGACCTTGTCGACGGGCTCGCCGTCGACCAACAGCTGCACGGGCAGCCCGCCATTCTCGCCGCTCGACGAGAGGGCCGCCGTGACCGTGTACACGAGTTCCTGGACCGCCAGCCGTGCCACATCGTCAGCACCCGTGTAGTCAGTGGATCCGGTGAGGTCGATCTCGATGATGCCGTCGTCGACCTCGACCGACTCCACATCGGTCGATGCATCCCAGAGGCGTTGGTAGTCCGGATCCCGCGGGGCTACGGCGAGCATGGTCTCGACGGCAGCGACCACGGGACCGTCCGGCGCCCGAACTGAACGGAACTCACGGGCCAGCCTCATACCTGCCGGGGTCTCGGTCACGTAGTAGACCGGCACTGTCGCGATTTCCACATCGGTCGGCGGTGGTGTGGACTCCGATATGGGCGGCGACGTTGGGGTCGTTGGAGATGAGGTGGGCGTCTCTTGCGGCTGGGTTGGGCCGGACGTCGTATCGGGCGTGATCTCGGACGAGCCGGTCACCGTGCTGTCGACATCGGATCCGCGCAGCACGACCACGCCACCGGCGATGACGGCGGTACCCGTCACCACCGCCGCGGCCATACCGAGAGCGAGCGGAGTGCGCCAGAACGGGGCTCGCGCCGTGCGCCGCCGGATTCGCGCCAGCGCGTCGGCGCTGGGCAGAACCCGGTCGGCCTCTTCCCGCAGCGCCCGCCGCAGGAGCTCCTCTTCATGCGACTCGTTGTGGTTCATGCCCATTGCTCCAGGTTGGCGCGCAGCGCGGCAATACCCCGCGACGCGTGGCTCTTCACGGCCCCCCGGCTGATCTTCATGGCCTCTGCGATCTCTGCCTCCGACAGATCGGCGTAGTAGCGCAGGACGAGTGCCTCGCGCTGACGAGCAGGCAGCCTGCCCATGGCGTCGACTATCGCGTGACCCGCGGCTGCCCGTAGCGCTGTCGCCTCGGCACTCGGGACGTCGGGCGGTGCGTCGTCGGGATGCCTCACGGCAACGGCGCGCCGGCGCTGGACGGAACGGGTGTTGTGGATGACGGAGGTGCGGAGATACGCCACGGCACTGCCCTGGTCGCGCAACCACCGCCACCGGCGGTGCAGCGCCACGAACGCGTCTTGCACCACCTCCTCGGCGACGGCGTGGTCGCGGAGCAAGAGCGCCGCGAGCCTGACCATGCCCGCGTAGTGCGCGGTGTACAGCTCGGTGAC
>DAIUDS010000022.1:0-19342 GCA_036845485.1 Jiangellaceae bacterium
TCTTGCATGTGCGGTCGGCCGAACCGGACGCGTTGCCACTCGTGGTAACGCATGGCTGGCCCGGCTCGATCGTCGAGCAGCTCGAGCTCGTCGGGCCGCTCACCGACCCGGCCGGCCATGGTGGCGACGTCGCAGATGCGTTCGACCTCGTCGCCCCGTCGCTGTCCGGGTTCGGCTTCGCTACACCGGCCTCCGAGCCCGGCTGGAACCACCACCGGATCGCCCGCGCCTGGGTCGAGCTGATGCGGCGCCTGGGCTACCAGCGGTACGGCGCGCACGGCGGCGACACCGGGTTCGTGGTCTCCCCCGAGATCGGCCGGATCGCCCCCGCGCAGGTTGTCGGGGTGCACATCTATGGTGGGCTGGAGTTCGACTCCCTCACCCAGCCGATGACGAGTACCTCACCGATGCCGAACGGGCACGGCTGGCGGCGCTCGAGTGGCTGCGCCGCGACGCCTCCAGGTACGCCACCATTCAGTCCACCCGCCCGCAGACCGTTGGCTACGCGCTCACCGACTCCGCCGTTGGCCAGCTGGCATGGATCGTGGACAAGTTCCACGACTGGACCGACCGGGCCAGGCCGCTACCCGATCAGGCCGTTGACCGTGACCATCTGCTGACGAACGCGACCTTGTACTGGCTGACCGGGACTGGCGCTAGCTCGGCGCACCTGTACTACGAGGCCCGCCTCACGCCTGCCGGGCCGCGTTCCCGGTCGCGGGTGCCAACCGGGATCGCGGTCTTTCCCACGGATCCGAACGTTCGCCGGGCTGCCGACCGCGAACACACCGTCGTGCGCTGGGCCGAGTACGACCGCGGCGGCCACTTCGCCGCCCTCGAAGCCCCCGACGTGCTCGTCAACGAGGTCCGCGCCTTCTTCCACGCACTCCGCTGACCCTTGGGATGCGCTCCAACGCGGACGCCGAACCAGACCGCCCGGTCGTGGTGCCAACGTCCTTCTGGGGCCCCCGATCGGCGCGGATGTCTGCGGCGACGGCCCGGTCAGACCGTGCGGTCCACCACGGAGTCGCACAACGCCTCCAGCGCCCGGCGCGCGGGCACGTCGGGAAGGCGTGTGAGAGCGGCGCGCGCGTCGTCGGCCCAGCGGCGGACGTCGGCCTGCGCCTTCGCCATAGCCCGATGGCCGCGCAGCATCGACAGGGCCGCGGCGTGGTCGGCATCGTCGATGAGCGGTTCGCTGAGCAGTGAGCGCAGCCGCGCATCGGCCGGGTCGGACGACCGCAGTGCGTAGAGAACCGGCAGCGTGCGTACACCCTCGCGCAGGTCGGTGCCCGGTGTCTTGCCCGACGACGCGGAGTCGCCGACGACGTCGAGCAGGTCGTCGGCTAGCTGGAAGGCCTTCCCGATGCGCTCGCCGTACCTGGCCAGCACCTCGACCACATCTGACGGTGCGCCCGCGTGCAACGCTCCGAGCCGGGCCGAGGTCGCGATCAGCGACGCGGTCTTGTCGGATAGCACGGACAGGTAGTGCACGACCGGGTCCTCTCCCGGGCGCGGGCCGAGAGTCTCCCGCAGCTGCCCCTGTACCAGGCGTTCGAACGTGCGGGCCTGGATCCGCACCGACTCTGTACCCAGGTCGGCCGCGATGTCCGACGCCCGCGCGAACAGGAAGTCACCGGTCAGGATCGCCACGGTGTTGCCCCACAGGGCATTGGCCGAGGACGCGCCGCGGCGCAGCGACGCCTGGTCCATGACGTCGTCGTGGTAGAGCGTGGCCACGTGCGTCAGCTCGACTACGACCGCCGAACGAACGACACCCGGAGCGTCGCGGTCGCCGAACTGCCCGGCGACGAGCGCCAGCAGAGGTCGGAACCGCTTGCCCCCGGCAGCGACGAGATGTCGCGAGGCCGATGCCAGCAGCGCGTTGTCGGCCTTGACCGCCTCGGCGAGCCGCTCCTCGACCTCCTCGAGCCCTGCCGCCAGGGAGGCTTCGAGGTCAGCGTCGACGGTGGGGATGCCGAGGCCGGGCGACGTCATTGCGCAAGCCCTCCTCGGCGACGGTCAGCGTACGAAGATCGCCGCCTGCTCGGCAAGCTCGAGCAGTGGGCCGGGCAGGATCCCCAGCACGACGGTCGCGGCGACACCGAGCGTGATCCCGACGGTAGTCCACGGGCTCGCCACAGCTACCGTGGGGCCGTCTGCGGCAGGCTCGGAGAAGAACATCAGCACGATCACCCGGACGTAGAAGAACGCCGCCACCGCGCTGGCCACGACACCCACGATGACCAACGGCAGGGCTCCGGCCTCGATCGCCGCCGAGAACACGACGAGCTTGCCGATGAACCCGCTGGTGAACGGGATTCCGGCGAACGCGAGCAGGAAGAGCGCGAAGGTGGCGGCGACAAGGGGAGAACGCCGGCCCAGTCCCGCCCACTTGGCCAGATGCGTCGCTTCGCCGCCCGCATCGCGCACCAGGGTGACCACCGCGAAGGCACCGAGCGTCGTGAACCCGTACGCCACCAGGTAGAACAGCACGGACGCCGTCCCGAGCGCGTCGGCAGCCACGATGCCGGTGAGGACGAACCCGGCGTGGGCGATCGACGAGTAGGCCAGCATTCGCTTGACGTCGGCCTGGGTGAGGGCCACGACGACGCCGACCACCATGGTCATGATCGCGATCGCCCAGAACATCGGCTGCCAGTCGCTACGCACCCCGCCGAACGCCACGTAGAGGATGCGGGCCATCGCTCCGAACGCGGCCACCTTGGTGCAGGCCGCCATGAAGCCGGTGATCGGGGTGGGCGCACCCTGGTACACGTCGGGAGTCCATGCGTGGAACGGCGCGGCGCTCACCTTGAACAGCAGGCCGACGGCGATCAGGGCCACACCCGCCAGCAGCAGCCCTTCCTGCCCGACCTGGGCCGCCAACGCCTCGTCGATGTCGGAGAACCGGACCGAGCCGGCAAAGCCGTAAATGAACGCTGAGCCGAACAGGAAGAACGCCGACGAGAACGCACCCAGCAGGAAGTACTTCAGCGCTGCCTCCTGCGACAGCAGTCGCCGGCGCCGAGCCATGCCGCACAGCAGGTACAGCGGAAGCGAGAGCACTTCGAGGGCGACGAACATGGTCAGCAGGTCGTTGGACGCGGGGAAGAGCAGCATCCCGCCGATCGCGAACATCACCAGCGGGTAGACCTCGGTCTGCAGCACTCGCTCCTGCACCAGCGTGCGTTCGGCTTCTCCGCCGGGGAGCGACGAAGCCGCCGGGGCGAACGCGTCGCCCCCGCCTTCCAGACGGCGCTCGGCGAAGAACATCACGCTGACGGCCGCCATGGCCAGGATGGTGCCCTGCAGGAACAGCGCCGGACCGTCGATCGCCACCGAGCCCTCGGCTCCGACCATCGAGGTGCCGGCCAGGCGTACGACCTGCACGAACGCGGCAACGAGCGCGGCCAGTGCCACACCGACCTGCAGAGCGTGACGCGGACGGCGCGGGGCGAACGCCTCGATCACAACGCCGACGATCGCCGCGCCGAACACTATGAGCATCGGCAGCAGCTCGGCGTATTCGATGGACGGAGCGCTCACCGATCGTTCCCTTCAGCAACGGGAGCGATCGGCTGCGGATCGCTCACCCCGACTTCCGTCAGTACCGGATCGACACCGTCGTCGATGACGTCGAGCACCGGCTTCGGGAAAAACCCGAGGGCCAAGATCAGTGCCACCAGCGGCGCGACGACCAACAGCTCGCGGCGGCGGAGGTCGACGAACGCGGCGGTCGACTCCCGCACGGGGCCGGTCATGGTGCGCTGGTAGAGCCACAGGATGTAAACGGCGGCCAGGATGGTGCCGACCGTGGCGAAGACGGCAGCCACGCGGTAACGGCTGAACGTCCCGACAAGGATCATGAACTCGCTGACGAAAGTGGCAAGGCCCGGCAGCGCCAGTCCGGAAAGACCGACGAAGAGGAAGGACCCGGCAAGCACCGGCGCCGGGCGTGAGACGCCGCCGTAGTCGCCGACCTGACGCGACCCCCGCCGGGAGATCATGAAGCCGACGATCACGAACAGGGCCACAGTCGACAAGCCATGATTGACCATGTAGAGGGTCGCGCCCTCGGCGCCCTGGCTGGTCAGGGCGAAGATCCCGAGAACGATGAATCCGAAATGCGAAACCGACGTATAGGCGATCAGCCGCTTCATGTCGGTCTGGCCGATCGCCAGCAGGGCGCCGTAGAGGATGCTGATGACGGCGAGCACGACGATCACCGGCGCGAACTCACGGGCGGCGTCAGGGAACAGCGGCAAGGCCAAAGCGATCATGCCGAAGGTGCCGACCTTGTCCACGACGCCGGACAGGTAGGCGGCGTTGGCCGGCGTCGCCTCGGCTGCCGCATCCGGCAGCCAGGTGTGGAACGGCCACAACGGCGCCTTGATCGCGAAGGCGAGCATGAACCCCAGGAAGAGCCAACGCTGGATGTCGACCGGGATGTCGAGCGCGACCAGGTCGGCAAGAAGGAACGTGCCCTGTCCGTTGTTGACGCCCGCGTCGAGCGACTGGACATACAGCCCGATCACCGCGGCAAGCATGACCAGCCCGCCGGCCAGGTTGTAGAGCAGGAACTTCACTGCGGCGTATCGGCGCTGCGGCCCGCCGAAGTACCCGATCAGGAAGTACATCGGGATCAGCATCGCCTCGAACAGGATGTAGAAGAGCAGGACGTCCTTGGCGGCGAACGCGCCGATAATCATGGCCTCGAGCAGGAGCACGAGCGCGAAGAACGGCTTGGGGTTCCGCCGTTCCGCCTCCGCCTCGCGCCACATCGCCATAAGCACGATCGGGGTGACGACGACAGTGAGCAGGATGAGCACGAGCGACAGGCCGTCGACCCCGAGCGCGTAGAACATGCCGAACGACTCGACCCAGGAATACTCCTCGACGAACTGCAGCGCCGACCCGTCGTTGACGAACGCGATGGCTGCGATCGCGGCGAGGATCGCGGTGACACCCGCCATGAAGAGCCCCAGCATTTTCGCCGGACGCTCCATGCCGCGCGGGACCAGCACCGTGAGAATGGCACCGAGCGCCGGCACGGCGATCAGCGTTGTCAGCCACGGAAAGGTCACGGCAGCCTCACCAGGAGCATGGCCACGACGACGATCGCCGCGCCGGCGAGCATCGACAAGGCGTAGGAGCGAACGAACCCGGTCTGCCATCGGCGCAGCCGCGACGACAGGTCGCCCATGGCAGCGGCCGTGCCCAGCACGGCGCCGTCGACGCCGCGGTTGTCCAGATAGACCAACGAACGGGTGAGGTACTGGCCCGGCCGCATGAGCAGCGCCTCATTGACTGCGTCGCCGTAGAGATCGCGACGGGCCGCGACCGTGACGACGGATCCGCGCGGCGCCGTCACGGGAACCGGCTGCCGGCCGAAGATCAGCCAGCCGACGGCTACACCGACCGCGACCACCGCGAGGATGATCACCGTCATGGCCCAGACCGGGATCCCCAGCTCATGCTCCTCGAGACCCGTCACCGGCTCGAGCCAGTCGATCACCCCGCCGCCGAGGTATAGCAGCCCCGCCCCACCGATCGCAGACAGTGCGCCCAGGACCCACAGCGGGGCGGTCATGACCTGCGGTGACTCGTGCGGATGAGCGTCGTCCGCCCATCGCTTGGAGCCGAAGAACGTCATGAGCATGAGCCGGGTCATATAGAACGCCGTGATGCCCGCACCGACCAGCGCGCAGAGCCCGTACACAAGGTTGTCGGCGAATGCCGCGTCGATGATCCGGTCCTTGGAGAAGTAGCCCGCGAACAGGGGGAACCCGATGATCGCTAGGTAACCGGCAGTGAAGGTCACGAACGTCACCGGCATGGCCCGCCGCAGAGCCCCGTAGCGCCGCATGTCCACCTCGTCGTTCATGCCGTGCATGACCGAACCGGCGCCGAGGAAGAGGTCTGCCTTGAAGAAGCCGTGCGTAAGCAGGTGGAAGATGGCCAGGGCATAGCCGGCCGGCCCGAGACCCGCGGCGAGCATCATGTATCCGATCTGGCTCATCGTCGAGCCGGCCAGCACCTTCTTGATGTCGTCCTTCGCGCATCCGATGATCGCGCCCATCAACAACGTGATTGCGCCGACTATCACGACCGCCGTCTGGGCCACCTCAGCTCCCGCGTAGATCGCGGCGGACCGCACGACCAGGTAGACGCCGGCGGTGACCATCGTCGCGGCATGGATCAGAGCCGATACCGGCGTCGGGCCCTCCATCGCGTCGAGCAGCCAGGACTGCAACGGGAACTGCGCTGACTTGCCGCACGCCCCGAGCAGCAGCAGGAGCCCGAGGGCGACCAGCCAGCCCTCCGAGGCGCCCAGTGCATTGGGAAAGACGCCGGAGAACGCCGTCGTGCCGAAGACCACGACCATGGACATGATCGCCAGCGTCATGCCGAAGTCGCCGACCCGGTTGACCACGAACGCCTTCTTGGCCGCGACGGCTGCCGAGTCCTTGTGCTGCCAGAACCCGATGAGCAGGAACGACGCCAGCCCGACGCCTTCCCAGCCCACGTAGAGGATCAGGTAGTCATCGGCCAGGACCAGCAGCAGCATGGCCGCGACGAACAGGTTGAGGTATCCGAAGAAGCGCTGGCGGTTCTCGTCGTGCTCCATGTAGCCGACCGAGTACACGTGGATCAATGAGCCGACACCTGTGATCAGCAGCGCGAACGCCATCGAGAGCTGGTCGAGCAGGAGGCCGACCGAGACGTCGTAGCCCCCGACGGAGAACCAGTCCCACAGCTGCTGGGACAGGGCCCGGTCGGTGCTGTCGCGACCGAGCATGGCGACGAAGAGCACGGCGGCGAACACGAACGACGCCAGCGGTGCGACACACCCCAGCACCGGTGCGATGCGTGAGAGGCGACGCCCGCCGAGGAGGAGGACCGCAGCCCCGAGCAGGGGGAGCGCGATGAGCAGCCACGTCGCGGAGAAGACGCCGTCGGCGGCGGCTACCGCCTGCTCTGTGGTCTGGCCACCGAGCGCAGACGCAACACCCACGTTGCCCCTCACAACTTGAGCAGGCTGGCGTCGTCGACCGACGCCGACCTGCGGGTCCGGAAGATGGTCACGATGATCGCCAACCCGACGACGACCTCGGCGGCAGCGACCACCATGACGAAGAAGGCGACGATCTGCCCGTCGATGTCACCGTGCATCCGGGCGAAGGTCACGAACGCCAGGTTGCAGGCGTTAAGCATGAGCTCGACGCTCATGAATGCGATCAACGCATTCCGGCGCAGCAGCACGCCGGCGCCACCGATCGTGAACAGGATCGCCGCGAGCAGCAGGTACGGCGTCGGGCTCATGGCCGCTCGCCTCCCGCCTCGTCGGTGCGCTCCAGCGGCTCCCCCGTCAGCTCCTCGACCTGCCGTTCCAGCTGGTCGACCTCCCCGGCGACCTCCTCGGTCGTGCGTACCGTGCCGCGGGCGACCAGGACCTTGGAGATGGACAGCTCGCTCGGTGTGCCGTCCGGCAGCAGTCCGGGGGTGTCGATCGCGTTGTGACGGGCGTAGACGCCCGGGTTCGGTAGGGGCGATGCCGCCATGCCACCGGTTCGGAAGCGCTCCTCGGACAGCTCCCGCTGGGTGCGGCGACGCAGGAAGCGCTCGCGGTGCGTGAGGACCATTGCCCCCAGCGCCGCGGTGATCAGCAGGGCACTGGTGACCTCGAAGGCCCAGACGTAGCGGGAGAAGATCCGATCGGCAATGCCGGCGACGTTGCCGTCCGGAGTGGCAGCCGCCATCCCGACCGGCTCGGTGAGCAGCGCGTTTCCGACGACGGCGACCAGCAGTACGCCGAGCCCCAGACCCGCGAATACGGCCGCCACCCGCTGGCCGCGAATCGTCTCGACGCGGGAGTCGCTCGCGTCGACTCCGACGAGCATGATCACGAAGAGGAACAACATCATGATCGCGCCGGTGTAGATGACAATCTGCACGACGCCCAGGAACGGCGCCTCCAGAGCCAGATAGAGCACGGCGAGGCACAGCATCGTCACCGCGACGAAAAGCGCACCGTGAACGGCACTCCGCGATATCACGAGACCGAGGGCGGCCAGGACGGCGATCGGGCCGACGATCCAGAACAGCACGGTCTCGCCGGTGTGGCCGCCGGACTCGACCGCCTGCGCCAGCACACCGGCTGCGGCTGCGGAGACCTCGAGGCTCACGTCGCCGCCCCCTCTGCCCGCTGACCGCGCACGCCGGAGCGCAGGTAGTAGTCACGCTCGTCGTCACCGAGCCGCATCGGGTGCGGCGGCTCCTCCATGCCGGCCAACAACGGTGCCAGCAGATCCTGCTTCTCGTAGATCAGCGCTTCCCGGCTGTCGTCGGCGAGCTCGTACTCGTTGGTCATGGTGAGCGCCCGGGTCGGGCACGCCTCGATGCACAAGCCGCAGAAGATGCAACGCAAGTAATTGATCTGGTAGACGCGGCCGTAGCGCTCGCCGGGCGAGTAGCGCGCGTCCTCGGTGTTGGCCGCCCCCTCGACGTAGATGGCGTCGGCCGGGCACGCCCACGCACACAGCTCGCAGCCGATGCACTTCTCCAGCCCGTCCGGGTGACGGTTGAGCTGGTGGCGGCCGTGAAACCTCGGTGCGACGGTATGCCGTTGCTCGGGGTACTGCTCGGTGACGACCTTCCGGAACATCGTCCGGAACGTCACACCGAAGCCTGCCACGGGGTCCAGGAATCTAGGCACCGGTGCCCTCCTCGGGGCCGCTGCTCGATGAAGGCGTATCGCCGGGTCCGGCGGCCCGGGCCGTGACCGCGACCGGTGGCTCCAGCCGCTGGCCGGGCATGGGCGGCACCGGGTATCCACCGGCGAACGCGTCGAACTCGTCCCCGGCTGCCTGCATCTCGTCCGGCTCCGGCTTGCTCTCGGGAATCAGCAGGCTGAGGACGATGGCCACGGCGATGGCCCCGCCGCCCCAGATCAAGATGTCCCTGCGCTCGATCCCCTCGTTGGAGACCAGCCGCATGACCGCGACCAGCAGAATCCATGCCAGCGAGCCTGGGATCAGAACCTTCCAGCCGAGCTGCATGAACTGGTCGTAACGCAGCCTCGGCAGCGTCCCGCGCAACCACACGAAGACGAAGATCAGCAGGATGACCTTGGCCAGGAACCACAGGAGCGGCCACCAACCGGTGTTGAAGACCCCGTCGCCGACCGCCGAGATCGGCCACGGCGCACGCCAGCCTCCGAGGAACAATGTCGTCGCGAGCGCGGAGACGTTGACCATGTTGATGTACTCGGCGAGGAAGAACATCATGTACTTCACCGACGAGTACTCGGTCATGAACCCGGCCACCAGCTCACCCTCTGCCTCTGGCAGGTCGAACGGCGCCCGGTTGGTTTCACCGATCATCGAGATCAGGTACACGAGGAACGACGGCAGCAGGACGATCGCGTACCACGACGGCAGCGAGAGTGTGGCCCCGAACAGCTCGAAAGTGCCACCGCCGGCCTGGGCATCGACGATCTGCGACGTGGACATGGAACCGGCGAACAGGAACACGGCGACGAACGAGAGGCCCATCGCGATCTCGTAGGAGATGACCTGCGCCGAGGAACGGATCCCGCCTAGCAGCGGATACGTCGAGCCGCTCGCCCACCCGCCGAGAACGATCCCGTAGACGCCAACGGACGTTACCGCGAAAACGAACAGCACCGCGACCGGCATGTCCGTCAGCTGCAGCGGGGTGGTCTCACCGAAGATCGAGACCTCCGGGCCCATCGGGATCACCGAGAAGATCAGGAACGCCGGGACCGCCGCGATGACCGGGGCGAGGATGTACACGACCCGGTCGATGCCCCTCGGGGTGATCGTCTCCTTGAGGATGAGCTTCATGCCGTCGGCAAGGCTCTGCAGGGTGCCCCATGGCCCGGTGCGGTTCGGGCCGACCCGATGCTGCATCCGGGCCACGACTTTGCGCTCGAAGACGATGTTGAACAGGGTGAGAAGCAGGAGCAGCACGAAGATGGCAACGGACTTGATCAGGATCAACCACCACGGGTCGTCGCCGAAACCCGCGATCGTGTCCGTGCTCTGCGCGGCGACCTGACCCGGCGTGCTCACAGCGGGCCTCCGATCTCGTCGTCGCGGCGGGTGACCTCGGTGGTGGCCGCAGCGATCCCCACGAGGGTTCCAGCCGTCACATTCAGATCGAGGTGTACGCGCGACCCGGGCGAGTTCGCCGGCACCCAGACCACCCGGTCGGGCATCTCGGTGACCTCCAGCGGGAGGGTAACCGTCCCGGTCGTCGTGCTCACCGTGACCGAGTCCCCGACGACGACGCCGATCTCCGCCGCGGTGGTAGCAGACAGTCGGGCCACCGGCCCCCTGGCAGTCGCGGCGAGATACGGCTCGCCATCCTGCAGGCGGCCCAGGTCGAGGAGCATCCGCCAGGTCGCGAGTACCGCCTCGCCGGTGCCCGGGGCCGGTGGCTCGGCTGCGTCGGCGGTGGGTGCGTCCGGGCGGGTACCGTCCCACCTGCCGAGCTCGGCCAGCTCGGCCCGCGCAGCCTCGACCGTGGGCAACCCGAGGCGCACGCCGAGCTCGTCGGCAAGCGCGGACAGCACCCGCCCGTCGGGCATGGCGCTGGAATCCGGGAACACGGCCGGGAAGGGCCGTTCGCGCCCCTCCCAGGTGAGGAACGTGCCGGACTTCTCGGCGACCGGCGCGACCGGGAGGACGACGTCTGCCAGCTCGGTCACGTCGCTGCGCCGGACCTCCACGCTCACCACGAAGCCGGCGGCATCCAGCGCTGCGCGGGCGGCCGCCGGGTCGGGCAGGTCGGCCAGCTCGACACCGCCGACGACCACACCCGAGAGCGACCCGTCGGCCAGCGCCGCGAGTATGCCGGATGTGTCGCGTCCCGGCAGCGGGGGCAGCGTGCCCACCGCCCACACCGTGCCGACGTCGACACGCGCCTCAGGGTCGTCGACCGGGCGTCCGCCGGGTAGCAGGGTGGGAAGGGCGCCGGCCTCGACCGCACCGCGCTCGCCGGCCCGGCGCGGAATCCAGGCGAGCCGTGCGCCCGTGGTCTCGGCCACGCGCACAGCCGCCGACAGCGCACCGGGTACACCGGCCAGCCGCTCGCCCACCAGGACGACCGAGCCCGGGCCTCCCAGCACCGTCGCCAGATCGCCGACCTTGCTGTCTCCGTCCACGACGGCCTGCAACACCTCGGCCTCGGTGCCGGGCGCGGCCGGGATGAGAGCGCCGGACACCTTCGTCAGGCCGCGGCTCACGAATGGCGCCACCGCGAAGACAGCCGTCCCGTTCTTTCGAACAGCCTTGCGCAGCCGGAGGAGGACCATGGCGGCCTCCTCCTCGGGTTCGAGGCCCACCAGCAGGACCGCGGAGGCGTTCTCCAGGTCCGAATACGTGACGCCAACGCCGGTACCTGCGAGGCCGGCCAGGAAGTCCGCCTCCTCGGCGGAGTGGACCCGGGCCCGGAAGTCGATGTCATTGGTGCCGAGGGCGACCCGGGCGAACTTGGCGTACGCGTAGGCGTCCTCGACGGTGAGACGGCCGCCCGTGAGCACTCCGACGCCACCCGCTCCGCGAGCCTCCGCAAGGCCCCGAGCGGCCACCGTCAGCGCCTCCGGCCACGAGACGGTGACCAGTTCGCCGGTCTGTTCGTTGCGCACCATGGGGTGAGTCAGCCGGTCGGCCAGGCCGGCGTAGGCGAATGCAAAGCGGTCCTTGTCCGAGATCCACTCCTCGTTGACCTCCGGGTCGTCACCGGCCAACCGGCGCATGACCACGCCGCGCCGGTGGTCGACCCGGATCGCGCTGCCGCAGGCGTCGTGCTCCGCGACAGAGGGCACGGAGACGAGGTCGAACGGGCGCGAGCGGAACCGGTACGCCGCCGACGTGAGGGCGCCCACGGGGCAGATCTGGATGGTGTTCCCAGAGAAGTAGCTCTCGAACGGCTCCGACTCATAGATGCCGACCTGCTGCAGCGCACCACGCTCGAGCATCTCGATGAACGGGTCGCCCGCGATCTCGACCGAGAACCGGGTGCACCGGGCGCACAACACGCAGCGCTCCCGGTCGAGCAGCACTTGGCTGGAGATCGCGACCGGCTTGGGGTAGGTCCGCTTCTTGCCCTCGTAGCGGGACTCGCCGCGGCCGTTGCTCATCGCCTGGTTCTGCAACGGGCACTCGCCGCCCTTGTCACACATCGGGCAGTCGAGGGGGTGGTTGATCAGCAGGAACTCCATGATCCCCTGCTGGGCCTTGTCGGCCACCGGCGACGTCAGCTGCGTCTTGACCGTCATGCCGGGAGCGACGCTCATCGTGCACGACGCCTGCGGCTTGGGCATGCCACGCCCGTTGCCGGCGTCCACGACCTCGACCAGGCACTGGCGGCAGGCACCGACCGGGTCGAGCAGGGGGTGGTCGCAGAACCGAGGAATCTGGATTCCCAGTAGCTCCGCAGCCCGGATCAGCAGCGTGCCCTCGGGCACGCTGACCTCGAACCCGTCGATCGTCAGCGTGACGAGATTCGCCGTCTGCTCGACGGCGCCGGTCTCGGGCTGCGACGTGACGGTCATCGGGTGGCTCCCGCGCTCGCGGCGAACAGGGTCGACTCGGCCGGGTCGAACGGGCAGCGGCCCTCCTCAAAATGAGCCAGGTACTCGTCGCGGAAGTACTGCAACGACGAGGTGATCGGCGCCACGCCACCGTCGGCGAGCGCACAGAACGACCGGCCGGCGATGTTGTCGGACAGGTCGAGCAGCTTGTCCAGGTCGGCCTCGGTGCCCGCGCCCTTTTCGAGCCGCTCGAGGATCTGTACCAGCCACCAGAAGCCCTCGCGACAGGGCGTGCACTTGCCGCACGACTCGTGCTTGTAGAACTCCACCCAGCGCAGAACAGCCCGAACAACGCAGGTGCTGTCGTCGAAGATCTGCAGGGCCTTGGTGCCGAGCATCGAGCCCACGCCCGCCACACCCTCGTAGTCGAGCGGCACGTCGAGGTGGTCGCTCGTCAGCAGCGGCGTCGACGACCCGCCCGGCGTCCAGAATTTGAGCTCGTGACCCTCGCGGACGCCGCCGGCCATCTCGAGCAGCTCGCGCAGTGTGATCCCCAGCGGAGCCTCGTACTGGCCGGGACGGGTCACGTGCCCGGACAGCGAGAAGAGCGTGAATCCGGGCGACCTCTCCGAGCCCATGGACCGGAACCAGTCGACGCCCTGAGTGAGGATCGAGGGCACGGACGCGATCGTCTCGACATTGTTGATCACAGTTGGCGACGCGTACAGCCCGGCGACGGCTGGGAACGGCGGTCGCAGCCGCGGCTGGCCGCGGCGGCCCTCCAGCGAGTCGAGCAGGGCCGTCTCCTCGCCGCAGATGTACGCGCCCGCACCGGTGTGTACCACGATGTCGAGGTCGAAGCCGGAGCCGAGGATGTCCGTGCCCAGGTAACCCGCGTCATAGGCCTCGGCGACGGCGTAGTGCAGACGACGGACAACGTGCAGAACCTCGCCGCGGACGTAGATGAACGCGTAGTGCGCGCCGATCGCGTAGGCCGAGATGATCGTGCCCTCGACAAGCAGGTGCGGGGTCGCGAGCATGAGCGGGATGTCCTTGCATGTTCCCGGCTCGGACTCGTCGGCGTTGACCACCAGGTAGGTCGGGTTGGGGCTGTCCTTCGGGATGAAGCTCCACTTCATGCCGGTGGGAAAACCCGCGCCACCCCGGCCGCGCAGACCGGAGTCCTTGACCAGCGTGGTGATGTCGGCGGGCGGACGCTGCACAGCGGCGCGCAGGCCCTGGTAGCCGTCGTGTCGCTCGTAACCCGCGCGCGAGAAGGCGTCCGTGTCGTGCCAGCGAGCGGACATGACCGGGGTCAGCGTGGTCACGTCCCGCCCCCCTTCCGGCCGGCCTCTATCGCTGGCGTTCCACCCTCTGGCGCCTGCCAGCCTTGCTCATGGGCCAGTGCGAGCCCCGCCAGGCTCGCTGGACCGGCCTGGGCGCCCTCGTGAGCACGACCGTCCGGAAAGCCGGCCAGAACCCTAGACGCCTCACGCCACGTGCAGATCGCAGGCCCCCGGGTGGAGCGGACTTCCTCCCCGGCCCGCAGCCTGTCCACCAGCTCGCGGGCCGACTGCGGGGTCTGGTTGTCCATGAACTCCCAGTTGACCATCACCACGGGCGCGAAGTCGCACGCCGCGTTGCACTCGACATGTTCGAGGGAGATCGTGCCGTCGTCGGTGGTCTCGTCGTGTCCGATCTCGAGTTCTTCGGTGAGCTCGGACCAGATAACGTCGCCGCCCATGATCGCGCAGAGCGTGTTCGTGCAGACGCCCACGTGATACTCACCAACCGGACGGCGCTTGTACATGGTGTAGAAGGTGGCGACCGCGGACACCTCGGCCTCGGTCAGGCCCAGCTCCTGCGCGCACATCTCGATCCCGGCCGGCGTCACGTAGCCCTCGTACGCCTGGACCAGGTGCAGCATCGGCAGCAGGGCCGACCGTGGCTGCGGGTAGCGAGCGATGATCTCCCTTAATTCGCGCCTTGTTTCGTCACCTAGGTTGGTGGTTGCGGTCACCGATCCGCACCGCCCATCACCGGGTCGAGGCTGGCCACAGCCACGATCACGTCGGACACCATGCCGCCCTCGCACATGGCCGAGACGGCCTGCAAATTGTTGAACGACGGATCGCGGAAGTGTGCGCGCCAAGGGCGGGTGCCACCGTCGGAGACGAGATGGACGCCCAGCTCGCCGCGCGGCGACTCGACGGCCTCGTACACCTGTCCTGCCGGAACCCGGAACCCTTCGGTCACCAGCTTGAAATGATGGATCAGGCCCTCCATGGACTCGCCCATGATGTGCCGGATGTGGTCGAGGGAGTTGCCCAGGCCGTCGCCGCCGAGGGCGAGTTGTGCCGGCCAGGCGATCTTCTTGTCAGCGATCATGACAGGGCCCGGCTCGAGCCGGTCGAGGCATTGCTCGACGATCCGCGCTGACTCACGCATCTCGTCGACCCGGATGCGGTAGCGCCCATAGGCGTCACACGTGTCTCGCACCGGCACATCGAAGTCGTACGTCTCGTATCCGCAGTAGGGCTGGGCTTTGCGCAGGTCGTACGGCAGGCCGGTCGAGCGCAGGACCGGTCCGGTGAGGCCCAGCGCCGTGCAGCCGGTCAGGTCGAGGTAGCCGATGCCTTCGGTGCGACGGCGGAAGATCGGGTTCTCGTTGAGCAACTCCTCGTACTGCGGGAGGTGCTTGTCCATCCACCGGATGTACTCACGGACGCTCTCGACGGCACCGGGCGGCAGGTCCTGGGCGACGCCGCCGGGCCGGATGTAGGCGTGGTTCATGCGCAGGCCGGAGATGAGCTCGAACAGGTCGAGCGTCCGCTCGCGCTCCCGGAACCCCATCGTCATGATGGTGAGTGCGCCGATCTCCATGCCGCCGGTGGCGATGGCCACCAGGTGGGAGGCGATCCGGTTGAGCTCCATCATCATCACCCGAATGACCGTGGCCCGCTCCGGGATCTGGTCGGTGACGCCGAGCAGCCGCTCGATGCCCAGGACGTAGGCGGCCTCGTTGAAGAACGGCGACAGATAGTCCATGCGGGTGCAGAACGTGACGCCCTGGGTCCAGTTGCGGTACTCCATGTTCTTCTCGATGCCGGTGTGCAGGAAGCCGATCCCGGCCCGTGCCTGGGTCACCGTTTCGCCGTCGAGCTCGAGGATCAGCCGGAGCACGCCGTGCGTCGAAGGGTGCTGCGGGCCCATGTTGACCACGACCCGCTCCTCGCCGGCTGTCGCCGCGCCCACGACGTCGTCCCAGTCCTGGCCGGTGACGTTGTAGACCTCGCCCTCGGTGGTCTCGCGGACCCCGGCATAAGCGTCGGTCGGCGCACCGGGGTCGGGTGGTGCGGTGAAGGTGACGTCCTCGGTCACGTGTACGCCCTCCGTTCGTCGGGCGGGGCGATGGTCGCGCCCTTGTACTCGACGGGAATGCCGCCGAGGGGATAGTCCTTGCGTTGCGGGTGGCCCGGCCAGTCGTCGGGCATCTGGATCCTGGTCAATGCCGGGTGACCGTCGAAGACGATCCCGAAGAAGTCGAACGTCTCGCGCTCGTGCCAGTTGTTGGCCGGGTACAGCTCTACGATCGACGGGATGTGCGGGTCGAGGTCAGAACAGGTCACCTCGACCCGGATCCGGCGGTTGTGGGTGATCGACAGGAACGGGTAGACGGCGTGCAACTCGCGTCCGGCCTCGCCCGGGTAGTGGACGCCGTCGACCCCGAGGCACATCTCGTAACGCAGCGCCGGGTCGTCGCGCAGCGCGCGGGCGACCTCGAGCAGGTGCTCACGGCGGACGAAGAGCGTGAGCTCGCCCCGGTCCACCAGCGCCCGCTCGATCGCGCGGCCGAATCCGCCGTCGCCCAGCGCTGTCTCCAGGGCGTCGCCGATCTCGTCGAACTCGGGCCCCCAAGGCCTGGGCGTGGATCCGTGCCGGATCGGATTGGTGTCGCGGACCACCACGCGGTTGTAGCCGGTCGTGTCTCCGGCATCCGGGGCGCCGAACATGCCCCGGCGCGTGGGATGCGCGGGCGGGGGCCCGGGCACACCGGCCTCGGCGACCTCGGCCGGAAGGTTGCCCGCCCCGGCGGTGGTCGTCTCGGCGCTCTGAGCAGGGCGCCCAGTGGCATCATCACCGGGCGCGGACTCCGGCTCATCGCGACCGGCTGCCGGCGCCGTCGCTTCATCCTGCGCTGGCGCCTTGTCGTCGCTCATCGGCTCAGCAGGCCCCTCATCTCGTGCGTCGGCGCCGCCTCCAGCGCCGCCAGTTCGGCTTCGGCGTGGGCCTGCTCCTTGTTCGAGCCGAGTGGCATGTGCGCGATCTTGTCGTGCAGCTTGAGGATCGCGTGCATCAGCATCTCCGGCCGCGGCGGACAGCCCGGCAGGTAGATGTCCACCGGCACGATGTGGTCGACGCCCTGCACGATCGCGTAGTTGTTGAACATGCCGCCCGTACTCGCGCAGACACCCATCGCGATGACCCACTTCGGCTCGGGCATCTGGTCGTAGATCTGGCGCAGCACGGGAGCCATCTTCTGGCTCACCCGGCCTGCGACGATCATGAGGTCGGCCTGCCGCGGCGATGCCCGGAAGACCTCCATGCCGAACCGCGCGGAGTCGTGGCGGGGACCGCCGAAGGCCATCATCTCGATCGCACAGCAGGCCAGCCCGAACGTGGCCGGCCAGACCGAGCTCTTGCGCATGAATCCGGCGAGCTTCTCGACACTCGTGAGCAGGATGCCGCTCGGCAGCTTCTCTTCGATTCCCATGCCGGATTCCGCCTAGTCCCAGTCCAGTCCGCCACGGCGCCACACGTACGCGTACGCGACGAAGACGGTGAGGATGAACAGTGCCATCTCGACCAACCCGAAAACGCCCAGGGCGTCGAATCTGACCGCCCACGGGTACAGGAAGATGATCTCGATGTCGAAGATGATGAACAGCATCGCGGTCAGGTAGTACTTGATCGGGAAACGGCCGCCGCCGACCGGCTGCGGCGTCGGCTGGATGCCGCATTCGTAGGAGTCGACCTTGACCCGGTTCCAGCGCTTGGGGCCGGTGAGCGCGCCCAGCAGGATCGACGTGACGACGAAGCCCCCGGCGACCACGCCGAGCACGATGATCGGAACGTACGGGTTCACCCGTTCCCCTCTCCTGCTCCCGTGCCGCGGCCCTCGAGCATGCGTGCCCGCGGCTCGCGCACACGGCTGCCCATGCTAGGGCGTGTGCAGCAGCAGATCACTTCTTCTCCCTCATCACGCTGCCGGTGCCAATCGGGTCAGCGCATTGACGATCCGGTCCATCACATCGCCGTCGTGACGGTCGGTGAGGTTGGCCAGGAGCTTGAGCGTGAACCGCATCAACGTCGGGTGGGGCAGACCGTGCCGTGTGCACAGCTTCATGATCCGAGGGTCGCCGATCAGCTTCACGAAAATCCGGCCCAGCGTGAAGTACCCACCGTGGTCCCGCTTCAGCGCGGCCGGATATGTCCACAGGACACGCTCGTGCCCGCCCGCCGTGCGCTCCGCTCGGGCATCGGCGATGACGGTCGCCGCCAGGCTGGCCGCTTCCATCGCGTAGTCGATTCCCTCGCCGTTGAAAGGGTTCACCATCCCGCCGGAGTCACCGACGAGCAAGAGCCCCCGGGTGTAGTGCGGCTGCCGGTTGAAGGCCATGGGCAGGGCCGCGCTCCGGATGTCGCCCACCTGGTTCTCCTCGGTGAAGCCCCATTCCTCCGGCGTCTGGGCGACCCAACGACGGAGCAGTTCCCGGTAGTCGACCCGGCCGAACGCCTTGGACGTGTTGAGCACGCCGAGGCCGACGTTGCTGGTGCCGTTCCCGGTACCGAAGATCCAGCCGTATCCCGGCAGAAGGCCTTCGCGGCCGTGCTGATCCTTCTCGGGCAGCTCGAGCCACGACTCCATCCAGTCGTCGTCATGACGGGGGGTCGTGTAGTACGTCCGGACTGCGACACCCATCGGCCGGTCGTCACGCTTGTGGACCCCCATCGCCGTGGACAACCTGGATGAGACCCCGTCGGCGGCCACCACCAGCGGGGCCCGGTATGTCAGGGCCGGACCGGCGGGACGGCCGTCGTCGTCGAGGGGGCGGGCCGTGACACCGACGATCCGGCCGGTGCGGTCGTCCAGGATGGGACCCGTGACGGACGTGCGCTCCTGGAGCCGGGCACCGGACTTCTCCGCGTGCCGGGCCAGGGTCTCGTCGAAGTCGGAACGGGTCCGGACCAGCCCGTAGTCGGGGTAGCTGGCGAGGTCGGGCCAGGGCATGTGCAGCCGCATACCGCCGGCCACGATCCGCAGGCCGTGGTTTCGGATCCAGCCGGGACCCGTGGTGTCGACACCCATCCGGGTGAGCTGGCGAACTGCTCGTGGGGTAAGCCCGTCGCCGCAGACCTTGTCCCGGGGAAATGCGGACTTCTCCAGCAGTAGGACGTCAAGTCCTGCCCTGGCCAGGTAGTACGCCGTCGTCGAGCCGGCCGGTCCGGCGCCGACGACGACGACGTCCGCGTCGCCCTCGGTGCGGCCCATTCGTCTATCCCTCACCCGTCTGCTCGGCCGCTCGTGAACGCATTCACGAGCCCTCGTCGAGCAAAGTCTAGGACCCATCGGGGGTCGGGTCCGAGCGGGGTGACCATGCCCTGACCTGCGGGATTACCACGCACCGCTGTTGCGTAAATCCCGGCCCAAGTTTGTTCACGTAAACCATGCTGAGTGGACCTTCACCAGGCTTGGAAACCTGGTCAAGCGCGGCCTCG
>DAIUDS010000023.1:0-19194 GCA_036845485.1 Jiangellaceae bacterium
GACCGCGTGGTCCAGTTGGGTTTGGACCTTCCCCGCGCCTCGCCCTCGGTCCACTCCCCCGCCAGAAACCTCAGCACCTGGGCGTAGCCCAGCGCCGCGGCCGCACGGCCAGCCGGGCGCTGGGCTACGCCCAGGTGCTGAGGTTTCTGGCGGGGGAGTGGACCGAGGACGAGGCGCGGGCCCAGACCGTGTGGGCAACTCGGCGCTTCAGCCGTCGGCAGGACTCGTGGTTCCGCAAGGACCCACGCATCGAATGGCTTCCCTACGATGCGTACGACCTGGTCGAGCGCGCGCTCGCCCGTTGTGGCTGAACGCCTACGATCGTCGACCGTGGAGAGCCGGTTCCCCTTCGTCAAGGGCCATGGAACGCAGAACGACTTCGTGCTTCTGCCGGATCGTGATGGAACGCTCCACCCAGACCTCGACCCGGCAACGGTTCGCCGGCTCACCGACCGCTACTCCGGGCTGGGTGCCGACGGGATCATTCGGGTGGTCCGGACCAAAACGCTCGCCGAAGGGCGCGACCTTCCCGCCGACGTCGAGTGGTTCATGGACTATCGCAACGCCGACGGCTCAGTGGCCGAGATGTGCGGCAACGGCGTCCGGGTGATGGCGCGTTACCTGTGGCGGACGGGCCTGGCGGCCGGGCCCGAGCTTCCGATCGGCACCCGCGGCGGCGTCCGGGTGGTGCGCCAGCAGCCGGACGGCTCGATTACGGCGCAGATGGGCGGCACGAGGCAGGTAGTGCTCCGCGAGCCTGCTCGGGTGACGGTCGGCGAACGCACATGGCCGGCCGACGCCGTGTTCGTGCCGAACCCGCACGCCGTGGTGTTCGTCGGCGACCTCGACGACGCCGGCCGGCTGCTGGTCGCGCCCAAGGTGGCGGCGGGGGCGGTCTTTCCGGAAGCTGCGAACGTGGAATTCGTGGTCGCACGCGGGGAACGGCACATCGCGTTGCGGGTGTGGGAGCGAGGGGTCGGCGAGACGCGGTCCTGCGGCACAGGTGTCTGCGCGGCCGCCTGGGCGGCGATGCGGCGTGACGGCGTCGACCCCGGCACGTCGTACACCGTCGACGTCCCCGGTGGCCGATTGACCGTCACCGAGCGGGCCGACGGTGAGCTGTTGTTGACCGGACCGGCAGAGCTGGGCGTCGCCGGAGAGGTCGATCTCGCTGTGGTGTGACCTAGGTCACAGGATCCGCCGAGCACTGTCGAACGTCTCCTCCAATAGAAGGACGTTCACGTGCGTCGTGCGACCCAGGTGCCCTGTCGGTGGGCCGACGTAGCGTGCGAACGGACCTCCGGACGAAAGGCGGTGGCATGAGCGCCTCCCAGCGCGAACGTCGCGAAGCCCTGCTCGCGCAGGTCGAGCTGCGGTCCCGCCGCCGCGCCAGGAGCCGCGCCGGTCGTCGGGCCACCGCGTTGCGCGCGGCCGCCGCGCTTCGGATCGCCGCATCGGCCGCACCACGCCGCTCGGCCTCGCGCTGACAGAAACGCAGGTGCTGTCCACGGCGGCGCGTGCCACCCTGGAGACACGGAATGCGGCTCCGCGTCCCGGTTGTTGAGAGCAGGAGTATGACGAATTCTTCCCGGCGCGCCGACCAGCCGTACCCGGCCCACGACGTCGACCCGAGTCCCCACGACGCCGAAGACGCCCTCGACCTCGGGCCCGACGGCGACCTCACCACCGGCGAGTTCGACCTCGAGGACCGCATCTCGCTGCGCCGGGTGGCCGGTCTCTCGACCGAGCTCGAGGACGTCACCGAGGTCGAGTACCGACGGCTGCGGCTCGAGCGGGTTGTGCTCGTCGGTGTGTGGACCGAGGGTGGCGCCGACGACGCCGAGAACTCGCTCGCCGAGCTGGCGGACCTGGCCCAGACGGCCGGATCGCTGGTGCTCGAGGGCCTGGTTCAGCGGCGCGCCAAGCCAGACCCTGCCACGTTCGTCGGCTCGGGCAAGGTGGGCGAACTGCGCGACGTCGTGCTCGAGACCGGCGCCGACACCGTGATCTGCGACGGCGAGCTCTCGGCCGCGCAGCTGCGCAACCTCGAGGACAAGGTCAAGGTCAAGGTCGTCGACCGCACCGCGTTGATCCTCGACATCTTCGCCCAGCACGCCAAGAGCCGCGAGGGCAAGACCCAGGTCGAGCTGGCGCAGCTCGACTATCTGGCGGCCCGGCTGCGCGGCTGGGGTGAGAACCTGTCCCGCCAGGCCGGCGGCCGCGCCGGTGGTGCGACTGGAGGCGTGGGCACCCGGGGTCCGGGCGAGACGAAGCTCGAGACCGACCGGCGGCGCATCCGCACCCGGATGGCCAAGCTGCGTCGCGACCTCAAGGCGATGCGGACCGCGCGAGACACGAAGCGGGGCGAGCGCCGCCGCCGAGCCGTTCCGGCAGTGGCCATCGCCGGTTACACCAATGCCGGCAAGTCCTCCGTGCTCAACCGGCTGACCGGTGCCGGCGTGCTGGTCGATGACGCACTGTTCGCCACCCTGGACCCGACCGTCCGGCGCACCGAGGCGGCCGACGGCCGCGTCTACACGCTCGCCGACACCGTCGGCTTCGTCCGCCACCTGCCGCACCAGCTCGTCGAGGCCTTCCGCTCGACGCTGGAGGAGGTCGCCGACGCCGACCTGGTGCTGCACGTGGTCGACGGCTCCCATGCCGACCCGGAGGGCCAGCTTCGTGCCGTGCGTGAGGTACTCGCCGAGATCGGCGCCCAGGATGTCCCCGAGCTGGTCGTCGTGAACAAGATCGACGTCGCCGACCCGCTCGTGGTGTCCCGGCTGCTGCGTACCGAGCGCGACCCCGTCGCCATCTCCACACGCACCGGGGACGGGCTCGACAAGCTCCGCGCCGTGATCGAGGAGCGGCTGCCCCGCCCGCCGGTTGAGCTCGAGGCGCTCGTTCCGTACGACCACGGCGAGCTGGTGTCGCAGATGCACCGCACCGGCGAGGTCATCTCGGTCGAGCACGAGGCCGGCGGCACCCGAGTGCGCGCCCGGGTCTCCGAAGGCCTCGCCGCGGCGCTAATGCCGTACAGAGTCTGACGGCTGACGCCTCGCGGACGCAGCGGACTGTTGCACCTTATCCCGGAACGGGTGGTTTAGGGCCTTCACAGCCTGGGAACGCCGATGTAACCGGTTACGGCAATGATCAGATCGTTACTGCAACAGCCGGGTTAGTAATGGCCTCGTCAATGCTGGCACGGTGTACGGCATGAAGATGTCCGACGAACTCGTGCGACTGGCCGCAGCGCAGGACGGACTTCTCACGCGCCGTCAGGCCATGGTGCATGGCGTGACCGTGCACGCGTTACGTCATGCCCTCGGCCGAGGCGGCCGGTGGCAACGGGTCGTCAAGGGCGTCTACGCCACCTTTACCGGCCCGCAGGAAGGGCATCTGGTCCGGGCGGGCTCTGTTGTACGCCGGACCGGAGGCCATGGTCACCGGTCCCACGGCATGTCGCGCGTACGGGCTGCGGTATGTGCCGGCGACCGGTGGACCCGAGCTCCTGGTACCCGAGCATGTGCAGCGTGCGCCGATGGCAATCGCGACGATCCATCGGACACGGGTGCTGCCCGTGCCGCGCGACGTTCATTCGTTCCCGTGTGCGCCGCCCGAGCGTGCAGCTGTCGACGCCAGCCGCGACCAGCGAAGCCTTCGCACCGTTCAGGCCGTCCTCCGCGAGGTCGTGCAGCGTGGCTTGACGACGCCGCAGCATCTGGTCACGACCTTGGCGCAGGGGCAGTCGAGCGGCAGTGCGGTGCTACGACGCGCACTCCGAGACGTCGTAGCCGGCTGCCGCTCCGCCCACCTGAGTGCGAGCTTCGCGACACAGTGCTACGAAGCAAGATCCTGCCTGAACCCGTGTGGAACATGCCGCTGCCCGATCCGCGCGGCGCCGACATCCACCCCGACGCGTGCCTCTCGCAGGCCCGGCTCGTGCTGGAGATGGAATCCGTCGAATGGCACCGCTTCGGCGACGCTCCAGAACGCACCGAACGGCGCCGTGCTCGGCTGGCCGCTCTTGGGTGGACCGTCCTACCGATCTCACCTTGTCGCCTGCGGGAGGAAACCGACGCGGTGCTGCGCGAGATCGAGGCGGCCTACACGGCGGCCATTGCCCGGGCCGCCTGATCGCCCCGAGATTCCTGCATACTTTGCAAGCCGCTCTGCGGCAGGGAACGGCTGCGGCGCACGTCCATCAAGCCGCTCGGCGGCCGCATAAGGGTCACGTCGGTCACGCTCTTCGCACAATCGGAGGATCGCGTGTAGGTCAGTCCGCCTGTTGGCGGCCACCGAGGTGCTGGGCAAGAAAGCGCTCGACCGCGGCATAGAAGCGTTCCCGGTTCTCCGGCTTGGCCAGGCCGTGCCCCTCGTCCTCGAAGAGCAGGTACTCGTGGTCGATGCCCTTCTCGGCCAGGGCGCCCACGATCTGTTCGGCCTCGGCCACCTTGACCCGGGGGTCGTTCTTGCCCTGCGCCACTAGCACCGGGATTGCGATGTTGTCCACCCGGGACAACGGCGACCGCTCCCAGAGCAGATCGTGCTCGGTCTCGGGGTTGCCCACCTTCGCGTACATGAACGCGATCTGCGGCTTCCAGTACTCCGGAACGGAGGCGAGGAGCGTCAGGAGGTTGGACGGGCCGACCATGTCGACGGCGCAGCGGAAGGCGTCGGGCGTGAACGCGGCGCCCACCAGCGCGGCGTAGCCGCCGTACGAGCCGCCGTAGATGCCCACCCGGTCGCGGTCGATCCAGCCCAGGCCGACGAGATGGTCCACAGTGTCGAGCAGGTCCGTGTGCATGGTCCGGCCCCACTGCTTGTCGCCGGCGTTGCCGAACGCCTTGCCGTAGCCTGTCGAGCCACGGAAGTTGACCTGGACGCAGGCGTAACCGCGGTTGGCCAGCCACTGCGCCTCCGGGTCGTACCCCCAGGTGTCGCGCGCCCACGGCCCACCGTGGACGGTGACGACGGCCGGCAGGCCGTGGGCGTCCATGCCCGGTGGGAGCGTGACGTACCCGTGCAGTTCGAGCCCGTCGCGCGCGGTGAGCGTGAACGGCTCCATGACGGCGAGCTCGTACGAGTCCAGCGCCGGCTTGTGAGCGAACAGGAAGGTGAGGTCCCCGGAGTCGCGGTCGTAGACGTGATAGTGGACCGGCCCGTCGGACGGCGTGTCGGTGACCAGCCAGCGGCGATCGCTCCGCTCGGCCCGGGAGATGCTGACCTCGCCGCGCAGCCGGTCCCGCAACGCATCCACCTCGGCACCGAACTCCGGGTCGAGATGCACCCACTCCTCGCGCTCCTTGAGGAACACGATGGACTGGGGCTCGAGCGTGTCCGGGTCGCTGAGAACGTCGGCGACGTCGTAGGCGGCGTCCCGTGCCAGCACGGTCTCGCTTCCCGTGGCGAGATCCACCCGCAGCAGCCTGGCCGCGTTGACCCCGACGCTGGACAGCAGGAACATCGACGATCCGTCGCGGCTGAACCCGTAAACACCGGTGGTGGCGACGTCCTCCGGAGCGACCTGCAGCCACGGAGCGTCGGTCCCGGACTCGGGGTCCCGCAGATGCAGGACGGCCCCGCCGTCGGCATCCATGGTCACGCCGCCGCGAATGCTCAGGTCCGAGTCGACGAGCCAGCCTGCGTAGCCCGGGTTGGTCTCAACCTTGTCGAAGGCACCGGTGTCGAGGTCGAAGCGGTAGACGTCGTGAAGGGCCGGGTCGTCGGCGTTGAGGCCGACCAGCATGGTCGTCCGGTTCCACCGGTTGTGCCCGAGGATCATCGCGTGCACGCCCTCGCCGGGGGTGACCAGGTGCGCCTCCACGGAACCCAGGTCGAGCGCGTAGAGGCGCCAGTCCTCGTCGCCGTCGGTGTCCTGCAGATACACCAACGTTCGGTCGTCGTGGCAGAAGGCGAAAGTGCGAACTCCGCGTCCCCGGTCGTGGGTCACCGGCTTCGCGGCGTCCGGGTCGTCGGCCGGGCCGACCCAGACGTTCAGCACCCCCTCCTCGGGCGCGACGAAGCCGAGCAACGTCCCGTCCGGGGACAGCGCGGCCGCCATCCGTTCGGGGTTGCCGAAGAGCACGTCGCGGGGGATCAGGGGCACGGCGTCATAGGTCACGGGACCGATCCCATCACGACGCACACCGGACCGTCGCTGTGGGCAGGCAATTCCGGCATCGCCGCAGGCTCGATAGCCTCGGCCAGTGAACGGCCAACCCGGTCCCGGCGGCGAAGCGCAGGTGCGTGAGCTGCTCGCTGCGGCGGTCGAGGCGCTCGGCGGCAGCGAGCGGACTGGACAGATCGAGATGGCCCATGCCGTGGCCGCGGCACTCGGCTCAGGGGAGCATCTCCTGGTTCAGGCTGGCACGGGTACCGGCAAGTCCCTGGCCTATCTCGTGCCGGCGCTGTTGCACGCGCACCAGACCAAGGCCCCCGTCATCGTCGCGACGGCCACGCTCGCGCTGCAGGCCCAGCTCGTCGATCGTGACCTTCCCCTCTTGGCGAAAGCGGTCGAGCCGGCCCTGGGCAGGCCTGTGCGCTGGGCCACCCTGAAGGGCCGGGCCAACTATGCGTGCCTGCATCGGGTGCGCGAGGGCGTGCCCGACGACCAGGGCGAGCTGGTGCCGCTGATGAGCGGCTCGTCCGGGGCTGTGGGCGCCGAGGTCGTCCGGGCCCGGGCGTGGGCGGAGGAACAGGCAAGGATCGCCGGGACCGGCGACCGCGACCGGCTCGATCCGGGCGTCGGGGACCGCGCCTGGGCCCAGATCTCGGTCAGCGCGCGTGAGTGCCTGGGTGCGACGAAGTGCCCGTACGGAGGCGAGTGCTTCGCCGAACGCGCCCGGGCCCGCGCCGCCGACGTGGACATTCTGGTGACCAACCACGCGTTGCTTGCCATCGACGCGCTCGAGGGCATGCCAGTGCTTCCCGAACACGACGCGGTGGTCGTCGACGAAGGCCACGAGCTGGCGGCGCGCGTCACCGGAATCGCGACCCAGGATCTGTGGCCCGGCGTCGTCGAACGCACCGCGAAGCGGGCCCGCTCATCCGTGGAGGATGGCGACAGCGCGGAGCTGAGCGACGCGGCGGAGGCGTTGCGCCGGGCACTGGGCGATGCCGAGCCGGGCCGGTTGGACTCGCTGCCGCAGGCCCTCGCGGCCGCCGTGCAGGCGGTGCGCGACGCCGCGCGCGCGGTCCAGTCACGGTTCGCGGCCTCGCGCGGGGACCCGCAGGCCGAGGCCGGCCGGCGGGCAGCGAAGGCCATGGTCGAGGACGTGTTCCTCACGGCCGAGCGGGTCACGGCGCACGACAAGCGCGACGTCGTCTGGGTGGAGGAGCGCGACCGCGGTGTGCGGGCCCTCCGGGTTGCCCCGCTCTCCGTGGCGGGACTCCTGCGCGACCGGCTCTTCGCCGAGACGACGGTGGTGGCGACCTCGGCGACGATGGAGCTCGGCGGCTCGTTCGACACGGTCGCCCGAGCGGTCGGCTTGGTGGGTGGCGACGTGGCGGCGGCGTGGCGGGGCATCGACGTCGGCTCGCCCTTCGACTACGGGCGGCAGGCGATCCTGTACGTCGCGCGCGACATTCCCGTACCAGGCCGGGACGGTCTGCGTCCCGAGGCCGTCGAGACGCTGGCGGAGCTGATGTCCGCTGCAGGTGGCCGCACGCTTGGGCTGTTCTCGTCGAGAAGGGCCGCGGTCGAGGCGGCCGAGGCGGTTCGTTCGCGGCTACCCGGCATGTCGGTGCTGTGCCAGGGCGACGACGTGGTCGCGACGCTGGTGCGGCGCTTCGCCGAGGACGAGCGGACGAGTCTGTTCGGCACCCTCTCGCTCTGGCAGGGCGTGGACGTCCCGGGCGCAGCCTGTCGTCTGGTCGTCATCGACAGGCTGCCGTTCCCGCGGCCGGACGACCCGCTGTCGTCGGCCCGCCAGCGGGCCGTCGAGCGCGCGGGCGGCAACGGGTTCATGGCCGTGGCCGCGACTCACGCCGCGTTGTTCCTGGCGCAGGGTGCCGGCCGGCTGATCCGTCGCTCGAGCGACCGCGGCGTGGTGGCCGTACTCGACCCGAGGCTGGTGACGGCCCGGTACGGCGGCTTCCTGCGCGCCTCGCTGCCACCGATGTGGTTCACCACGGAACAGCAGATCGTCGTCAGCGCACTACGGCGCTTGGCGACCGGGGCCGACCCTTCGGCGGCCACGGTAGAAGCGGTCAGTGGTTCCGCAGCGCCTTGACCAGCTCACCCTTGTTCATCGACGACCGGCCCTCGATCCCGACGTCGCGGGCTCGCTTCATCAGGTCGTCCTTGGACCAATCCTCGTAGTCGCCATGCTTGCCGCCACGGCGGCTGACCCTGGACTTGCCCTCCGCGGCCATCGCGTTGCTGATACGGGCGGACTTCTCCTTGCTCTCGCCCTTCTTGCGCAGCTTCTGATACGTCTTCTCGTCCTTGACGCTCGACCTGGGCACCGGTATCGCCTCCTCCCAGGAGGCGATACCCGGTGTGCCGGGGGGTGAACCGTCCGGTACCGCCGGCTAGACCTTGCGCATCACCGCGACGACCCGGCCCAGGATCGTCGCCTGCTCGCCCGGGATGGGCTCGTACGCGGGGTTGTGCGGCATCAGCCAGACGCCGCCGTCGCGGCGCTTGTAGGTCTTGACGGTGGCCTCACCGTCGATCATGGCCGCGACGATCTCACCGTTCTCGGCAACCGGCTGCTGGCGTACGACCACCCAGTCGCCATCGCAGATCGCGGCGTCGACCATCGAGTCGCCGGCGACGCGGAGCATGAACAGAGTGCCCTCGCCGACCAGCTGCCGGGGCATCGGGAACACCTCTTCCACCGCCTGCTCGGCCAGCACCGGAGCACCCGCGGCGATGCGTCCGACGACAGGCACGTAGGAGGGCACCGGACGATCGTCGCCGCTGCCGGTGTCGTCGAAGCCGACGTCGGCCGCCGTGGAGCGCACCGCAACCGCCGGGTCGCCCGGGGAGAGCACCTCCAGGGCGCGTGGGCGGTGCGGGTCGCGGCGGATGTAGCCCTTGGTCTCGAGCACCCGCAGCTGGTGGGAGACGCTCGACGGGCTGGCGAGCCCTGCGGCTTGCCCGATCTCGCGCATGCTCGGCGGGTACCCGCGGCGTTCGACCGCATCATGGATGACCTCGAGCACGCGCCGCTGCCGAGGGGTGAGGCTCGCGGCATCCTCGGTGTCGGGGAAGGAATGGACGGTGCCGCCCGGCCCCGATGCAGTTTCGCGCTGCGTGTCCACGACCGCCTCCTGAGCGTCGCCGCCGGCCTACCGGCGAGTCCTGTCGCGCCTGACGATAGCCCTGTTCACCGACACGATCAAACACCTGTTCGAACGTGTCTCGACTTTGTCGGACCCCGGGTGTAGAACTCGTACGTGCGTTCGATCGAACTACAGTTCGACCGGCGCGGCACGCCAGAACTGCCGTACGGAGGCACGCGATGACCACCCTGACGATCGTTTCGACCGAGCTGCCCGCCGGCCGGGCAGCGGCGGCGCAGCCCCCCCGTGTTGTCCGGCCGGTCCCGGCGTCGGCGCCCGGGCGGCGCGCGGCGTGGCCGCGGCCCGTACCGTGCGAACGGTCGTACGAAGGCGGCCTGCACGGTTCGCGGCTGACCCGGCGCGGCCGCCTGGTCGTGACCGCTGTGTGGGTGCTGCTGGCCGCCGTGGCGGCTTTCGGCATGCTGCGACCCGGGCTGGCGGCCGACCCCGCGCCGGAGGGGGCGACGACCGTGGTGGTCCGACCGGGCGACACGCTCTGGCAGCTCGCACGCGGTCTCGACACCACCGCGGATCCGCGGGCCACGATCGACGCGATCGTCGAACTCAACGACCTTCGATCGGGTGCCGACATCGCTACCGGCGACGTGTTGGTCGTTCCGCTCACGGGATAGATGGACGCTGTGAAGTGCCGTAAAGGCAGGCCTCGACCGCCGGATGCGGCTGCCGAGACGATGATGGATCGGGCATCCGACACGCGGCTTTTCGTGGTTGCGTTGGTGAGCGATGCGACGTACGGTAACCCTATATCTAGTAGTTACAGCCGTGTAAGTCGTCCACAGCTTGTGGTCGGTGGTCCACATGTTCTCCCCAGGAGATCCACAGGTTCTCCACCGGAGGGAACGGGCCAGGGCCGTCGTTGCAGTGGAGCGAGATCGTCGGAGGGAGCTCGTCGTGCACTGTCCGTTCTGCCGCAACCCCGACAGCCGGGTCGTCGACAGTCGCACCGCCGACGACGGGACGGCGATCCGGCGGCGTCGCCAGTGCCCTGAGTGCGATCGACGCTTCACCACCGTCGAGCAGGTCACGCTCGCCGTGGTCAAGCGGTGCGGCGTCACCGAGCCGTTCAGCCGCGAGAAGGTGATCGCCGGAGTCCGCAAGGCATGCCAGGGCCGCGGGGTGGGCGAAGACGCGCTCGCGCGGCTGGCCCAGCAGGTGGAGGAGCGGATTCGGGCAGCCGGCTCCGCCGAGGTCCCGAGCAACGAGGTGGGTCTGGCGATCCTGGGCCCGCTGCGCGAGCTCGACGAGGTCGCCTACCTGCGCTTCGCCAGCGTCTACCGGGGGTTCGACAGCCTGGCCGACTTCGAGGCCGAGATCACCATGTTGCGAGCGGAGCGCGGTGGGACGGTTCCGGAGCCGCAACACGACATAGTTCAGGGTCGCTGAACGCGGCCACGGCGCGACAGACGTGAACACGTCAGGGAAACGACCCGGGGCGGAGCCCGGGCGGGGGACCACGACAAGGGAGCAGGCATGACCGAGACGGTGAGCGGCCAGGGTCGAGACGGCGGCGGCGCCAAGCGTGCTGGCCGGCCGAAGGCGACCGAGGCAACGCGGGGCCTCACCATCGAACGGATCTTCACCACGCCCGGGGTCCACCCGTACGACGAGGTGAGCTGGGAGCGTCGCGACGTCGTACAGCAGAACTGGCGGACCGGCGAGACCGTCTTCGAGCAGCGTGGCGTCGAGTTCCCCGAGTTCTGGTCGATCAACGCCTCCACGATCGTCACCAGCAAGTACTTCCGCGGCGCGGTGGGCACCGACGCCCGCGAGTGGAGCCTGCGCCAGCTGGTCGACCGCGTGGTCAAGACCTACCGCATGGCGGGGGAGGAGTACGGGTACTTCGCCACGCCCGACGACGCCGAGATCTTCGAGCACGAGCTGGCTTGGATGCTCGTCCACCAGGTGTTCAGCTTCAACTCGCCGGTCTGGTTCAACGTCGGCACCCCGTCCCCGCAGCAGGTGAGCGCGTGCTTCATCCTGGCCGTCGACGACTCGATGACCTCGATCCTCAACTGGTACCGCGAGGAAGGGCTGATCTTCAAGGGCGGCTCGGGCGCCGGGCTGAACCTGTCGCGCATCCGGTCCAGCAAGGAGTTGCTCTCGTCCGGTGGCACGGCCTCCGGGCCGGTGAGCTTCATGCGCGGCGCCGACGCGAGCGCCGGCACCATCAAGTCAGGCGGCGCAACCCGCCGCGCGGCCAAGATGGTCGTCCTCGACGTCGACCACCCCGACGTCGAGGAGTTCATCGAGACCAAGGCGCGCGAAGAGGACAAGATCCGTGCCCTGCGCGACGCGGGGTTCGACATGGACCTCGGTGGCAAGGACATCGTGTCCGTGCAGTACCAGAACGCAAACAACTCCGTGCGGGTCTCCGACGAGTTCATGCGAGCGGTCGAGAACGGCGACCCGTTCAACCTCCGAGCGCGGCTGACCGGCGACGTCATCGAGACCGTCGATGCCAAGAACCTGTTCCGCAAGATGGCTCAGGCCGCCTGGGAGTGCGCAGACCCGGGCATCCAGTACGACGACACGATCAACGACTGGCACACGAATCCCGAAACGGGCCGGATCACGGCATCCAACCCATGCTTCCCAGCGGATCAGCGGGTCGTCACGGACAAGGGTCTGATCGCGATCGGCGACCTGGTCGCCCGCGCGGCGGCCGGAGAGACGTTCTCCGTCTACACCAATGACGTCACCAACGCCGACGACGCCCAGGGCCGGGTTCTGGCCACGGCGCCGAGCCAGTACATGGTCACCGGCACGAACGAGATCGTCGAGCTGCGATTCAGCGACGGTTCTCGGCTTCGCTGCACGCCGAACCACCGGGTGTGGACCACCAACCGCGGCTGGGTGCAGGCGGAGCACCTGACCGAGGACGACCAGGTGGTGAGGTCGTTCGAGTACGCCCCGCGCAGCGCGGCAACCCCTGATCTGCCTGAGGCGGCACGCGTGGTGGCTCGGACGGCCGCGTTGCGGCTGCCGGAGAAGTGGGCCGATGGGTTGGCGCACTACCTGGGCTGGATCACAGGTGACGGCTGCCTGACCAAGGACGTCGCGGTCACGGTCTATGGCACGTCCGAGGAGCAGGACCTGATACTGCCGTCGCACCAGAAGATGCTGTCGGAGTGGACCAACTTCACAGCCAAGCCCAGCATCCAGGCCAACGGCACGGTCCAGCTGCGTTCCGGCAAGGGCGACGTGCGTGCATACCTGACGGCGCTTGGAGTCAGCACCGAGCGGGCCGCCAGAAAGACCATTCCGGTTGCCGTCTGGGAGGCACCGGAGGAGCACCTCGTGGAGTTCCTTCAGGGATTGTTCGACGCCGACGGGTGCGTCGTCAGTGATCAGGCAAAGGGCACGCACTACGTCGGGCTCGGTAACCGCTCCGAAGAGCTTCTGCTGGGTGTCCAAGAGCTGCTGGCGTCGTTGGGCATCGCCGCCCGCATCTACAACATGGGAACGAAGTCGGCGTCGTTCCACTACACCCGTAAGGACGGCACGGAAGCCATCTATGGTTCCGACGGGCCCTCCTACGACCTGCGGATCACGGGCTCGTCTCTTCGTGAGTTCGCCGCTCAGATCGGTTTCACGCTTCCGTCGAAGATGCAGCGGCTGACGGACCTGGTGGACCGTCATCGGGCCTACCAGGTCCGGCAGACGGTTCGGCTGGTGTCACGCCGTTCGCGGGGCTTCGAGACGACGTACAACCTCACCGAGCCGCGCAATCACTCTTACATCGTCAGCGGCGTCATCGTCGCGAACTGCAGCGAGTACCTCAGCCTGGACAACTCGTCCTGCAATCTGGCCAGCCTCAACCTGCTGAAGTTCCTGCGCGACGACGGCAGCTTCGACGCCGACCAGTTCCGCCGCTGCGTCGAGCTGATCATCACGGCTATGGACATCTCGATCTCGTTCGCCGACTTCCCGACGGAGGCCATCACCGAGACCACGCGGGCCTACCGCCAGCTGGGCATCGGCTACGCCAACCTGGGTGCTCTACTCATGGCCACCGGCCACGGCTACGACTCCGAGGGCGGCCGGTCGCTGGCGGCGTCGATCACGTCGCTGATGACCGGTGCGGCCTACAAGCGCTCGGCCGAGCTGGCGAATGTGGTCGGTCCGTACGACGGGTACGCCCGCAACGCCGACGCCCACCAGCGGGTCATGCGCAAGCATGCGGCGGCCAACGACACACTGCGGACCCTCGACGACGTCGACAAGCCGATCCACGCACTGGCCACCGAGGTCTGGCAGGAGTGCCTCGCGATCGGATCGGAGAACGGCTGGCGCAACGCCCAGGCGAGCCTTCTCGCTCCGACCGGAACCATCGGCTTGATGATGGACTGCGACACGACCGGGGTCGAGCCGGACCTGGCGCTGGTCAAGTTCAAGAAGCTGGTCGGCGGCGGTTCGATGCAGATCGTCAACCAGACGGTGCCACGCGCGCTGCGCCGGCTCGGCTACCAGGACGAGCAGGTCGAGGCGATCGTCGAGCACATCGCCGTGCACGGCCACGTCATCGACGCGCCGGGGCTGAAGAGCGAGCACTACGAGGTCTTCGACTGCGCCATGGGCGCCCGCTCGATCAAGCCCATGGGCCACGTGAACATGATGGCGGCGATCCAGCCGTTCCTCAGTGGCGCCATCTCGAAGACCGTGAACGTCCCTGAGTCGGCCACGGTCGAGGAGATCGAGAAGATCTACTTCGAGGGCTGGAAGCTCGGACTCAAGGCGCTGGCCATCTACCGTGACAACTGCAAGGTCGGCCAGCCGTTGTCGGCGTCGAAGCGCTCGGGCACCGAGGCCGCCTCGGCGCCGGGCAGCTCCGATCGCGAGGTCGTGGTCGAGTACCGGCCGACCCGCAAGCGGCTGCCCAAGTCGCGCCCGAGCCGCACCACATCGTTCACCGTCGGTGGGGCGGAGGGTTACATGACGGCCGGGTCCCACCCCGACGACGGTCTCGGTGAGGTCTTCCTCAAGCTGGGCAAGCAGGGCTCGACGCTCGCCGGAGTCATGGATGCCTTCTCCATTGCGATCTCGATCGCGCTGCAGTACGGCGTGCCGCTGGAGACCTACGTCCAGAAGTTCACAAACATGCGGTTCGAGCCGTCGGGCATGACCGACGACCCGGACGTGCGGATGGCCCAGAGCGTCGTCGACTACATCTTCCGCCGGCTGGCGCTGGACCATCTGCCCTTCGACTCACGGTCGGCGCTGGGCATCCACACCGCCGCGGAGCGAGCCCGCCAGCTCGACACCGGCGAGTACGCGCCGATCGAGGAGGTCGACGTCGAGTCGCTGCGGCAATCTGCTCCCGTGGAGAGGCCGGTGCAGGAGCAGTCGGGCGACGACGGGGCCGACGGGATCGGCGCCGAGGAGGTCATCGAGGCAACGGCCAAGCAGGCGCCGGCACAGGCGCACACGTCGACGGAGCTGCTCGAACTGCTGCAGGGTACGTCCACAGATGCGCCGTTGTGCTTCACCTGCGGCACCAAGATGCGACCGGCCGGCAGCTGCTACGTCTGCGAGGGCTGCGGCAGCACGTCCGGCTGCAGCTAGCGGGCGGCGCACCTCCCCGGAGCTTCCGGTGCGATCCGGTGCCATATCGGGCCTAAGGTGGGGCGCTGCCCAGGTGCGAGGAGGGGTGCGGGTGGCGGAGCGGCTGCGCCGTTCGGTGCGGACGGCTGGAGCGTGGGACCTCCTCAGCGCGGCGCTGGCAGAGGTCGCGTCCGCTACGGGCCGTGACTCGCTCGACGTCCTCGACGCCGGGGGCGGCACCGGTGGCTTTGCCGTACCGCTCGCCGAGGAGGGCCACCGCGTAACCGTCGTCGACCCCAGTCCGGACGCCCTCGCCGCCCTCGAGCGCAGGGCGGCCGATGCCGGAGTGAGCGACCGGATCACCGCAATCCAGGGCGACGCCGCCGGGCTTGCTGACCTGGTCGGGCCGGCAAGTGCCGACGTCGTCGTCTGCCACGGGGTTCTGGACGTGGTCGATGACCCGGGCGATGCCCTCCGCGGGGTGTCCGCGGTGCTCCGTTCGCACGGTCTCGCCAGCGTTCTGGTCGCCCAACGGTCTGCGGCCGCACTGGCTCGTGCCGTGGCCGGCCATGTCGACGACGCACGCCGTGCGCTCAGCGACCCGGACGGCAGGTGGGGAGACGGTGACCCGCTCCCGCGACGCTTCGACGAGCGAGCTCTGATCGCCCTGTTCGAAGGTGCGGGGATGCGGGTACATGGGCTGCATGGCGTGCGCATCTTCGCCGATCTCGTGCCCAGTTCCATGGCCGACGAACCGGCAAGAGCGCACGCGCTGCTGGAACTGGAGGCAGCCGCCTCCCAGGACCCGGCCCTCCGGGTCGTCGCCACGCAGTTGCACGTCGTGGCCTATGCTGAGGACAGGTAAGCCAACGGCATCCGATGGAGGGACCGGTGCCTCTCTCCGATCATGAGCAGCGATTACTCCAGCAGATGGAGCAGGCGCTGTACGCCGAGGACCCGAAGTTCGCCACGACCATGCGCGGCGCCGACCTTCGTCGGCGTTACCGCAGGCGTGCCGTCGTGGCCTCGTTCGTCTTCGTGCTCGGCATCGTCGTGCTCATGACCGGTGCCGTCACCGGGGTCATCCCGCTGGGTGTCGGCGGGTTCGTCGTGATGCTCGCGTCGGCCTGGTACGCCGTGACGTCGTGGCGAAGGGTTCCGCAGGTCGGCGAGATCGGCACGTTCGAAGCGACGCCCGATGCCCCGAAGGGGCAGTCGCACCGCCCGAGCCGCTCGGCCACCGCACGTCGCCGTGGATTCATGGAGCGCATGGAGGAGCGCTGGCGGCGGCGCCGCGAAGGTGGGCCCGGCCGCTGACGCGCGGCGGAGGTTGAGGCACGGGGGACGCTGACGCCGCTTCAGCGGCGGCCCGGGAGCAGCCGGCCGGCACGCTCGCGCATCCGCTCGCCGGCTAGATCGGTCCAGTCGAGTGCGTCCGCCACGCGGTTGGCCGACATCAACACCGCGTCACCGGTGGCCGACGGCCACAACGCGGCCGTGACCCGCCGGCCCAGCGGCCGCGAGCGCAGCAGCGTGCGGCGAAGCATGGCGGAGTCCTCCCGCAGGCCTTCGGCGTCGGCGGGTGTGGTGGAGTACCTGGCTCTTTCGGTGCTCGTGACGAGGTGGACGAGCAGGTCGCGGGAGTCCTCGTCTAGGCCGGCAGCAGTCGCGAGCTCCCGGCCGGTCGCGCGTGGCGTCGCCGCAAGGTTCCAGTCGAAGCCGGCGTCCCGCACGGTGTCGCGCAGGTCCGACCAGGCGGCCTCCGCGGCTGCGACCGGATCACGCCCTGCCCTACGCCATCGTAGGCCGCGCCGAGTTCGGGCCACGACGGTCGGCAAGGCGGCGATCAGGGCGACCGCACCGGCGGAGATGGCCACCACGGGCCACGGCGACGACTCGCCGGAAGCGTCCCCGCCGTCGGCAGACCCACCGAGGTCGCCGGGCTGGAGCCCTGGGTCCAGGCCGTCGGGCGATCCTGGTTGAGCAACCCCTCCCGGCGGCTGGGAGCCATCCCCGGTGCCGGTCCCGCCATCCTCCGGAGGAACGGTCCAGACCGGCACGTTGCCGGTGCGGGTGGACGGGGTCGGCTCGAACGCGACCCATCCGGTCCCCTCGAAGTACAGCTCGGCCCATGCGTGCGCCTCGTTGGCCCGCACGACCCAGCGGCCGTCCTCCTGCTGTTCCCCCGGCAAGTAGCCGACCGCGACCCGGGCCGGGATGCCGACGATCCGGGCCATGATCGCCATGGCGGCGGCGAACTGCTCGCAGTAGCCCTCCTGGTTATCCAGGAAGTTGACCAGGTCCGACGACGACGTTCCGGGCTCGGTCTTGAGCTCGTATTCGAAAAGCGTGCGGAACCTCGCCTGCAGCGCCGCTGCCTTGTCGAAGGCGCTGGTGGCGCCGGCGGTGAACCGTTCGGCCCAGTCGACGGCTTCGCGCGGAAGGTCGTCGGGCAGGACGAGCATGTCGTCGACCTCTTCGCTCGGGGGGCCTGCGGCGCGAAGCGCCTCGGCACTGAGGGCGACATCGAGCCTCTGCACTGTGTAGGTGGCTCCGCCCGCGTCGCCCTCCATCGGTACCACGTCGAGGGTCGCACGGTCGTAGCGCCAGTCGCCCTCGATGTCGACGTCGGCAGCCGGGTAGGGCACCGGCAGCCATTTGGACCCGTAGTTGTCGTCGTCGACCTCGAACCGGAACTCGGTTCGAGAGGAATCCTCGGTGAGGCTAAGGCCGGGAGGCGGACCCATCCCACGTGCGACACGCTGGGCCTCCGGAACCTCTCGGTTCGAGGTCCTCCATTCCTCCCCGTTGAAGGCGTCCAGCGCCGCCCGTCGGATGTATCCGGGGTTCGGGTCCTCCGTCGTGTAGGTCAGCGTGACCACGTCGTCCGGTAGCTCGAGCTCGCCCTTGAGATCGACGATGGGGTTGTCCGTGCGGATCTCACGCCCACTGCCGCCGCCGGAGCCGCCGCCGTTCCCGAAGATCCCGTCGGTCAGGCCCGGAAGAATGGCAGGCAGGGCGACGGCGGCCACGATCGCGACGGTGCCTACGCGACGACCGTTGCGGGCGAGGGAATCGGTCTCCGGGATCCCTGTGTGCGTCGCGGACGGCCCGGCGGATCGGCCCCAGCGCACGACTCGGGTTCGCCCTTCGGCGACCAGCAGGGCCAGGAAGCCCGCTGCGGGCGGGACGAACCAGATCCACGACAGCCCCCCGGGCATGACGGACGCGGCCACCGCGTACACCGCGCCCAGCGCCACTCCGGCCAACGGGACCCGGCGAAGTTCCACGGCGAACAGGTCGACCAGCAGGCCGACCAGCCCGACGCCGGCAACCAGGAGCAGGAGTATGCCCCGCTCGACCGGCGTCGGCGCCGCATGCTGGGCGATCTGGTCAAGGCCGTCTCCGAACACGGTGACGAGCCGCTCGGCCCACGCCAGGTTCGGTATCACCACGAACCACGCGACGTCGCTGGCGACGAGCACGCCCAACCACCAGATCAGCACAAGCAGCTGAGCAACCGGGACGAGTAGACGACGCACGTGGATGCGGCGCAATACCAGCCCCGTCGCCGCGACCAAGGCGATGGCGATGGCGGCGGAGAACGTCCACCCGCGGCTTTCGGTGACCGGCCCGAGCGGCAGGACCGACAACCCGGTGGCGACAGCCCCGACGACCGCGAGCCTGTTCCGGCCGGTCACGCGACCCCTCCGAGATCGTCGCCGGCGGCCTCGCCGGCCGACGACGGAACCGGAACGAGACGGCTGCTCGCCCGGTGAAGCCCGAGCCGCTCCCAGACGCTCGCCAGATGCTCACCCCGAGCGACCGTGACGACGCCCCAGCCGGCGCGCCGCAGGATCTGGGCTGTCTCGGCGAGCCGGCTCTGCTCGGCCGCGACGACTCCGGGCGTTGCCGACGTCCACGACACGGCGTCGAGCATGATGGCGAGAGCAGCCGTCGAACCCTGCCGCAGCTTCGCGACCAGGGCCGCTTCCTGCGGGTGGAGGCGGCCGAGTATCCCGATCAGCAGGCCGGTTGCCGCGCCGGCGCCGCTGAGCAGGTCGGGCCAGCGGCCCACCGACGCATCGCGTGTCGCCGTGACGACGGCGAGAGCATCGAGCAGCGGCACCTCGGCCGCGGCGGACCCGCCTCCGGGGTCGTGCCAGGCACCGCTCACCGACCCGCCCTCGTCGGTGGCGAGCCGCACGGCGTAGCCGCGGCCGGAGAGGTGCACCCCGACCGAGGCGGCAGTGGTGACTGCGTACTCCAGGGAGGAGTCGGGGCCGTGCCCCGCATGGGCATTGACCCGGGTGTCGAGCAGGAGTGTGGCCCGGCTCTGCC